>CAYVIZ010000083.1:0-1819 GCA_964451715.1 uncultured Desulfurococcales archaeon | reverse complement strand
GTTTCATTGAAGGTTCCACCCGCCATCGAGGACGGTAGCCACTATGCCTGGGAGGCGGTGCTCTACAAGGGGATAGCTTACGCACAGACAATACTAGACCTAGAGAGGCCGGTCGTGGTCAAGGGTTGAGCCCCCGAGAGATAAGCGTGTTAGGGGGAGGCTACGAGCCCTACTGGAGGGGAAGAGGGTCACAGTCAAGGGCAGGACATACCACGTGGGAGGCCTAGTGAAGAAGCTCGGCGGGGAGAAGCTAGCGCCCTGGACATACCTCGTACCCAAGAAGAGCCTGCCAGAACTACGGAGACAGCTAACGGGCCACAACAATAAGCCGCCCAAGATAACCATATACCCGTGACGACTTCCACCCTCCCTACCTCCGCCACGTAGATTGTAGGCCACTAACTAGTTGCCGTTTTTAGCTATATGCCAATCGCCGCAGGGACAACTACTACACGAGGACGCGACGCTGAGAATAGAGTAGAGATAAGAGCTAAACCTAACAGTAGAACTATTGGTTAAGTGGTGATGGTGATTGTCACAGGATTTTTATGAAGACATGGGTAGGGAGACCTCCAGCCTTCATTCAACCCTGCTCCTCCCCTTCAGGATTCTCTCGGGGCTTGGCCTGAGAGTCTTACATTATAGGTGCCCGGGGCATCATGGTTCACGAGGTGCACCTAGGCAGGGAGACCCGGGACTGGGACGTGGCCATTGATAAGCCGTTCACGCCCGAGCTACGAGATATGCTGACCAGAGAGCTGCGTTCCAGGGGGGTTCAAGGTGCAGTGGAGGAAGTGGGGTCTCCTGGTCGAGGACGATATACACGTGGTCATAAACTATGCCCCGCTAACGCTGGACGAAGAGTTCGTGAGGAGGAGTAGGGTGCTCGGAGAGAACATTCTCCTCCCAAGCCTGGAGGACATAGCGGTCTTGAAGCTCATGTCCGGCGAGAGGAAAGACTATGAAGACCTTAAGAGGATACTCCACCAGGAATGGCACAGGCTAGACAAGGAGTACCTCTAGAGGAGGGTACAGCAGGCGGGGTTAGAGAGGGAGCTAAGGAAGGTACTACGGAGGCTGGGCATAGGGGGGTGAGACATGTGCGCTCTAGAAGCCCACCTAGGATGATTGTGCTGGCCAGGGGCCTGGCCATGCCGGACTACATGGGCTTCCTCCTGGAGCTGTGCGAGCCGGTGGGCCGCACTAGGGAGGCCGTGGAGGCCGGGGACCTCCTCAGGATAGACTACCACTCGCCATACCTACAGCTGGTGTGCCAGGATGTGGAGAGGGTAGTCGAGGAGGCCCGGAAGAGGAAGCTAAGAGTCTACAAGGGCAAGAAACACGTGACCATAACAGACGGAATATACAGGGCGAGAATAATTATAATTAGTGGTTGAAAAAAGCTCTAGTGTGATGTGATGTGCAAGTTTATTGAGCTTGTAAGGCTTCTAGCGTATAGTGGTAGGTAGAGTCCACCCGTGATTATTGATGCTATTAGGCCGCCTACCCCTGGGGCGTTGGCTGGGACTGGGTCTAGGCCGAGGAGCCTCCTTACCCTATTTTCCATCTCCGCGTGATTCTTCAGGGTTCTCGCAGTGGTGTACACGAAGATAGACCCCATTAGCACGCCTATCACCAGCATTATTAGGCCGAGCAGTATGAGGGCAAAGAGCGATATTATTGCGCCCGCGGTTCTCGCAGTAATGTTTGCGACCAATGTTGAGGGTGCGTCGAATATACAATACAACCATTCCTATATACTAGTATGTATGGCGGCTGTGCCGCTTTCTCCACACCCTTCAGCGTGCTCTCCATGAAA
>CAYVIZ010000082.1:0-2030 GCA_964451715.1 uncultured Desulfurococcales archaeon | reverse complement strand
ATACTAAATCCTGCATCCATTTCATTGAAGAGATCCTCTATCCTCTTAATCCGTTCCCTCATATACCTTCTGAGCTCCTCGAACCAGTCCCAGTAGCTGGACATTGTTCCCACCTTCTCCCAAGGGGGGTCAGCTATATATGACGGGGCTCTGATACTCTAACCCTTTACCCATCTGCATCATCGTGTTCCTAGTGGTCTTCATAAGCTCCTTCATCTTCAGCTTTATCATCTCAGCTTCTTTAAGCAAGTCCTCGACACTCATATTGAGTCCCAGCATTCTGTTTAATCCCTCTATAACCGTCGCAGCCGCCTCGGGATCGGGGAAGTCAAGGAAGGACTCGGCGAGGAGTATGATGTTTGATACTCTCCGTGCTATGCTTTCCTTCAAGATCAAACTGTAAGGCCCGGCTATTATTCCATTTGTAAACCTCTCCGCTTCAAGTGTTTCTACCAGCTTTTCCCCGTTCTCATCTGAGGCGAGCCAGTAGAGTTTCGGCTTATCTATCTGAAGCCTGTGTGGTACAGCTATGCCCGTGACGCTTAATAGATATGTGAATCCCCTCAGTCTCACCCAGTATGTTAATACTTCTGCGAGACTGTAGAATGCTTGAGGGGGTAGCGGTATATCTGAGACCAGCGTGTAAACGTTTTCTCTGCGGAACACCCTCACAGGGGGCCTAGGATTGCCTTGGACTACTATTGTTGCGGGCGGAAAGTACCTCCTGCTATCTATTCCTACAACCTCCTCCATGTTAAGCGATTTAACCATGTACGAAACTGTTATAGAGCCTACCAGCCCGGCGTCGGGGAAGCCTAGTATAAGGTAACTAGGTGTCCCGGGTTTGAAGTCCGTGTATTCCTGGAAAGTGAAGCCTCCTATATCCTCATAGTATATCGGCTTAGTCATTCCTTTATTCACCTATAAAACACTCTATTAGATAAGTGTTTTCCATGTATAAATATCGTTATCCCTCTAGTCCGGCTTTAATGGGTGAGATGCAATCCTTCTCTTATCATTGCTATAGCGAAGCTCGCCATGATCATAGCCATAAGCTTCTCGAATACTAGGCTCCCGTTTTTACCCATATATCTAAGCAGCATCTCTCCTGCCAGTAGTATGGGATATGCTACGACTAGGTTGATTAGCGTGCTTACAATAGCATAGGACAGTCCCCACGTGTATTTTATGTATATAACAGTCGATATGGCCGCAGGGCCTGCTAGCAGCGGCATTGCGAGAGGCACGACTGCAAGGTTCTCTAGGGGAGGCTTTGGCCCTATATCTATCTCTAGCAGTGTTGCTATGAAGTATATCAACAATATTATACCTGCCGCTATTCTGAAATCGTCCACGGTGACTCCGAGTATAGTGAACAGGATGTCGCCTAGAATAGAGAAGAACAGCATTACAAATAAAGCTATCAAGACACTCTTAGTTATTATCTGCCTCCTTTTCTCCTCAGGATAGTCGCGGGTTAGAAGGAAGAAGTATGGACTATTTCCTATGGGGTCTAATACTATGAACAACATGAGTATAGAGATGAGTAGGGGGTCTTGATATACTGAATATACTGGCGTATTCAAAGCCTATCACCACTCTAGCTCCTCTCTACCCTCTTTTCTATAGGTCTAGGAGGCACATAGAATACTATTTTCGCCCTATGATAATCCCGGATAACTGTCCGGGCAGCCTCCTCTATGAGGGGTTCCCCGGTAAGCTTGTAACGCCATCCCCGTTTAACTGCTAGTTGCTCTAGGATTTCGAGGGGCCTCCTAGTCTTTATGTTGTAAGCGTCTAGAAACGCGTCAGGGTTATATGATAGTATCCTATCTATCAGAGCCATAGCAGGAGGCACGGGGTCTTCGAGTTCTTCAGGGCTTTTACCACGTATAATTGATTCCGGCCATCCACCCTCAACGGGTATGACTCCAGGCGTGTCCATCATATAAAAGCCCGGCTCTATCTTGTATAACTGTACATGTCTAGTATACCCAGGGCTCCCCGGTATGGGACTGGTTGAAGCGCTG
>CAYVIZ010000081.1:0-2244 GCA_964451715.1 uncultured Desulfurococcales archaeon | reverse complement strand
CTAGACAGGTATACTGATTCCATGAGGAGAGAAGAGCTCGTGGAGAGGCATGTAAGGATATATGCTATACAGGAGTATATCCGCGGCTGGCTGGCCGAGAACGGTTACCTCTCATTCATAGGAGAGGGATCGGTTATACCACGCGAATCAAGCTTCTCAGAGAAACCGTTGCCCCAAGCGGTTCCATTCAAGCCTCCCGGAGGGTTGGAGGGAAGGATATGCGGGGACTATGGATGCTTTAGAGGTATGCTGTTGCCGGAGGGTGTAAATATTATTGTAGGAGGCGCGTTCCACGGCAAGACAACGCTCCTCAAAGGTATACTGGAGGGAGTATACGATCACGTTGAGGGTGATGGGAGGGAGCTGGTAGTATCCCGGGCTGATACGTTTATGGTGGAGGCTGAGGAGGGGAGGATAGTCTCGTGCGTGGATATTTCGAGGATGATAAGCTATCTTCCAGGGGGCGGGAGTGTCGAGTGCTTCTCAACACTAGACGCCAGCGGCTCGACGAGCATGGCGGCGTCTATCAGCGAGGCGTTAGAGGCTGGTGTAAGGCATATATTGTTCGACGAGGATACGAGTGCCACGAACCTCCTCTATAGAGACGAGCGTATGGAGGAGCTCATACCTGAGGATCCTATAACTCCTCTAAGCCGTTCTATCCGCGTGTTCACAGACTTGCACAACGTCTCGTTCACGGCTATAGCCACGGCGTCATCGGCATTCCTAGACTTGGCGGATACTGTGGTGAAGATGAAAGAATACAAGCCATACTCCCTGAAGACGCCCTCAGAGAATAGGATACCTCAATTTGATGGGGCCGGGTCTCCTGTAGGGCAGAGAAGGTATAAGGGCGTGAGGGGTCTTGTGAAAGTAAGACAGCAGGGCTACAAGCTCATACTCCACTATGAGAGGAGCCGCTACGAGATCGACGCCTCTAGGAATCCCCGCATAGTGGAGGCCGGGCAGGTGAAGCTCATAGCCGGGGCGCTCATCAGGTATAAGCAGCTAGGCGAACCAGTATCGGTAGCCGGTCTAGCTAGGGTGTTCGAGGAAGACTATAGGGGGTCCTCATTCAGATCCTTCTACCCTATAGTACCCCCCGATTTGACGGAGGCTAGGGGGCTAGATTTTCTCTGGGTGGTCAACAGGCTGTACTCTCCCATAATAGAACATGGGAGATAAATGCCGAAGGAATTCTACTCCTTGTATATAAACAAGCCTTTCAGATAGTCGAGGTAGACAGCGCTGCCCACCACATGGTCCCTGTCAGCCCTCCTAAACGAGCCTATAAACCTGTAGTTAGCATTGCCCATTATGTCTGAGACGAGTTCTACAAGGTCTCTATCCCGCAGGAAGAAGCTACAGCTGGACAGGAACGCTGTGCCTCCCCCGGATAAAAGGTCTAGACCCAGCTTGTAGGCGCGCCTGTAAGCCCTTAATCCCCTTGTGAAAGACTCCTTGTCTCTCTTCTGTATGAAAGCCGGAGGGTCAACTGCGGCCAAGTCGAAGGAGCCGCGTATATCCCGGGCAGCCTCGCGTATAGGCTTATTGATGACGTGGAACCCTGTGAACCCGTTTAGCCCGGCGTTCCTCTCGAGCATCCTCACAGCCCAGGGGTCCTCCTCTACGAAGACCACCCTGCCGGCCCCGTTGAAGGCTGCATGGAGCCCGAAGCCCCCCGTATAGGAGAACAGGTCGAGCACCATGTCACCCCTGCCAGCGTAGGAGCCGAATTCCACTCTGTTAGCCCTCTGATCCAGGAAGAACCCTGTTTTCTGGCCGTTGACCACGTCTACTATAAACTTAACCCCCGCCTCCTCTATCACCGCCTCCTCTTTCTTGACGCCGGTAAGCCAACGAGTACGAGGCTCTAAGCCTAGGTCTCTCCTGCTCCTCTGAACGCTCTTCTCGAAAACCCCCTTCAATCCTAGCTCGCGGCTGATCCAAGAGGCTATCAAGCCTATGTGCCTGTCTATAGCCAGGCCGCTCGACTGCACGACACCCACATCGTTATACACGTCCACTATGAGCCCGGAGAGCATGTCCCCATCGCTGTTGACAAGCCTATACCCCCTTTTGGGCCCTGTAAACCCTGCCTTCTCCCTCACCATCAACGCGGCCTCAAGCCTGTCTATGACCGCCTCCACAGGACTCTCCCAGGGACAACCGCCACGGTAAAGTATCCGTATCCCCACATGACCCCCACCATCCCAGAGCCCGCATGCACGGAATCCTCCCCCC
>CAYVIZ010000080.1:0-2561 GCA_964451715.1 uncultured Desulfurococcales archaeon | reverse complement strand
GCTTCTCTACCTCCATTACACTTGGATTATTCTCTCTCCCATACTTGATTTCCTCGTAGGGGACAGTCTTACCCCCGATAGCGTACTCGTAGACAGAGGCAACATGTATAGGTATTACCAGATCCCTCCCTACAGTAGTGTAGCAGTTCTCTAACAACCTGTTGCACCCTTCATGGGCTGCTTGAGGGTAACAGATAACCTCTGGATAGGTATTTAACTTATTTCCCGAGGTGGGCTTTATCGTCACTGGCTATTGTATAGATTTGGATAGGAAGCAAAACCACTATGCGTTATTTGTTCTATCAACCCTAGGTTTTTGATAGTGGGTTCTCTCTTTTCATCATTTCTTCAAGGTAATATTTGACTTCTTTTATGCAGGAATCTATTTCTTCCTTGTAAAGCACAGCAGGCTTCCTCCCCTGTACATGTATATACATTTTATAATACTGTCCTTCACGGTTTGGCACTATCTTGATAACCGTGTCAGCCAGCGTGGAGAAGAGTCTGCTGAGATCCTCGTTTATGTATGAGCCTCTACGTATGATGAGCTTGTTTTTCCTTTTCAGTAGATTCAGCTGGTTATAGAGTCCTGCTATATAACTCCGCATATCGCGTCTAGCGAGAAAGGGAAGCTCTACTCCGTGGAAGTCAACTAAGTCCGCATTGACTTTTTCTACTTTGGCCAGTTCCTCGGCTGCCAGTTCATTAGTCCCCATCGAGAACGGGTTTAACGCATCGAATGTTAAGTAATCCTCTAGTACCTTAATGCTCTCGTCCACCTTTATGCCCATGTTTTCCAGTGTGTCTCTTAGGATACACTTCTGCATTCGGGGAGAGTACTTGTAGCTTATGCTATGTATTCGGAGTCTGTTTCGAGCTATTAATCCTAGGTAAAGAGGCGGCATATCCATGTGCCTCAGCTCGGGAGGTGTTTCTATATAAACAACTTGGCCCCTGCGTAAAGAGGATCCTAAAGCTTCTTCGAAGACCCTGCAAGGAGGCTTCAATGGTTCACCGGGTTCACCTATTTCTGTCAATATAGGAGGTGTCCACGCTTTTATCCCCTCGTCGTGGGTTATGGTGAAGGGTATTTCCGCTATAGTGATGCGTGCTCCACGCGCTTTACGGATTTCCATTATACGTGTAAGTAACCCTATCTCTATGGCGTGCTTTAGTATAATAACTGTGTCAGCCACGAACTCTATGGAATCCAGCTCTATACGCTCTTCTCCTATTGGTATTTCTGCTACCAGTACAACTAAACCGTTGAGGGTATCTGAGAGTGTATAGAAGTAATTCTGTAACAAGTCTCTTTTATTCTCTTCTTTCACAGTGGAAAGCACAGCGTTAACGGAGTCTATTACTATTATATCAGGGTTCCAGCCTATTATCTCGTTATTTAACTCGTCTATAAGTCCTGCAACATCCTGTGTTACAGGCATTTTTATAAACCTGAATAAGCCGTGGGCCTCCATTTTGTCTAGGTTTATCCCTAGTTTTCTCATGATTCTATAGAACTTCTTCTTAGACTCTTGGAACGTCACGTACATGCACTTGTTTCCTTCTAGGAGGGCATTCTTATAGCATAAGGTTGCGGCTAAGGTGGTTTTACCGGAGCCCGGGTGGCCTGCTACTACTATAACCGCACCCTCGTATAGGGCGTCAGGATATAGTTTGTCTAGTCCTTTTATGCCCCATATATATGGGGTCATCTTATAATCGCCCATAGTATATTTTTATGTTTTCTAGGCCTTAAGTCTGAGGGTTTGTGGATGGAAGTGTGACTTTATTAACTGGTATTGCAGTTTTCGATAATGGTCACTAGACTTGTTATCTCCTCGTTGATCTTCTCCACTAGGAAGGGAATATTATCATAGTTGCTTAGCTCTGATACATAGTTTCTTATGGAATAAATTTTTTCAGAGACTAATTTCTCCTCTGGAGCAGAGCATGATAGCTTTGATATGCTCTTGTTCATCTCGCCTACTAGGTAGTTCATGCGCTGGATTGTGTAGTTTAGTGTCTTACTTTGATTATATTCTTCGACTGTTTCCTGGTATGAGGTTAGGAGTATTCTTGTGAGGCTATTCATTTCATCCAGTTCATATGTAAGTATAAGACTGTTGTAGGCGTTTGTGAGTTTTGAGATTCTATGAGAGTAGAAGTCTTTCGCGGTTCTGGCTGCCTCTGTGTAACCGATGTAGTAACCGGCGGTTAGTACTAGGAATAATGCTATGCTGATTATTAACGTGTTTTTCGGTTTTCTAGTATTCACTGTTCACACCTCGTTTAGGGAAGGGCTTCTAGTGTGTTTTTAATGAACTGCTTGGCTTTTTCGTACTCTTTTATTCCTTTCTCTGTGACTTTATAGGTGTTGGATTCGGCTTTCTCTATGAGTCCTTCTCTCTCCATTCTATAGAGTACTGTGTATGTTGTTATCGTAGCGGGGTTGAAGTAGAATTCTTCTTTTATCCTCTTCTTAACGCCGTAGCCGTGTAGTGCTCCGTGTTTTTTAAGTACTGCTATAACGTATATCCAAAGCGTTTCTATGGTTAGCTTTC
>CAYVIZ010000079.1:0-2591 GCA_964451715.1 uncultured Desulfurococcales archaeon | reverse complement strand
GAGGTTTTCCTAAACTGGTTCGTGGAGGAGCAGGTTGAGGAGGAGAAGATATTCAGTGAGATAGTACAGCTTCTGGAGTATGCTGGCGAGAACCCGCAGACTATCCTCCAGCTCAATGCCAGGCTGGGTTCGAGGGGAGACTAAAAAAAGTACTGGGTTTTGCGCCGGGTTTATCCCCCTGCCTCTAGGGGGACGGTCTGGAGTATTTTCAGTGTACCGTTGTCTGTTAGGCCTACGAACGTGAGTAGCTTGGAAGAAGTCCTCAGCAAGTTCCCCGATGAGTCCTTGTAGGTTGTGTTTATAACATACTTTACAGCATAGACGAGGCTGTATCCCTCAGGTATACCCGTGGAGTACTCCTCTGGATCGCCTAGCCATGTTATGGTATACTTTACCATGTCGAACTTCTCGTATAAGGCTTTATGCATCTCTATGAGGCTGTCAGCATCTACTATGCTTGTATCGAAGAGTGGTGTCAGATTAAGATCCTCGGCCTTAACCTTGTCGTAATACTCTACTACGAGCATACACGCGTCTAAGGAGCATTGGCTCCCCGTGAGAGGCTGTCCGTTACCGCTTTGCACGCTGTTCTCCCCACCGCCTGCTTCCTCTCCAGCCGCCTGCTCCACTATCTTATCTAGATCCTCGAGGCTCACGTTTACCGCCAGCTGCGGGAGCTCTATACTAGTGTTCCCGGCTTCCTGTACAGGCGGACTCTGGGTCGATGCCTCTCCTGCGCCTCCACCGGGAGACGTGGTCGTTGACTGGGTTCCTCCCTGTTGTTGTGCCCCGGTTTCAGCTCCTGCTCCACTGGTTTGCCCTGCCTGGGGCTGGCTAGACGTTGCTGTGGTTTCCCCGCCTACTCCTATCTTGCTTGTCACCTCCTTCTTCAGCTGCGGATTCATAACTACCGCAGCTGCTCCCACGGCTATTAGGATTAATACCACGGCCAAGACTACTGCCTTACTCATAGCCTGCACCCTCCACATCCACCGAAATCGTGGTGCATCCGAACGAGTTACACGCGGTTATTACCACCTTGTAGGTCTCAGGGTGTATGGTCGCCTGCTTCTCCAAGTACTTCGCATACTCATCAAGTGATTCTTTTATAGTATCCACAGTAGCATCCTTTACGAAGTCAACAAACCCTTTGACGTAAGGGTTCTCCTTGGCGGCCTCCTCTCCAGCTTCTTCGGCCGCTTCCTCGCCGGCCTTGGTGAACTGGTGGTATATTTGGAGTCCGCCTATAACGTTGTCTATGACATTATAGGCTGCCAATGCTCCGTAGATGAGTTTAGCCTTACCGCTCTTAGCCAAGGAGAGCTGGGCTAGATAATAGCCTACCTCCTGGCCGGACTTGGCTAGGTCAGCGGCAGCTTTAGCCATGGGGAGCACCCCCTTCTCCTCTCCACCATAGTACTTTACATCAGCCACTGTAACTACGGCGCTCGCATTACCAGTCTCGGTCAAGGGGGGCACTGCTGTCATTCCTATGGCTATTGTCCTACTATAGGCTTTACCCCAGTTCATAGATAGTGTCTGGTTCGCTTTATTCAACAATAAGCCGGGGGCCCTTATTTTTAGGGAGCTGCATGAGTCGCATTCGACGAAGAGGAGCCCTGTATCCGTGAGTTTTCCTCCTACCTTTATCCATTTATACGATGCTTTTACCCGGGGCTTACTCGTGTTGTTTATCACCAGCTTAATATCTATACTCTTATCTATGGAGTACTCCCCGTTTGATAGATACGCGTCTAGTGTTAGATAATAGCTGAACGAGCGTCCAGGCATGGGGATTATGTCGTTTATAGTATAGTTTATCACGTACACGCCGTCTTTAACGTAGCCCGAAACGGGTTCATGCAGTAGTGTCTCTATACTGTTTATCCTCTTCCCTCTATAAGTCTCATTGCCCTCTATGTAAGTCACATTTAGGGTAATATTCACTGTGAACCCTTTCCTTACACCGCTGAATGCACCCTTACATAACAGGAAATGACTATGCTTCTGAACACACTGCATCCCACTAGCGTCTAAAACCTTTATAACAAGCCTGGGGTGAGGCTGTTCTTTGACGGCCTTCTCTTTATCACTATCCTCTTCCTGCTGAACCTGGCCGCTGTTTACATCCAACGTATTATCATACAGGTCACTTATACCGTCATGATCAGTGTCAGGGTCAAACACGTTTGTACCCTTGTTAAGCTCGTCAGAATCGGATAACCCGTCACCATCGGCATCGGAGCTATATGGATAAGGATCCTGAGGATCAGGTAGTCCATCGTTATCCGTATCTGTCTTCTCTGCATTAGTGCATACTCTGGCCTCCTTGAAGTCGTCCCACCCGTCGCCATCGGTATCGACTTTGGTTGGATCGGAGGAGAAAGCAGTCCGAGGTACATATTTATTGTTTATGTAATCGTATATCTTACAACTCCACACGGGATTAATCTCTTCCCCATCGGTGAGGCCGTCACCGTCGGTGTCCGGGTTAAGCGGATCACTATGATAGACGTACACCTCCTCGTCATCTCTTAGGCCGTCACCGTCGGTGTCCGGGTTAAGCGGATCACTATGATAGACGTACACCT
>CAYVIZ010000078.1:0-2596 GCA_964451715.1 uncultured Desulfurococcales archaeon | reverse complement strand
GCTGGTATAAAGACTGGCCCCTGTCTGAGGGTTATCACTGAGGTCAACAGGGATACAAGCGCTATGCCGAGTCCGGGTGCCACTATTCCCAGTCCTGGCACGGCTTTCGACGAGTAGAACGTGTAAACAGTTGTTACAACTACCGATAATAATATGGAGGTCATCATTCCGTTTACAGGTATGCATCGAGCCAGGTACACCATTACTCCGCTATTGAATAACGGGATCAATGCACCGCCCACATTGACAGCAATAACGCTCTCATGTTCTATAAGGTCTATTCTGGGAACAGGCACAGGGATACCCCATACCACGATATAATCGTACCTCAGTGTCTCCATGGTTTTCTTTTTACTAGCTATTTTTATGTTAACGAAGCCTAGGAAAGGACTAACACTAAGCAAGAGCATTGTAATCCATACAAGAGCCGTAGCCCCACTACACCAGTGGGGTATCCACTCTAGTATATATGCTGGTGCTAGGAGTAGTGTGTATGCTATAGGCGTGGCTAGCAGTATGTATAATGGAAGAAATATCCAGTGGAACGGTAGGTGGAATATTATCCTACGACCCAAGCAGACCCCCTATGCATGTAGCCTCTAGCATCTCTCAATGGGTTCCTTCCTGTCCACACTAGGCCTGTTGGGTATAGTGCATATAATCTCCCATGGCGTTATACCAGTGTTCCAGTATTCATGCACCACATTAGGGGGTATGTAGAGGAAAAACCCCTCACCAACCTCGTAGTGTCTTTCTCCTATCCTGACAGTGCCTTGGCCTTTCAGAACGAATATCTCATGCTCCCACGGGTGGCTGTGAGGGTTGATATGGCCTCCTACACCTATACGGAAAACCCTCATAGCGTATGTAGGAGCTCCATCCTTCTCCGAGATGACCCATCTAACGGTTGTATAGGAGCCCATGTTCTCCGGAACCCTCTCTTCATCCACCTCAGTATAATGCCCCACCTTCTCCCCACAAGGACCTCTCTCCAACAATTAGATCCCTCCAGGTCTTCTAAGGGCCTTTACTTACCTCATCTTTAACTTCAAACATAATAGATTAAAGCTCTAACCCGGATTTCACAGTTATAGCCACGCCTGCCAGTATAACCGTCATGAACACGTAGACCTTTAATGGAGGAATCTGTTCCAGTATAATCATTGCAAGTATAGTAGCTCCTAAGGGCTCCCCTAGCACGCTTCCGGTGACTGTTGTTGCGGTGGAGTATCTCAGTGAAAAATTGAGAAGACTGTGCCCTATGAAATTCGGTATCAAGGCCAGTAGGAAGAGGTATATCCACGAGTCGACAGGGTATCCCCAGAGCGGTTCATTATGCATGTACGCGAAGAAAAACGACACCAACGCTGCGCTGGAATATGCTGCTAGGAGGTATTTAGGTAGACTTATATGGCTCCTAGCAACCCGTCCTAAGGTGAAGTATACTCCTCCCGATATGGCTCCTATTAGTGCAAGTAGTATACCCTTAATAGAGCTGTGGGGATCGGCGCCGCTTAGAAAGTAGAGTCCTATGAGTGAGACGGTTATACCTATTAGCTGCATCTTTTTCGGCGGCTCCCCTAGTAGAATGGAGAACAGTGAAGAGAAGAGGGAGTGGGTGCATACTATTGTCGTGCTCACCGCTACAGACGCGTATGCCAGAGATTCAAGCCATGTAGACATGTGTATGCCCAGCATTAAACCAGCAATTATCCCCATAAGTAACCCCCTTATACTATAGTCTCTACTGTGTTGTTTTCTCGGGAACATTGTGAGGGGCATTATTAGAACGCTTGATATAATCATTCTCCAGAAGCTGGCAGAGGAGCCTGGAACCCTCGATAATAACGCGAGTATAGATGCTGAGGAAACAGCTAGGACTGCTACGAGAAGCACTATTACCCTGTGAGGCCCCTGGTAGTTGTCTGACCCCCTTCCTTTGTTTTTCATGTCGGATCAGCGTTTCTTTTCTACAGTTATTACCAGGATATCGCCCTTGCGTTCTGCTTTCACTGTTTGAGGGTTAACTGGTACGGGGAACTTTATTGTCGTAGTATAGCTGCTCACTCTTACTCTCCTGCCCAGAATGCTTTCATAGGCGTATTTAGCTTCATCCCTTATAGAGGCCCTGAGGACTAGGTAGTCCTCAGTCAGATCCACGCTAAGGCTTTCAGGGTCGATTGCAGGTAGATCTATCATTATCCTGAAGCTATCCCCCATATCCTCTATCCTATACAGGGGTTCCTCTATATTACCGGGTTCCATAGGAGAGTAAGCCGGTATACTAAACCCTGCATCCATTTCATTGAAGAGATCCTCTATCCTCTTAATCCGCTCCCTCATATACCTTCTGAGCTCCTCGAACCAGTCCCAGTAGCTGGACATTGCTCTCACCTTCTCCCAAGGGGGGTCAGCTATATATGACGGGGCTCTGATACTCTAGCCCTTTACCCATCTGCATCATCGTGCTCCTAGTGGTCTTCATAAGCTCCTTCATCTTCAGCTTTATCATTTCAGCCTCTTTAAGCAGGTCCTCAACGCTCATATTGAGTCCCAGCATCCTGTTTAATCCTTCTATCACCGTCGCAGCCGCCTC
>CAYVIZ010000077.1:0-2607 GCA_964451715.1 uncultured Desulfurococcales archaeon | reverse complement strand
CTGGGAGTGGAGGTAAGCTGTTAAAGGTATACAGGGCTCCCGCGAAGTAGAGTATATAGACTACTATTGCTGCGACAAGAACTAGTCTAGCCCACCCGTTGCCCTTGTTGTTAGAGGACAAGGTATCCCGCACCTCAGACCAGTTAACATATGTTAACTAGATTAGAGGAGTTACAGTAAGACATTTATCAAGCCAGCGGTTAACACGTGTTAACCCCCTTGACCCCAGCTCGTATAGACCTCTTCTTATAAGAGATGTACCTTCAAAATACAATCAGAGGATCCCACTGGTGATGCGTCTAAATGAGGCTTCTACGCATCGTTCTCCACCAATGCAACCAGTTAAAGAATACGGATGCAATAGGACACCTAGGTTCAAGACTCTCATGCAAACATGATACCGTAGAACACGCGGTTATCACGAAGAGCGGTGTTGTGCACGTCAAGAAAAAATGTGATTCATGCATTTACGCCAAACTCCAGGCATCATCCTTCATATTGGGCCAGCCCATCCTGCTTCAAGGAGGCTTGATCCAGTTCCTTGTAGCCAAAAACAGGGATATAGAGAAGCTGTTAAAGGAGAACTCCCACATCGTGGTCGAGGCCGAAGAAATCAACTATAAAGACATAGTTCTAACACCGAGGCAAAAGGAGGCCTTGGCATACCTCGCATCCAACGGGACTAGTATATCCCATCTAGCTAAATACCTCGGAATAACTAAGCCCGCAGCGTTAAAGCTGGCTAGGAAAAGCCTTAAGAAACTGGCTAGACTCCATACAGGGGACGGCAGCCGCTCTCCAAGGCAGGAATAGTTGCTCTGCTAACCCAAGCTCGTAAATCGTATTCTTGCGATCCGCGACTTTATTATTCTCGTTTTCAACAATCTATCTCATCATAGGTGGCTTAGTGTTATGGGATTCAATGATTTGAGAGGACTTCTACACGCGTTAGAGGAGAGAAACGAGCTAGTCAGGGTGAATGAGGAGCTGAGCCCTATTCTTGAAATACCCGAGTTCCTAAGACAGGTAATATATAGGTCAGGCCCTGCTATACTCTTCGAGAGAGTGAAGGATCATCCCGGCTGGAGAGTAGCAGGGAATATTTTCGGCTCCATGGACAGGATAAAATTAGCACTAGGTGTTGAGAAGCTCGAGGATATAGGATGGAGGCTTGTGGGAGATCTATGGAAGAGGCCTCCATATAGTATGGTTGAGAAACTCAAGGCCGTTAAGAGCATCGTTGATTTCTCCAGGTATCTTCCCCGCAAAACTAGGAAGCCGCTCTTCGACGAAGTCGTAGTAGAAGGCAGTAAGGTTAACCTCTACGCGCTCCCAGCCTTCAAGACTTGGCCTCGTGACGGGGGACGGTATATAACCTTCGGCCAAGTCTACACGGTAGATCCAAATACGGGTGTAGTAAATATAGGCGTCTATAGAGTCATGGTGAAGACTCCCCGCCAGCTAGTGGTGCATTGGCAGATGCATAAGAGGGGAAGGGTAGCATATAAGGATTCCCACGGCGATATGCCTGTGGCTGTGGTTATAGGAGGCGATCCCGCGGCGATGCTTGCCGGTGTAATGCCTGCCCCCTATCCTATGGATAAACTCTTATTTGCAGGAGTAATGAATGGGAAGGGTGTCGAGGTATGGGAGCTTCCTTCAGGTATACCTGTCCCGGCTGGGGCTGAGGTAGTGATTGAGGGCCACGCTAAGCCTGGCTGGACAAGTGGAGAGGGTCCTTTCGGTGACCACTGGGGATACTATGATAAGCCTCATGAGAGTTTTCCCGTCGTGAAGGTGGAGAGGATATGGATGCGTGATGACCCTATTTTTGTGGGGACTGTAGTGGGGAAGCCGCCTCTTGAAGACGCGTTTATAGGGAAGGCTGTAGAGAGAATATTCCTGCCTATAGTGAAGACAGTGCTCCCGGAGATCGTCGAGATGAACTTCCCGGTACACGGTGTTTTCCAGGGTCTCCTAATAGTATCGATCAAGAAGAGATACCCAGCTCACGGGAAGAAGGTTATCAATGCTCTCTGGGGTTTAGGGCAGACGAGTCTAACTAAGATAATAATAGTTGTCGACGAGGATATAGACCCTCACAACTTGGACCACGTCATATGGGCAGTATCCAGCCACGTTGATCCTCAAAGGGATATCATAATCCAGCCGGCCTCACACACCGACCAGCTTGACCCTGCTACCCCGATGCCTGGCTATGGGAGCAAGCTCGGCATAGACGCCACCCGCAAGCTCCCCGAGGAGTATAATGGCAGGATGTGGCCTGAGGAAGTAAAGCCGGACCCTAGTATAGCTGCTAGGATTAAGAAGCTTGTAGACAGGCTTCTATCCGGTGACATATAGGGATGACCTGGGACCCAGGCGCGCTACATGGTAAGAGCAAGATACGGCTTCTAGCCCGACTCGTGAGAATAGAGCATACACTCTTCAGTCTCCCCTACGCCTATCTAGGAGCTGCCCTATCATGCCCTCAATGCCTAACCTATATCAACGCATTGCTTCTCGCCCTAGCCGTCCTCGGGCTACGGACAGCCTCTATGGCCTATAACAACATAGCGGACCTAGACATAGACAAGGAGAACCCTA
>CAYVIZ010000076.1:0-2963 GCA_964451715.1 uncultured Desulfurococcales archaeon | reverse complement strand
TGAGCGGGGAAGAGCTAGAGATAGGGGAGGAAGCGGGTTATCTAGTTGTAAAGATAGGCGAGATAGGGGAGTATAGCCTAGTATATATCTATCCTAAAGGGTAATCTAGCTATACCTATATGTGTAGCCGTCTTCGGGTGTAATGGCTTTTACACCCAATTGCCCGGACATTGTTTCCGCGTCCTCTTTTATTCTGGGATTAAACCTCTCATCAACATGGTTAAGCAGTATTATTCCTGCTTCAACCTCAAGCCCCGCCTCTAAAGCCTGGTGGGTGGTGGAGTGGCCATAGTGGTTGCAGGGATCTTTGTATTCCTCGCTACAGGTAGCCTCGTGAACCATTAGGTCAACGCCCTTCAAGCCGGCCAGTAGGCTTCTACAGGGCTCTAATGTATCTCCTGAGAAGCCTAGGGATATGTCGGGGAATGACACCTTGAAGGCGTAGGGGTCGTTTGCCGTGTTGTGGCAAGCTCTATACGCTTCTACATGCATGGATCCAAGAGTTAAGGTCAAGCCGGGCTGGAGGGCTCTGAATTCGAATGTGTATCCTATCCCCTTGTAAAGGCTTGGTGCTACAATCCTAGTTGCATCTTCGATGATGCGGGGAGCATATATGGGGAGAGGCTTTGTACGGCTCTCCATGTATGCTTGGAATAATAGCTCGGGTAGACCTAGAAAGTGGTCCATATGGTCGTGCGTGATTAGAACAGCGTCCAGCTCTGTGAGCAGGCCGGCATCAGATAGTCTGTAATGGCATCCTACGCCGCAGTCTACTAGAACCAAGAAGCCTTGCGACTCGATTAGTGTTGACGTCCTCCACCTTTTTGAGCCTGGGCTTCCCCCCCGCTCCTGTTCCTATGAATTTGAGGAGAGTCAAGATCTTAAGCCTCCCTCCATAGCTCGTCTTCCCCGTGACTCTTATTCTGTTTATGTTACTTTTTAGGTGATATTATTCTGTGAAGTCTCTTCTAGTGAGAAACACCCATGTAGCCGCTAGGAAGGCTGTGGTTAATGTAGAGAAGAACACAATGGTGTGGCAGGAGTTTCCCTGGATTGACTGTAAGTTTATTCTTTCAAAGCCCTCCTTTAGAATCACTAGCACTTGGTACCCTATAGTATAATGGCTGGGGTTCTCCACGTATGGTATTTGCGGTATAATGTACTGTGAAAGGAACACTATACCGAAGGAGACTAGGGATGCATATAGCGAGCGTGTTATAAGAGCTGAGACCATCATGGACAGAGAGCCTAGAGCCGCTAGAACAAGTATGGTTGCTGCAGCGACGAGTAGGACGTCACTAATACTCTTGGCAAGACCGTTGTATCCTGTACCATAGACCACGGGGTTATACAGCCATATTACTATGTATGGGATAATGAAGAGTGTTGTGAGTGCTAGAATACCAGCCGCGAACTTCCCCATGATTATCTCACTCATCTTAACGGGCTTCGCCAGGAGGAGCCTTATAGTGCCCTTGTCTATCTCGCTTGCCAGCAGATCGCTCATTAATATAATGGCTAGAAGCTGGCCTATTACGCCGAGCCAGTAGGATGGTACTAGTTCCGCCATAAGGGACTGGTATGCCTCTAACATAGCGTCTAACCCTTTACCGGTAGCCTCCGGGTTAAACAGGTATATCACCGCGGGGAAGACCGTTACCAGCAATATTGCTAGGAACCTGCGTGATCTGGTGATCCTCCTAAACTCTGTTTCCAGTATTACGAAGAATCCATTACAACGATTACTATTCAATTCTATAGACCTCCTATATTGAAGCGCTTCATAAGCATTCTCTCCAAGGGGCTGACATGAGGCTTGAAAAGCGTCAGCATCATGCCTTCCTCTGCTATGAACCGGGGAACATCCAAGAAGAACTTATGGATAAAGCGTTCATCCAGCCTGACTCTCACAACGCCGTCCTCGTCCCAGGCCTCTCTAACGTAAACCTGTGACCCTAGGAACCTGAGGAGTTTATTGTTATCCGAGGTGACTATATCGTATTCGTCGTCCTCTATGCTAGCTATTTCACGGATAGGACCCTGCTCCACGAGCCTCCCGTCTTTTATTAAGCCAACATAATTACACATCCTCTCTATCTCGCTCACAATATGAGAACTCACGAAGACCGTTTTCCCCCTCCTAGCCAGCTCTAGGACCTTGCCAATGAATTCTATCCTGCCCAGAGGGTCAAGATTACTTGTAGGCTCGTCTAGTATTAAGAGATCAGGATCCCCCAGTAGACTTACTGCAAAGAGGAGCCTCTGCCTCTGACCGCTTGAGAGCTCACTAACCTTGTTGAAGGCAAGCCTTCCTATACCAGTATAATACATCAGCCTCCTCGCCTGGCTAACCGAGTCCTCCTTTGATAAGCCTAGGAGTCTAGCCATGTAAACTAGGAAATCGTGTATGCTCATATCGTCATAGGCCAAGGGCTTCTCTGGCATGTATCCAAGGCTTTTCATTATAAGAGCCCTATCGCGGGGCATTAGCATTCCGTTTATCATTATGTCCCCGTATGTAGGCTTTAGAGCGCCTACAAGCATCTTTATGGTAGTGGTCTTACCTGCACCGTTAGGGCCTAGGAACCCGTAGATTACCCCTTTTGGGACACGTAAGTCAAGATGGTATACAACGTTTGTCCTGCCGAAGAACTTGGTTAGCATGTTGGTTTCTATAGCGTAGGGAGGCAAGAGCGTCACCATTATTTAGATTATCTATATGTAGAACACCTATATAGAATATGGTAGAAGAGTATAGAAGCCTAGCATGCTGGTGGGCCCGGGGGGATTCGAACCCCCGACCCCCCGGTTATCAGCCGGGTGCTCCACCAGGCTGAGCTACGGGCCCTGCCCGGGATTCTAATAGGAGTGCAATGACCGAATAAATAAGGGTTATCGGCTTCTCTTGTTTGTTTTAAGCTTCTCCTCTTCCTGTATCTGCTTGTTCACGAGGAGCATGGTAT
>CAYVIZ010000075.1:0-3186 GCA_964451715.1 uncultured Desulfurococcales archaeon | reverse complement strand
CAGAGGAGAGCCAAGAACACAAGGACACCAGTACCCATCTAGCTACCGCCTAGGCTGTTTCAGTGCTTCTTGGAGTTCGGGGTTAACTGTGATCCTGTGTCTAGGAGTATGGTTAACTGTGCCGGCATAGAGGTCGTCGCGACCACCACCCGCGTCCCCGTCCTAGACGGCCACCTGGAGTCCGTCATAGCCAGGCTCGCCGCCTCCCCAGGCCTACGCTATAGGGAATCTCAACGTCGATGTTGCGCAGTAGCGGAGAGGCAGGCCTTGTAACACGATTAGTACGGCCAGTTGGCCGTGCTCGGATAGGCTTGCGGTCATGTGCCTCGTGGTTCTGATATACGGTTCTCTAATAGCCCCATTATCTGTTCCGTTTCTATTAGGACAGGGACTATAGTTTAGATTAAGACAGTTTTAGGAGCCTTCAGGCAGAGGCTGTGGCGGTCGGTGCGAGAGAAGAGCAGCGGTTCACTTTTATCTCCTCTCGGGACGCGCTATTAATGCACTCCTATGGGGGCTCGTGAAGTTAGCCCCTATCGCCCTCATTAGTATCTATCAGTATTTTAGTATCATCATTGTGGTTTTATGGCTCTTCTGGGTAAATGGTTTTGGTTTTATCCTTTTTCCTGCAGGGTGATGTAAGGTGTTTCTACGTCCATTAGATGGCATATAGTAACAAAAGTAACAGAATAATATAAATGATGGACTGGTTACTGTTCAGAGGTTTCTAGAAAGGCTTGTTCCGAGCTAGCCGTATACTATTACGCTATGCAGCTAAAGGTTTATATGTAGCCATGGCTGTTTGGCGCTGTACTTGTACTTTTTGTATTCTTTGTTGTCACTAGGCTTTCTCATTATGAAGAGTTTCTCATGGTATATTAGTAGGAAGTCCCTGGTGAGCTTAGCCCATTTCTCTCGTGTTGTCTTCATTTTATGCTGTATTTTTATTATCTCTTCTTTGAGTATGAAACCTGTGTCTAGGAGTAGTTGGAGAGCGTAGTGCGTTATAGGAACGTAGTGTTTATGCACTCGTGTATCGCCGAGCAGCATCCCTATATGGTGACCTGGCTTGAGTACACGGTATGCTTCGCGTGCTACATCACGAAGCATTCGGAGATAGTCTTCAAGCTGCTTTGCGGCGGAGAGGTCTCCAGGCGTTTTCCCTCGTCTACTGTATCGTATTATGTTGAAATATGGTGGGTGCGTGGCCACCAGGTCTATACTTGAGTTGCTTACCGCGTCTAGGTTCCTAGCGTCGCCGTGGTATATCTCGATCCTCGCTTTCCTTATGTCGTCTATGGTTGTATCGTTGGCCGGGTCCTGCCCGAGGTAGCTTAGTATGCTCTTCTGGCCCGCTGCCTCCTCCAGTGCCTTCTCGAGCCAGTAGAGGCGATGGAGGGTCAGCATTACAGCGTTGTAGTTTATGTCTACGCCTATGCAGTTTCTGCCAAGCAGTTTTGCCTCTATACAGGTGGTTCCTCCTCCAACCATAGGGTCTAGGACGGTGTCCCCAGGCTCTGTATACATGAGTATTAGGGCGCGGGCCACCTGCGGGGGCCAGTTACCGCGGTAATCGCCCCGGTGTGTTGCCCACGCGCCCCGCTTGGGGAAGCTCCACACAGTGGTAGATATGTCGCTGAGTTCCTCGGGAAGAGGGTGTAGTCTGGCAACCTTTATAGGCTCAAGCTTAACTACACTGTCACCTATAACTATCTCATCGTTCCTGCTGATGAACTCCAGATACTCTTTGTAGCTAACTTTCTTCATACTAATTAGTGAACTACGGCCACTATGCTCTATGATATTTGTGCTCAACATCGGGCCCTCCCAAACCTAATTATCTTCCTTAGAACAGAGAGGTCGCCGAATATTTCCAAGAGGGCATATACTGAGAGAGTATAGAGTGAGCCAAGGTTTTCTGGAGGCGGGTAGTTGGCATCCTCTTGCAGAGCTACCCATTTAAGAGTCAGGAGGAACTTCTTGACTTCATGGATTAGCTCGTTTGGGAGGCTAGCAAAGTATCTCCTAATGATGTCGTTGATTCCCATTCTATCTCTGATAAACCTTATTGTGGCGTTCACTAAGTACTCGTCGAGAATAGGAGACAACTTCTTCAACTCAATGAACATATTTCCGAGGTCATCGTGGCTCGGTATCTTTAATTCGTCTAGTCTGTTACCGCGAAAAATAGCATACCAGACAAAGAAGTCGTATTCAGTCTTATCGCCAGGTACTTGAATATACACTTTGTAGTCTCCTAGATCCTCGACAAGGATGACTCTAAAGCTCCGGTTTGTTATATTAAATGGTGGCTTGCAAAGTTCCTCGCGTACTTTCTCTGGGGGAGGCATTTTATCTAGTATACCTATAGCATCTACGACCTTACCACTGAGTATAGCCTGCTCTACTTGGGGCCGGTATTTCTCCATAGTCTTCTGCAGTTTTGACTTTCTAGGCACACTACTCACCTTTCAAATATCCGGAAACTCATTCTTCGGCTTACTAGCCTCTTTACAGCTTTAAGGCCTTGTACTGGTTTAATATACTAGACACTAAGTACGGTTACTATGTTCCCGTCGAGTTCTATTCGTCTGTCTGGTGGTGCCTCCGGCCAACCCGATGCATGTTGATTTGTGCCTCGTGGGCATGACTGGAACTATGTCCTCGATGCGGAGTCTATTCCGATAGTGGGAACCCGGAGGCCCCTCTAGGGCTTTGATGCACAGCTGAGAGAGGGGTAGGCGGAGCAGCGGTGTCTGTGACTCTAGGCCTGGAGATGTTATATTAGGTTCTGTGTAGTGTAGGCTTAGCCGGGTGCATAGGCTCGCTATTCTGTGCTGCGTGAACTCAGTGGCTTCCGTTCAATAAACCGGCGGGAGTTTAGACGCCTTGTGAGGCTGGGGTACGTCGAGTTGGAGAGAACAGGTAGGGAGGTGTTTCTACATCAACGGCTGCTTACGGGTAATCCGGTGATGGATGATTACCTCTTGGAGGCTCTTAGGCTTCTTGCAGAGGAGCGGGCGAGGCACCTCCCGGGGCGTGGTAGGCTAGGTGGCGGCTCGGGTGTAGCAGCAGCTACCGAGAAAGGCAGGAGTGTGGGTTTGGCCTAGTTTTGTCGGCCTGCCTGTTCTCCTAGTGTCTGTTTTGCTACTTCTATTGCTTCCCTGAGTAGGTTGAAGGCTTTGA
>CAYVIZ010000074.1:0-3394 GCA_964451715.1 uncultured Desulfurococcales archaeon | reverse complement strand
GCCTTGAGCTTGCTCAGCATGTAGTCCATCCTGGATATGTGTGTGCCCAGCTTGTATATCGCGTTGCTTATCTGGTACTTGAGCCCGGGGCTGGGGTTTATCAGCTCCTTGAAAGTGTCCCTTATGGCCCCCCTCACGGTCTTCTTGGGGCCCGTCCAGCTCTTGCCGAAGTCGCCTATGTTGGACATGGATTTTTTCACCGCAGAACTATTGATGCAGGTGTATATTTAAGGGGACCGGCTGCCGCGGGGGATCAGACCCCTTTTATACGCTGGTATTACTAAGGATAACACCGAGAAGCAAACATGGTGAGAGGTGTTCCCTTGTATGGCGCTGAGAATAGAGGACGTGGCCAGCTACCTGGGCCTTGAGCTCCACGACCCCTATGGGAGGATAGTAGGCACTCTGGTGACCTTCTACAGCAATGTTCACGGCGAGGTAGAGGGCTTCGAGGTGAAGGTGTCCGATGACAGGATACAACATTTCGAGGCGGACAAGATAAGGGTGGAGGATAACAAGCTCGTCGTCCTCCCTGAGTGGAAGTATAGGGCCCTCAGGGTCATAGAGGCTCTCGACAGGGCGCTTAAAAGGAAGAAGGCTATAGAGAAGACTCTGAGCCAGACAGACCTGCCGAGCAGCGTTATAGATGTGTACCTGAAGAAGCTCAACGACGACATTAAGAGACTCAAAGACGAGGCCAGCAAGGCTAAGGCCGAGATAAAGGTTAGGATAAACAGGATAGAGGACGAGGTCCTCCACGTGGACAGGGCTCTGGTGAACCTGCAGATAATATACCTGAGCGGCGAGGTCAGCGACACGGCGTTCAGGAAGAGCAGCGAGCAGCTTAAGAGGGTGAAGGACTGGCTGCTCCAGGAGAAGAATGACGCGCGCGAGGTTATAGAGAAGATTGAGAAGCTCGAGTCGAGCCCTGTGCTGTTGTCTGAGGCCGTGTCCCGTAAGCCCAAGCAGCAGCCTCCCCAGTCTAAGGCTCCGGGCAACGTTAACGTGGGATCAGACGATGTAGTTGTGATGCTGGGAGGAGAGTAAGTCTCCTGCAGCGTGCCTTGAATTGTATACTGCAGTAAAAATAATTGTTTGTTTTTATTTTTAATTTGCTACTTGGACTTGGGGACGTATACCGGCGACCTCTTATTCGGAGTGTAGAGGGAGAGTACGCCTTTCTCCTCAAGCATCTTGAGGAGCTTCCTGGCGGTGGAGAGTGTCAGCCCGTACTTCTGTGCCGCCTTGTAGGGTGTCCAGTAGGATTCCTTGGGGAACTCCTTCTCAGCCCTCTTCAGTAGCTCTTCAGGCACCGCCACGTTGTATACGGCCTGCTCCGTCACGGATCTGGCTTTCTGGGGTTGTGTTTGTTGTTTCTTCTTCTTGGCCATAGGCGTCTGCACCTCTCTGGGTTAACTGTGTGGATGCCGCGGGTATAATAAATGTTCCATCCCCGAGGAGGGATTATGTATATTACCGTAATAATTAAATAGTCGTGTTGGAACGGGTATAACACGTGGTGCCACCATTTGCATCAAACAGGGAACTGCGCCGTAGAGGCACGCGGCCTAACAAAGGTGTTCGGAACGCTTGTAGCTGTAGACCATGTTAGCTTCTGCATAAGAGAAGGCATAGTATACAGTCTCCTCGGCCCAAACGGCGCCGGGAAAACCACAACCATCAACATGCTATCCACACTACTCTCCCCCACCGAGGGAGACGCGTTCATACAAGGATACAGCGTAACACGGGACAGGGCTATGGTTAGGAGGCTTATAGGCCTCGTGCCACAGGATCTCACCGCTGACGACGAGCTGACTGGGTGGGAGAATGTTTACATACAAGCCCGGCTATACGGGTTGGGCGACCGTGACGCCAGGGAGAAGACCCGTGAAGTACTCGAGTTCATGGAGCTCTGGGATCACAGGGACAGGAGGGTATCCACGTATAGTGGGGGTATGAGGAGAAGGCTCGAGATAGCTATGAGCCTGGTGAACGAGCCTAGGGTGCTCTTCCTCGACGAGCCCACTCTAGGGCTGGATGTTCATACTAGGAGGCACTTGTGGGGGCTTATTGAGAGGCTTAGAGAGTCGGGTATAACCATACTTCTAACCACGCACTACATGGAGGAGGCGGAGTACCTGGCTGACATGGTTGCGATAATAGACCATGGACGCATAGTGGCGGAGGATACCCCTGATGGTTTGAAGGCCAGGATCAAGGGTGACAGGATATACATGAGGTTCCGCAGCAGCAGGGATGCGGCTAGGATAAAGGGGGAGCTCGAGGCCATGGGGTATCAAGCCTCCGAGTCAGGCGACTCGGTCACAGTTAAGGTTGAGAAGAGCGAGGACGTGCTGCCCGAGCTAATAAGGCTCCTCCAGGGCGCCGCCCTCGTGGAGATAAGGATAGTCAAGCCCAACCTTGAGGAGGTATTCATAGAGCTCACAGGCAAAAAGCTGCGTGGAGAAGAGGAGCCCTTCGACGCGTTCAAGTATAGGGTTATGAGGAGGCGGTTGAGATGAGCGGGTTCCTCGTCCTCTATAAGAGAGAGATGAAGAAGTGGATCGGCAGACGGCCAGTCCTAGTTATGAGCCTGGTGACCCCGCTTATATGGATAGCATTATTCGGGAAGAGCTTCAACCTGAACTCCCTGATAACGGGGAGCGCCGGCGTCCTCGTGCCTCCCCAGCTGCAGGGCTTGATTAACCCCAAGATAATTGAGGGTATAGTGAGGCAGGCGATACAACGGCAGCTCCTAAGCCTCTTCGGTACAACGGACTACTTCACCTTCTTCGCGAGCGGCATGCTGGTGGCCTTCTCCATATTCCAGGGAGCCTTCGGCGGCGTCGGCATAGTATTCGACAAACGCCTAGGCTATATGAGGCGCATCCTAGTGACCCCCGTCAGGAGGTCGAGCGTGTACCTGGCCAAGATGGCCGCGACCCTGACTAGGATAAGCCTCCTCAGCCTCCTACTACTAGGAGCTAGTATACCGCTGGGATTCAAGTTTAAACCCGGCCTTAACCCGGCGGACCTGGTGATGCCGTGGATCGCGGTGATGCTCCTATCCACGGCTATACTCTCGGTCTACATGCTAATAGCATTCTACACGGACAACCAGGAAGTCCTCTTCGCCGCCTCCAACCTCATAAACCTCCCCCTAATGTTCGCATCAAACGCCATATTCCCCCTGAAACAGATGCCAGGCTGGCTTCAGGGCATAGCGAAATACAACCCCGTAACACATGCAGCGTACATAGTGAGGTACCACCTGGTGGGAGCCCCCGTGGAGGACTATTACTTCAGCATCCTCTACCTTGCAACCGTGTCCCTTGCACTGCTTGCTGTGAGCGTATACCTGAGTGTTAGGAGGATGGAGGAAGGCATATAA
>CAYVIZ010000073.1:0-3395 GCA_964451715.1 uncultured Desulfurococcales archaeon | reverse complement strand
ACTGGGGCCAAGAGTATTAACCAGCTCGTTAATGCAGTAAAGATAATTATGAGGAACCTTAAGGAGAAGGGGGTTCCTCTTCGAGGGAGGCCGCGTATACAGGTACAGAATATAGTTGCATCGGCTAATCTCGGTATCGACGTTGACCTAGAGAAGACGGCCCTTCTCATAGAAAACACCATGTATGAACCGGAGCAGTTCCCTGGCCTCATATACCGTATGCGTGACCCATATGTGGTGTTATTGATATTCAGTAGTGGTAGAATGGTGATAACTGGGGCTAAGAGGGAAGAAGAAGTATATGAAGCAGTGGAGAAGGTCTTTAACACGTTAAAAGAGAAGGGATGCATTAGAGAATACTCCTTCGAGGAAGAGGAGTTCCTCTAAGCACTAACATATCCTTCTAAATGCTTCAACTCAGGCAATTCTATAGTTATACCCGAATCCGATATGTATGGCCTTGCATTCTCTATTACTCCATACTTTCTAACAAGTGGAGAGAGGAACCCTTCTCTGCTGAGAGACACCGGGTTACCGGACTGATAAACTCCAAAAGCAGGTAGAACGAGTAAACGGGTCTCACAACAGTCTAAAGGTAGATAGAGAAACGTGGGGAACTTGGCTATGGATGACCCACTTATACGTATCGTCGTCGCGGGATGCTCATGGCCTATTATGACAACTTCGTATTTCTCCAACTCATTCTCGTCTAGTGCTAAGTGTCCATGGGTAACAGCGATCCCGTCACCTAGCTCGTAAAGCGTGTCATAAACCTTAACGTTAAGCGATTCCATCAAACCCTTAATAAACGTGTCATGATTTCCTTTAACCAATACTATCCTATTTATTCCCTGGCTCCTCAAAGTGTTTACAAGCTTTTCTATCTCACTTCTCTCCTGCCATGACAAGCCTTGGAATCTATGTTTTAGATCTCCAGCTATAACCACCTCTCCTATAGAATGAGTCTGTAATATGTCTAGTATATCCTTAAGCGCTTCTTTAAGCTGGAGCCTAGGCAGATAAACTCCTTCATTCTCCATTTCACCCTCATAGCCTAGGTGAAGATCGGCTATAACCAGCTTATTCTCATGTATCAGAGCGCGTTTACCCTCGGGTATCATTAGATTCTGTGTTATGTAAAGGCCCAATGTATACCACACCCTTAAAGTCGTTCTCCCTCTGTGAACCTTCTATCGCTTCAATGCCTATTAATTACTCGTTAATAGAGAGACTAGAACCCATTAGAAGAATTTGGATTTGGTTGGAGCCCCTTTTTGTTGGAGCGGCGTGGGAGGGGGTCTGTGTGGCGGGCCCGCCGGGATTCGAACCCGGGACCTCCGCCCAGAGGCGTCCACCCGCTCTGGCCTACGGGTTAAGAGCCCGCCGCTCTACCTGGCTGAGCTACGGGCCCAACCGGTGTGATTTATTTGGTGAATTATGTGCTTAAAAATATAGTGGTGGTCACTTCAGCAGTTTCTCGGAATAAGTATTTATCAATTCCAAGCTAGTTTTTGTATCGGCGAATAGTTTGGATGCATCCTCTACATCGTCGGTATCTACTTTACTCCTTCCCTTTCTCCGCGCTATTATTTTTGCGGGCTCCATTAACTGGACAGCATAGCGTAGGCTTTTGGATACACCTATCCTCGTTAGAGCATCAAGGGATTCTTCTGTGAGGGGTATCTCCTCTTCATCAGCCCTTATGCGTATAATCTCTCTTACCTCGTCTTCACTGTAAGGTTCCGTGGGTATTATTAGGAGACGGTCAAGCAGGTCGAGCGGGATGCCGTGGGGTGACTCTATATCTGTGCCTCTTATGGTTGTCATGCCCCTGTTGGTCGCCAGTATGAGTATAGGAGTCATCTCACTTTCGATTGCCCTTGTGAGGAAGCTGAATGCTTCCAAGTCTAGCATGTGTGCATCATCGATGAATAGTACGCCTGGAACTATTTCGGCTCTGCCTTTTTCTACAAGCTTCTTTACCTGTTCATCAACAGCTTTTCTAACTTCGGGACTCACCTCTTTCTCGACCTCTAGGAATCCGAAGAGGCTAGTGTAAGCGGCTCTCTGCATGACAGCCATCATATCCAAGTCGTTGAGCGTAACAGTGTGAACGGTCTCTTTGACTTTCTTGATGGATCCCTTAGGCATCTCTACTAGTCTAGGCCCGCCTAGGTCATAGCTAGTTTTAGTTTTCCCTTTGACGCGTCCTATTCTTCTCACATGACCCGTTTCCTCGTCTATTTCTATGTAATCACCCTCTTTGACTCCTAGCTTGAGTAGCTGTTGCGCTATCTCTTCGGGAACACGCAAGCTAGCCTTATCATCCTCTGTTTCCAGTGTTATACGCGCGCCAACGGGTATCTGCGCATATGGCATAAACGGGTTCCTTTCAAAATCATAGTTTACCTCTGTAATCACGCCCTCATAGACGCTCCTCGTCTCCCTTATTCTTACCCCTATAGTCCTCCGTATAGCCTGCATGAGGAACTCGGTCTTCTTGATCTCGCTGCTGTATATCTCAGATCCGCTTATAGCAACAAAGGGAGTATCCTCACCCAGTTCCCTAGCTATACCCATAGCAATGGCGGTTTTACCTGTCCCAGGAGGTCCTACGAATAATACTCCCCTACCGGCCATGCGTCCTTCTTTTACCATTTCTACAACAAGTCCTGCTGCCTCCCTAGCTTTGACCTGGCCTACTAAACCGTCCTTCACTTTTACTGCCTTTCCCTTCTCGTCAAGGCCTAGTCCTCTTATATGGCTGTGCATGCTTACTCTCTGAGTAATCTGAATCGGCTTCTCTATTTTTATCTCGACCATTGTAGATCTCACCGTGAATTTAATAACTATATTCTATGGAGGAATAAGATCTTTTTAAGGCTCAATCCTTCATGTGTCATTTATGTTTATATAGAGCTAGATGAACCCCATAATATGCTAGGTAGGTGTGGAAGCCATGGGAGGAAAGCACGGCAAGTATGTATACGTGAAGGTTAAAGATAACGAGTACGTTAAGGTAAGAGTTTTTAAGAACAAGCCCGAGGATGACCCCGAGAGATACATAGTCGTGGGACCAAAGAGGAGCACTGCCCCCTTAACCTATGAGGTTGTAAAACTTGATGATCTCCCAGAAGAGGTTCAAGCCAAAATAACAGGCAAACACGCTCCAGTAACAGAGGAAGACGTAGAGGAGACTGGTTGATCAGGTATTGTCTAGGAAGGCTTCTCTTCCTTGTGGGTTATCCATAGTAATTCCTACTTATAATGAAAGAGAAAACATAGGGAAACTACTGGATAAAATAATAGAAACTCTAGAGTCTAAGGGATGCAGGAATTTTGAGGTAATAATAGTAGACGATAACAGCCCAGATGAAACCTATAAAATAGTGGAG
>CAYVIZ010000072.1:0-3471 GCA_964451715.1 uncultured Desulfurococcales archaeon | reverse complement strand
AGACTCTTAGATAAAGCCGTGCAGTGCACCAAGAGACGTGAGATAGTTGTAGACCAAGTACAGTACAGCCTTGCATATAGAACTCCTGAAAACGACGTTACACCGGTAACAGGGAAGGAAGGAGTATCAATTATGGCTTGGAGCCCATTGGCTAAGGGAGCCCTAGCGAGTAGAGTAGAAGCCGATAACTGGGCGCGTAGAAGTGATCCCGTCTTCAGAGAGGCAGCCCGTGACAAGATACTCCAAGAGGCGTTGGAGAAGATAGCCGTGGAGGAGGGACTGACGAAGGCTCAGGTCTCACTGCTTTGGCTCAGGGCTAAGAATGCTATACCCGTCGTGGGCGTTAGGAGGAAGAATCATGTAGACCAGATAGTAGGCATCCTGGATAGACGATTATCGCCCCAGGCTGTAGAGGTCCTTGACAAGGCCTCGGAAAGGTACTTGTATAGGTGGGGCAGGAGTTACGGGTCATTGAAGTACATGAGGCTTATTCCAGCGCCGCTCCAATGGCTGTCCCTCAGGCTGCTAGGCGGTGTTTAACGAGATATACTCAACCAGCTCCTTTAGGAGAGCCCTATTCCCGGATTCCATTATCCACTCTGCGACCATGTATATTCTCTGGTCGCCTGTAGCCTCGGAGAGCCTTGACGCCTTATCCAGAATATCCCTACGTGATACCCCCCTGCCCGGATCGCCTAGTGGGAGGCTCACAGTTTCGGAGACCCAGCCGGCACCATGTATCTTGGCCTTGACTGTGCTGGGCTGATAGTCGGGATACATCTCCGTGTAGTCTTTGTTCTCCACTATTCTAACACGCTTATACAGCCCCGTGATCCGGCTATCGCTTAATCCGTCGTGCAGCGTGTCAAACCATACATTGCCACGGCCCAGAGCAAGAGCTACCAGGTATCCTAGGTTGAACCTTGCCTCCTCCACAGATGAGGGGAACCCCCTGCCTCCCGCCACTCTGACTGCTTCCCTGTACGTCTCCACTACTACCTCGTCTATCATGTCAATAGTGAAGCCGAGCTTCTCCCTCAACCTTAGAGCCGCTTCTATAGAGGTGTGTGTATGCCTGCACGTCGGGTAGAACTTGTATCCGTTATAGTCGAGGGAATAGCCTTGCGGGACTCCTGTACAGGTGCCTGAGAGGAGCCTGCATACCTCCCCTAGAACTGGTTCTCCCATGCCTGCTTCAGGCGTGTTAACCGCGAGGATATACCCTGCTGAAGCAGCGGTCATGGCTGAAACCGGCTTCAACGCAGGGTTAACGCGTGGAACACTCCACAATCCCCCGGCATAGTTGGCGGAAACCTGTATCAGGCCCTCGATACCCGAGGGGCTGCAGTCGGATAGAATTGTTCTAACCGCAACAGTTGAGCCTACAAGGCCTGCGGTGGAGGTTGTATGCCATTTAGAATAATGGCTCCTCCCCAAGTACCCGCCAACCATGTAGGCCGCCTGGTAGCCTGCTACAATGCCGCGTAGGAAAAGCTCCATGTCCGCCTCGGCCTCGAGTGCGGCTGAGAGAGCAGCTGGCACGACAACTGTCCCCGCGTGGACGTAGCCGCGGGGGTTCCAGTCGTCGAGTTCTATTGAGTGTGCGTAGAATGCGTTCACGGCCGCGGCTTCTATAGGGTGTGCCCTACTCCATGACCCGGCGACCAGTGCTTTCCCGGTGCTACTTGGAGGCGCCGGCTTATGGGTTGCCAAGCGGTATCCAGCGCCAGCCACGGACAGGGTGTCGGCTGCCGCGATCCTAGCCTTCCCAACCTGGCCGGGGTCACGGCACGCCTCTATTATCTTCGAGGCTAACTCCTCTACGAGGCTTGGCAAGGTGTTCTACACCTCTCTCCCACATTTAACGTCGAGCTCCATCAAGGCTAGAGGCATGTGCTGCTGGGAGCCATAGACGTCCCTGTCCCCGGGATGGCCTGAGGGTGTCTGTCTCTTCAGGTTAATCTTCAACGCAAGCGCTGGCTCATACTTTATAATGGATAAGACGCTGTCTAGAGGCAGTTTGTATGCCTCCGCTATGCTTCTACGGGTAAGACTAGAATATGCCTCTTCCAAGCATTCTATACTATCGAATATGACGTCGAGCGTTACTATGAAGGGGCCCGCGTTCTTGCTCCTTATTATCCGAGCCAAATCATAAAGCCGGGCCATCTAGAAGACCACCTCCACTATACGGGTAAGCTCAAGGGGGTCTCTAAGCTCTACAAGATGCCAAAGACTCCACTCATACGCTTCTCCAGCATAGAGGTCGCTGGGGCTGAAGGGGAACGCTAGGTTGCCCGCAGTAGTCTTCCTCCCGGGCCAGCCTAGGTGTAGCAGTGTACTCCTGAGTAATGCGGCCGCAGTCTTAGCCTTCCCTCTGGACTCGGCTATAACCTCCAAGACGAGGCCTACCTCGTGTCCCTTCCCCATAGGCTCCGAGCCTCCTAGAACACCGTTCCACCCGTAGAACCTGAAGAAGGCCTTGAAGCCTCCCCCTACTAGCTCCTCAACACGGCGTAGAGCCTCCCTAGTCAGCGACTCCAGGTTCTCTATGAAACCCTCATCCCTAGCCCCCGCTACGACGACATACCTGTAACCCACCATCCTAGCACCCTCAAGTTTAACCATATAACTACTACTAGGAATCCACTTTGACCCCCTAACCAACACGCCACGATCCGTCTCCTCGTAAACCGCATCGCCCAGGTACGCCCTTCCACCAGGGACGTATTCGTGGAAGGGGTCAGTCCTCTCGTAGAGGGCGTGCTCAGCCACTGATACACGGGTAGCCCTCCTATCCCGGCTCAAGGGGAGAACCTCGAACCCGTTATTCCCGAGTATACCTATCATTCCATCGCTGCCGCTCCCCGGCTCCGCAGCTATAGCGCCACACTCCAGTATCTTACCCATATGAACAGCCAACCCCCTGTCATGCCCCTTCATCCAGGGTAGAGCCGCGAAGGGAGCCACATCCACAACTCTCCCCGCCAAGATAACCTGAGCACCGGTCTTAAGGGCCTCCACAATACTCTCCACACCATTCTGAGCCACAGCAGCTCCAGGGTCACATACAGAGGAGAGCGGCCGCCCTATACCCAAATCCACCTGCCTCCTGTTAGGAGCCTCGCTTTCAAGCCAATCGAGAGGCAGATCCGAATAAACAACCGCTACCCTCAACCCCCCACCGAGCCTGCCAGCTATATCCCCCAGGATCCTCAGGGTTCTCTCTACATGAAGCCTAGACCCACCCCCACCCACCGAGCCTATCACCAATGGTATCTCATACTCCTTGGAAGCCTTGACGAGATAGTATAGATCCCTCCTAACAGCCTCGTCAGGCACAAGAGGCTCCCCAGAACCCAGATAATAAGGCCCCGGATCAGTACTCCCCGCATCCACGGCAATCACATCAGGCTCCAGTGAAAGACCATTGTAAAGACTCTCAAGAGGAAAACCATAGCCCAGAATAGC
>CAYVIZ010000071.1:0-3487 GCA_964451715.1 uncultured Desulfurococcales archaeon | reverse complement strand
AAGTAGCGGGTTGGCGTGGTGGATTGGTATGGTTGACTCGTTGGATGTTTACAGGATCCTGTATAGGGTTGCTGGTGAGGCTGCTGGGCTTGTTAGGGAGAGGTTCCACGATGAAGGGTCGAGGGTTATGGTGGCAGAGGACACTATGAGGATCGACCTTGAGAGTGAGGAGTATATTATCGACTCTCTGAGAAGGGAGGGTGTTTCAGGCGTCTTCATAGGCGAGGAGACGGGGGTGTCGGTGTATCCAGGTGACTATAAGATAGTGATAGACCCCTTGGATGGGAGCCGGAACTATAAGAGGGGAATACCATGGTTCAGTATAAGCATAGCTGTGGCGCCCCGGGATGGCAGGCTGAGGGACGTGTTCGCGGGTATAGTCTATCCCCCCATAGGTTTGGAGCCTATAGGCTTCGCACGGGGCTCCGGCTGCTTCAGGGGGCTGGTGAGGACGAGTCCCTTGGAGGGGGGTTCGGAGTACGTGTTCGTCTACGTTGATAACCCCGAGGCCTATAGACTCCTGGGAATGGGTCTCCCCCGTCTCAAGGGAAGGGTTGTGAGGAGCATGGGGAGCGCCGCGCTCGAGATAGCGCTTACCGGTATAGGTGTCGGCTACGCGTTCATAGACTTGAGGGCCAAGCTTAGGGTTGTGGACGTTGCGGCCGCCACTGGTGTTGTGTGGGAGTGCGGCGGCCACGTGCATATGGCTCCGGGGGAGGAGATAGACTCTCCCTTGGAGGGGGTGGAGAGGTTTAGGATGGTTAACGCTAGCCTCGACCCGGCTTTCCTGGAGTACTGGGATTCTATAGGTGCGCGTGAAGCCCTCTGACAGGGTTTACGCCAGCCATTTTCTGGCTGAGAACGCGTTGTCTACGACGAGCCTGACTAGTTCCTCCCGTGTTACGGGGAAGCTGTAGGAGGCGTTGACGAGCCGCTCTATGCCGGTGTAGGGGACTCTTATTGAAGCGTTTATCCTACTTATATAGCCGTACCTCTCCAGTACACGGTTCAGCCTGGCCAGTACCCGGCTATGGCTGCCCCTGACAGTTTCCACCGCCCCGCTCCCCAGGTGCGCCTTAACTGTCGCTACTAGGCCGGGCTCAGGGTCTAGGTACTCCCTGTAGTGGTTGTAGAAGACGTGCACCGCATAGCTCGGCCCGTAGGCTTTCCCCGCGGCAGTGAATATGTATGCAAGGTAGCCCTTGTCTACGAGCCACTTGACAGCAGCCTCTACCCTCCTCGTGGGGGCTGGGAGCAGCCTGCCGATAAAGTCTATAGGCAGGGGCTTCTCCTCGACTAGTTCTAGTATTCTCCTCCTACGGCTGAGGCTTAGAAGCCTCTCCAGAGCCTCCGCGGAGAGCCCCGTGTCTATTCCTGCCCTGCCCGCCTCTATGAGGCCGTCGATGAGGCTGTCCATATCCACTGTGTCCGGGGTGGCTATGAATACAGCCGTCTTATAGCCTCTCCCGCCGGGCCTCAGGAGCCTGCCCAGCCTCTGTATGAACCTTAGGGGGCTCGCCGTGTTGCTCCATACGATAAGGAGATCGGCCTCCGGCAGGTCTATGCCTTCCTCGCCTGCGCTGGTAGCTATCACTATGCGGGATTCCCTTTTTCTCGCTTTTTCAAGGGCGGTTTTGGGGTTTATATGCCTCCTACCTAGGAGCATGACAGGATTGTATTCCTCTAGTGAGGAGCTTATGATGCGTGCTATAACGACTCGGTCAACGAAGACTATGGCCTTCTCGAACCCCTCATGGTCTCGGAGGATCCTGTGAAGCGCGTCGAGCTTGTGGGCGGGCCTTACACTCTTATCCATTATACGGCTCTCTAGGCTCTCGAGGATCCTGTAGAGTGTTTTCTTCTTGAGAAACGACTCCCGCAGCGCCTCGGCCCCGTCGCGGGCCAGCCATCTCATAGCGTTGCCTACAACGACTCTTTCAGCCCCGTGTAGCTTGTCCCAGAGCTCTTCGAGGCTTCTATAGAGTAGGGCTTCCCCCGCGTTGAGGGGGGCTTCGTATACCTCGCTACTCCACTCGGGTATGTAGCGGGAGAGCCGGGGGTCTCTCCAGCTCCAGCAGCGGGTCTCCCCTAGGTAAGCCTCGAGCTCCCTCCTCCTGGAGGGCGGTAGGTAGGCTGTCAGGCCGAGCCTCCAGGGAGGCTTATACGTCTTCGCCACTGTTGCGTATGGGTCTTGGCCTGTTGTATGATGGCACTCGTCCACCACTAGCGCGTCGGGATTCTCCATGCATTTGAGGCCTTCCGAGACCACTATCTCCGGTGTGGCGACCACTATGGGAGCCTTCCACCCCGCCTCTCTGAGCCCCCTGCTTAAGCTCCCATGGACGGGGCTGGCGGGGAGTCCTAGGCTCTTGAAGACGCTTGTAGCCTGTTCTACGAGGAACCTCGTCGGCTCTAGTACAAGTATCTTCCGGGCCAGCCTCCTCTTCAGCAGCCTCTCTATCCAGAGGGCTGCTACTAGGGTTTTACCGGTGCCCGTGGGCATGCATACTATTGCCTTCTTCTTGGAGAGGCTCCATTCCAGGGCCTCTCTCTGATAGTCCCTAGGCTCTGGCTTCCTCATAAGTGGTTTACGGCCTCCTTCATTATAGCCGTGTATAATGTTAGTGTGTCCTGGTACTTGGTCTCCGGGGGACCCGTGTATATGACGTGGATGCTGAGCCCGACGTTCTTCTCTCTGACTTCTTTGATCATGAACTCTGACAGGGCGCGTGCAAGCGGTTCCAGGCTGGGGTATCCCTTGCCTAGCGGGACCCTCTTCTTCAGTATCCTCCTTCCCACAGCGAATCCTATGACTTGGCTGAACCTTAGCGACAGGTATTTATCGCTGAGGCTGAGTGTCTTTGAGAGAACCTGTTTCCAGTAGCTTTCACCCGTCTCCCTGTTGGCCCGCTCGAACTCACCCGTCTCGGAGACGCCGGTCTCGTACATCCACGCGTTCTCAAGCTGCACGGAAACGATGACCTTGTCCCCGCCTACCTCCTCCCTGAGGGCTTTAATCTCGCTCCAGTCTCCTATCATCCTCTTAGTGTAGGGTATCTCGACGCTGACCGTGATGCCTGGCACTTCGCTGGTGAGCTTCTTCAGGAACTCTATCGTGTACTCTAGATCCCTGTTGTCCATATACACCCTCCATCCGAGGTGTAGGTTGAATATACGGGCACCCCCTATCCTGGCCAGCTTGGCCGCGTTTATGAGGGCTCTCCAGCTCTTGTCCATTATGTCGCGGTCTACCGATACGATGTTGTAGTAGGGGGCGTGGGCTGTTATTGTGGTGAAGGCTTTCCCCGCTATTTCACTGTACTTCTTGAAATACTCCTCGCTCCTACTCCTCTTGGAGAAGTCACGGGGAGGTATCTCGGTCAGCTTCATTCCGAGGGTAGCCGCTATCTTGAGCTTGGAGAGGCCGTTATAGGTGCCCCAGTCGAAGAGTATCACTGCTCAGCCACCACGTTATATAGTAATAATA
>CAYVIZ010000070.1:0-3657 GCA_964451715.1 uncultured Desulfurococcales archaeon | reverse complement strand
ATATTCTTCCTTTTAGCCTCAAGCACGACAGCCTCTGGTGTATCTCTTCCATCACTACTAGTGGTATGACAATGCGTCTCTACAGTATATCCCTCATCCATGAAGTCCTCAGCTCCACACCCATAATAGCATCTAGAGCCTCCTTCTCAGCCCACTTAAGCCCGAGATCCTCGAGTGTTTCAGGTAGAGGAACCCCGTAATCCGGATGCCATCCTCTAAGCTCGTAGAACCTCCTCCTAGCCTCCTTGAAGTCCTCCTCGTCTATAAAGGCCCGGGACCCCTTAGCAGGCCCCTCGGGCTCAGGCTCCCACCATCTGGGAGGTATATTATCATCTAACGGGGGAGTAACCCAGTCGAGTACCCCGTGGATCCTAGATAAAGCCTCCGCCCTAGCTCCAACACGGTAGAGTTCCTCTATATCCTTATCCATACCTGTGGCGTAATTATAGAGCTTAACGATTTCCTCGTCAGTATAAGGCACGAATATGCATAATCCTAAACTGTCAAACAATGCCTTGCGATCCCTATCCTTTATAAGGCTCTCCACAACCTCTACTGCAGGCCCGTCAGAGGGTTTATCCCTGGTTGACGGCCACCCCCTAAGATGGCTTGCTCCTACATCAGCGGTCGCATAGCTCAGGGCGAACCCCCTCAACCCGCGGGGATCCCATGCAGGTGCCTCGAGATTCTTTACATGTACTACTCTCTCAGCTCCTACTCCAAGTAGGCGGGACGCCCTCACGGCTCCCTCCGCGAGTATAGTACCTACTCCCCTCTTCTCAGCTATGAGCTTGGCGAGCTCTAGTACACCCTGCGAGTCCCCAAATCCTTTCACTTTGACTCCATAGAATTCAGGGTCTATGAGCCCTTCCTCGACTAGCTCGAGGAACCATGCTATAGTATTGCCTAGGCTTATACTGTCAAGCCCCATCCTGTTAGCCAAGTCGTTAAGTTGTAAAACAGTCTTTACATCGAATATACCGGTAGCTGCTCCCAGCATTGCAAGATTCTCATATTCCGGTTTAACCTCTATCTCCTCTCCATCGGCCCGTAGCTTTGTATATCTTGCACACTTAACAGGACAGGATTTACCGTGTATCCACCAAGGCGCCTCCGCCTCGAACTGCGACAGGGCCTTATAGGATAGCTTCTCGGCCATTTCAAGAGGTATATATGGCTTCCTGAAGTTGAAGCTCGGTGACATCCCCCTCTGAGAGCTGTATATCAACCCGTTGGTTGTCCCGTACCTTCTAGACTCCTCTGTACGCCTAGCCGTGGCGTATTTATTGTAGAGCTCGTCCCACAGGGATTTGAACTCTTCGGGAAACGCGATTGGGATCTCCCTATCACCATAGACCGCTATAGCCTTGAGTTTCTTAGAGCCCATCACAGCACCTAGGCCTCCCCTGCCGGCCGCCCTCTGAGAGTCCGCGATTATATTGGCGTACCTGACAAGCTTCTCTCCGGCAGGGCCTATAGATATAATGCTAGCCTTCTCCCTTGTTTCCCCCCTGATCGCGTCCACTGTCTCACGTGTAGTCAGTCCCCAGAGATGCTCGGCACCCCTTATCTCTACTTTATCATTTTCAATATAGAGGTAAACAGGATCCTTGCTCGCTCCTTCAATGATGACCATGTCATAGCCAGCCTTCCTAAGTAAAGGCGCGAAGAAGTCTCCGAACATACTATCAGTTAACAGCCTAGTCAACGGGCTCTTAGATACCGCCGCCGCCTTACTTGATCCAGGAGCCAGCCCGGATAATCCCCCTGCAACTATCGCTATTTTGTTGGAGGGCGAGAAGGGATCCGTTCCAGGAGGCACCTCCCTATAAATATAGGCTACACCTAAAGCTTTCCCTCCCAAATACTTCTCTAATACACTATCATCTATATCCTCCACCCTCACCTTGCTTTTGGACAGGTTAACCCTTACGAGCCTTCCGTTGTATCCCATTAAAGCCATTCCTAAAACCCCGGGATAAGACAGGTTTGTTATCCGGCAAAATAATTTATTTCAGAGCCGGTTAATAGAGATTAATAATACGCTAATATACCCCGAACCAAAAATGGGAATACTAGGGGGTAGAACATGCTTTGAACACGGATCCCTTCAACACGCTTATATGGTTCCTCTTCTGGCTACTGCTCCTACTCCCAATAATCTCTCCCACATACAGCTACCAGCGGCTGAAAGCTGCTAGAATGAAGCTCTTACAAATCATGGAGAGGAAATATGGTTACAGGTTTGTAACACTCATACATCGCCAGGAGAAGATAGGAATGCTTGGAATACCCATTTACCGGTTCATAGACGTGGACGACAGCGAAGCAGTGATAAGAGCCATAAGGCAGACACCGAGAGAACAGCCTATCGCGCTAATACTCCATACTCCCGGAGGCATGGTTCTAGCAGCGGCCCAGATAGCCATGGCACTGAAAAGGCATCCTTCAAAGAAGGTCGTCATAGTGCCCCACTATGCTATGAGCGGCGGCACACTAATAGCACTCGCCGCCGACGAGATATGGATGGATCCCAACGCGGTCCTCGGCCCCCTCGACCCTCAGCTAGGAGTAGAGCAGGGATTCTACGCTCCAGCCCCATCCATTGTTAAGGTCGCCAATCTAAAGGGTAAAGATGCGAGCGACAAGCTCCTACTCATGGCTGACGTTGCCGAGAAGGCCATGAGCGAGGTTAAGGAGATGATAGTAAACCTAGTCGAAGATAGACTGGGGAGGGAGAAGGCTGAAGAGATAGCCGATATACTCACCAGCGGCAAGTGGACACACGATTACCCTATAACCTTCTATGAAGCAAGGAAACTAGGCCTACCCGTAAAAGACGAGATTCCCGAGGAAGTATACCAGCTCATGGATCTCTATCCGCAGGCTCCTATAAACAGGCCTGGAGTAGACTATGTACCGCACCCTATAATACCTCACCACCCTTCTCCCCGTGGCAACACTAAATAACAAGGTGTCCACAGCGGGATGAGTGGCCCCAAGCTTAAGCCTATACACTCCACTGGTTTCTTCTCGGTTTATCCTCACGGAGAGATACTGCAGCGTATAGTCTTCTATTACAAGGAGGATACAGAGTTCTACGGGAGAGTTATACGCAACCCTAGGCTTCTAGCTGAAGAGAAAGAGTTACTGAGGAGGGGAATGGAGAACATACTCGATAGTGAGGAGATACTCGTAAATGGCTCCAAAGCAGTGTGGAGGGTAATGGAGCCGGACATAGTGCTCCTAGGATCCCCTAGAAACCCGGTCCTGGTTTTTCATGTATCTATAGAGGCGCCCTTGAAGCCCGGAAGAAATGTTTACGAGGAGTTCTTCGAACCAGAAAAAGTTGGATATGGATACGAGGCATACTGGTATTTCCCTCCCTGTATGAAAGCGTTAAACGTGGAGGCCTCGGGTCATACCAGTCTGCTGGAGGAGGGCAGGTTGGTGGTAATAAAAGTGGAAAAAGAAGCCTATATAGAGGGATACGAGAGCATAGTATTCTCGAACAACTGTAGCCAAATCCTAAACGTGCGGTAATACCGGTTAAAACTCCCTCCACATAGTAATACTAGTTTAGGCCTCCAAGACAGAGGTAGAGAGGTTTACTTAGCCTTGGACGCTGTTGAAGAGTTCATTAAATACTACAAAATG
>CAYVIZ010000069.1:0-4198 GCA_964451715.1 uncultured Desulfurococcales archaeon | reverse complement strand
TGTTGTAGATGTATCATTCTTCCCCGAGGATCCAAGAACTCTAGGCCCGATAGCCAGAAAGCACGGGGTCACGATAGTTGTAGACACTGGTATAGCCCCTGGACTCTCCAACTTCCTCGTCGGCATTGCTAGGAGAAAGCTCGATGCTAGAAGGGCCTACATATTTGTCGGCGGAATCTCGCGGAATCCTGAACCCCCTCTAGGCATAGCGGCTACGTGGAGTACTTATGACCTCCTAGAGGAGTATGTGAGGCCGGCGCGGCTCATACGTGGAGGGAGAATAGTATCCGTGGACCCTCTAGCGTCTCCTAGGCTAGCCGTGGAGTTCCCTGGTATAGGCCGGCTTGAGGCGTTCCCGACTGATGGGCTCAGAACGCTAATCTATAGTTTCCCCGATATGGATGAGATGATAGAATACACTCTGAGGAGGCCGGGACACCTGGATTTCATGGAGGGCTTATCGAGGCTGGGCTTTCTGGATGATAAGCCTCTTAGACTGGGCGGATGCACTGTCTCTCCCCGCGAGTGTCTTGCCAGGATAATAGAGAGGAGCATATCATCTCTCGAGGACTTGGTGGTAATGAAAGTCGAGGCCGAGGGATCCAGGGGTCAGGCGATGTATGCTGTCATAGTTGAGCCTCAGGACGGCTGGTCGGCTATGTCTATAGCTACAGCAGCATTTCAGACTGCGGTGACGCGTTACCTGCTCGAGAATAATGTGCCGGGTGGACTGGTTTACCCTGAAAGCTTCGGCTTGTCTAGCAGTGCTAGTGATGCTATTCTGGCTTACGCTAGGGAAGAAGGATTACATATAGAAATGAAATCATTATGAGGGACGTAGTCAAACCCCCTTTAAACCCGTCCAGCATATAAAAACCGTTAAACGGGCGGAGACAAGTTTTAGACGATAACACGGAGGGGTAGAATATAATGATGACAGGCAAGCTGTCCATGATAGAAAACTTCAACCCACTACTCTATGCTTCCACATTCACCACAATATACATTCTCTTAACCCTGTATATGCTGAGGAAACCTAGCTCCAGAGTCCCCCTCTACAGGCTCTCAATACTTGTAGCAGTAATAGGCTTCATAGTAATAAACTTTCTAACCACACTCCCCACCTTCATAGTAATAGAAAACCTTACATACGCTACTCTACTATCGATAGCACTAATATTCTCAGACGGACGCGGGGGCAGGCTCCTCTCACTACTCCTCTCAATGTTCGTAGCAGGCCGTGTCTCGAGAAGCATAATAGGAAGCGACGGCACACTACAGCCCTACGCTTTGAGGCACATACCACTAGAGCTTCATCTAGTCTTCATAGGCTTAGCTTCATGGATACTTATAGCCATGCAGCGTAATCCGCTTTTAGAGCTCCCAGAGCCCAAGGAAGACTAGGGAAAACAGAGACCTTTAGAAAAATCCTAGTCAACTTCCTCTCATACTCTGAACAAGAGCATTAGCCGATCCCCCTATCCATGCAACAAGCTCCACGAAAGCCAGGGCTTCACTAGGCTTATCCGCGGTATACTCTATAGTATAAGCACTAACCCTCCTAGTTCCCGGTACGAGTTGGGCCATATCGGCGTAGAGAGCATCCCTTAACTCTATCCTCAGATTCAGGGGAGACTCTATAGTCAACAGCCTTGCTTCACCCCTCTCAAGCCTCTCCATGGCTTCCTGTACACTTTTCCATATACGGGATTCTACCCGAGGTCTATCTTCGTACCAGGCGGAGAGCCTCGCCACCCCTTTCTTCAACGGTACAAACACTATCCAGGGAGCAAGCTCTTTCACCTCTCTCTCTAGGGCCTCGTCTCCAGCTACTAGAATAACGGGAACCCCTTTCTCACCAGCATAGAGGGCGTTTAACAGGAACTCGCTGGTATGGCGTCCATTCAGGAATACTCTGTATATGGTTCGAGAGCTATATGTGTGGTCAAGGAATCCTCCCAGCGTGCCGGCGGCGGAATGGTAGCCCACGAAGGCGGCTGCGTCAGCCTCCTCCACGCCTAAAACCATGCTATAGGGCCTAGGATACCCTTGTAGGATTCTAGTACCTTCTATAAGCTTCATGTATTCCAGGTTGTTCATGTATCCATGGCTATCAGCTACAAGCACCTCAGTTGCACCATTAGATAGGAAGGCGTCGGAGAAAACGTTGACGGCCCAAGTCATTATCTCGCGGGCATCATTGTAGAGGGGATAGCCCGGGGCTACTTGGGATAAACCAGATATGCCTGGGAGGCCTTCAAGGTCTACTGACAAGTATACGGTGTAGTGTTTCCCTTCAACACCCACTTTACAACCACCAACTACACTATATTTTCAGCCAACCCCGATTATTAATTAACGGAGGGAATCCTCTGCTAATACTCCCATAAACCCACCTAGATCACCGGCCTCCTCCATGACCTCAAGCATCCTCTGCCACGGTATACCCCTTCTAGTCATCCTCCACAAAACATCGAGAAACTTGTGCTGCTCCCAGCTCTCAGGACCGCAGAGCCTCTTAGAGTAGAACAAGTTCAACGCGTTGCCTAGCGTCATATCCCTAAACAAGACGAGGAAGGCTACCACTATAGTACCTGTTCTACCACAGCCCGCCCTACAGTGGACGTATACACTGTGTCTCTTAACATCGAGCTCCTCATGAATCCTCCTCAAGGCCCTCGCGGCGTTGCTTAGAGGCTCCACCCCATAATCCCTTATAGGTACACAGACACTCTTGTATACCCCTACAGGTCTACAGGAACAATCCAAGCTCACAACAATATCAACACTATACTCGGACAAGTCCACGCAGCCCGGACCCGCTAGCAGGCCTTCAATAATCTCTGCCACACTACTCATCAATGCCTATAAACACCCAGCGGAGCCCCAGCCTTAGGTATCCATCCGTGGTTTGCGGCCTCTAATTTCTTTCCCCTAAACAAACAAAGGAAGGAGAGGGGGGTTGGCTGTAGGAAGAGTCTAGGGTTAGAGGAAAGGAAGGCGGTTATAGTATATAGATAGCCCATACCACTATTATTCCTAGAGCAATCAGAAACATTAGAAGCTCCTTCATCCTCTCCCGTCTAAGGAAACCCGCCCCCGCATCCTCTGGTACGTCCTCCAGCTTGCCCTGCTCTATCCTCCAAGATATATCGGAGAGTTCCTCGAAGTCGGTAGTCTTACTCATCCTCTCAGGCAGTATTCCTTCAGGCCTCACATACAATATCAGGAGAATCAATAGGCCCAGCAGGATCTTGTCGAAGTGCACGACGACCTCGGGGCTTATACCGAGCGCCGCTCCTATATTGTTCTTGTAGAGGTTTATGATCCTTATACCCAGCCACGTGGCGACAACCCCCACCACCTGTCCCGCATTATTCGCCATTCCTCCAAGTATCATCATGGCCCAAGGATAGAATGTATAGTACACCCTGTGGAAGTTGAGTGCTTGCACCGTCTGGGACTTCACGGCTATAAGGTATCCCGCAAGAGCTGCTAGGGCGCTAGTAAACCCTATAACCCTCTTCCTTATAGCCACTATGTCCTTACCGAAGCTGGCGGCGGCAAGCTCGTTATCCCTTACAGCCCTCATAAGCCTCCCCATAGGGCTGTCAGCTATCCTCTGAGCCAACATGAACACTAGTATGGCGGCCACGATGCTGAATGCTATCATTGTGTTAGCCATTCTCCCCGGCGTCTTAAGTATAGCCAGGTACTCCGGCACCCAGAGCCCCTGTGGGCCTAGGAGGCTGGGCGTCTGATAGAATATGTTCATCACAGTCAGCTCTGAGAAGCTCAGCAGCAGTATGGCGAGATAGTCCTCCTTTAATCTAAGCGCAGGATATGAAGCGATAAGACCCAGCAGAGCCCCTACGCCGAGAGCTATAACCAATGTTAGAACGAGGAGCAGTAGACCCAGCCCGGGATGCATCTCCAGGTATGCATTCATAACCTCTACCGCCTTCCTAGAGAAGCTCTTATCCAGGTAGGCGGCAAATATGCTGTGGTGGGCTCCCTGTGTAGCGTCAAGTATCGCCTGCTCACTATCAGGATACAAGTGCTGTATGAGGACAGCCGTGAGGTTACCCCCGATGCCCACAGCGGTCCACGCGCCTATGAATACGAATACTGCTTTACCGAAGTTCGGTATATCGAAGAACCCGGCCTCCAGGTTAAGGCTTATCGCTATAATAGTGTA
>CAYVIZ010000068.1:0-4254 GCA_964451715.1 uncultured Desulfurococcales archaeon | reverse complement strand
TGGTGCTCCCTAGTAGTAGTACCATATGCTCTTATAGTCCTCGGGATCCTCGCCGAAGACCTCTTGGAGCTTGTCTAGGTACATCCTTATGGATACTATGTCGGTGTAGACGTAGGGGTCGACTAGCTGTATGTACTTCTCCCATGGATGCCAGAGATAGACCCTCCTCCCGTCGGGCCTTATCATTATAAGCTCGTGATCCTGCCATGCTCTGAGATGGTTCTTACCGAGCCTGGGAACATTGAAGACGGGCTCGTCCGTCCTGAAGGTGCCCGGCAGCAGTCTAGCCTCCTCCTTGCGCTCCTGCTGTATCCTAGCCACGGGTATCACGTAGTCCTTGGTCTCCCACTTGCCCTTAGTGTAGAACGAGTAGTACGGGTCTATGCCGACTTTCTTGAGGGCCATCCTCAGCTTCACGGTTTCGAAGCGCCTGCTAACCCAGAACGTGAACACCTGCTGGTTGTATATGTACATACCGTTCTTCTTAATCTTCTCCACAGCTTCACCCATCTCGGGGGTTACCTCACTGGCAGACTCCACGTGCGTTACAACCGTGACATTCCTCTTCCCGGGCTCCACGTAGCTGCCAAGCTTCTCTGCTGTCTCCTCCGTTATCCTCATAGGCACGGTTACCAGTATCCTAGTCCCTATCCTTATATGGACGATATGATCGAGCTCGGCAAGCCTCTTCACGATATGATCTATAAGGAAGTCATCTGACAATATGAAGGGGTCGCCACCGGTTATGAGGACATCCTTTATCTCGGGGTGCTCGGCGAACCAGTCTATCGCCTCGTCAATGTTCTTCCTAGAGGGAACACCACGCGGGTCTAGCGCTGTTTCTATCTCCCAGTTCCTCTGGCAGTAGACGCATATCTGGGGACAGGTGTTTGAGGCCTTTATGATAGCTACCATCGGGTATCTACGTGTTATCAGCGGGTGGGGGCTCGTGTCATGCTCTCCCATGAAGTCGAAGTAGTATTCTCTCTCATCCCTGTGTGCTATAATCTCTGACACTGTGTGGAGCGGTGGTAGAACCTGGCTCCTAGGCTGGTGGTCAAACGTGCCAGGGTTGTCTAGGTCGAAGAGGTGGAGGTAGTAGGGGCTTATGCCGAAGGGTACCTTGAACTTTATGGCGAGCTCTATACTCCTCTCATACTCCTCCGGTATCTTGGTGAGCTCCTTGAGGGCCATGAGGCCCTTAGTACCTTTCAGCACGTTCCTGAAGTGCCACTTGTAGTCGTACCAGTCATCCTCGCTGCCGCCGAAGTACTCCAGTATCCTCTGCTTGTTCTTCTTCCTAGCCTCTATCACCTGCGGGTCGAGACCGCAGGGATACTTGTTCAGATACTCGTTCATCCTCCGTGCAAGCATGTCCAGATAGTTAGACCTAGCTATACCGGCCTGCCTGCCATGCATGCGGCGGAAGTCTACATAGGGAAGCCCTTCAGCATACCTGGCAGGGTAAATATCCGGCCTAGCGTTTATCGCCTTGAACAAGTGCTTGAACTCCAAGAGGAAACCTACGTCAACCTCCTCCAACGCCTTCTCATCGCCTCGAGCTATCCTCCATAGATAGTAGAGTGCGCTGAAGCCGCTGTACTCCTCGTTCCTGGGGCTTATTATGTTCCTGAACACCTTGATGGCGTCATGGGCGGTAGCCTCCACGAGGGGATGCTCGACCCTCTTACCGGTATAGTAGTCCCACTCCAGCTCGTTCAAGTACTCGAAGAGCCTCCTCCTGGCCTCCTCTAGGGTACTACTAGTGCGCAGTATCTCGTATACCGCGGGGTCCTCCCTCCACAGTTCCTCGAGGTTGAACTGTGTAGCCGGCTTCAGGATTTGCACGGGAACGTCTAGCTTGAAGAGGCGCTCACTCATCTCCTTGAAGGGAGACGGAGGCCTCACCTCGGCTTTGGCCATGCTTATACACCCGTATTTCTGGGATTTGTATATATGGATTCTTGTTTCTTTACAAGTGTATGGATTGACGCGTTGGAAGCCTTTTTAACTATTTCGCCTATAAAACACGCTGTATTATAACACTATACCCAGCTGGTTTTCTCCTATTGAAAATACCCTCTAATTCTTGATAATTAAGGTTAAAAAGGAGCGGGCTACTAGAGGTTTAGCTAGTAGCTGATGCTTTAGTCCCCCCTAGGCGTATAGGGTGATACTAGTGGGCGAGTCAGTCAACCTTGAGGAGCTCGAGCTCGAGGAGGAGAAGAAAGAGATCCTTAAGAAGATAATGATAGAAAGAGGTAAAACCGGGTTCCCAAGGAAGCTACTGTACCTTATAGCCGTATTCCTAGCCATAATAGAAGTCTACTACGTGCTCCACCTGGACACAGTTTTCTACAAGCTCTTCTACCTAGCCGGGATCAACGCCTTGTGGCTGACCCAGCCGCAGGTGTTGAACCAGCTGCAGCCTTCCCTCGGTATAATATTGAGCATAACCATATTCTCAGCAATACTCATGTATCCATTAAGGCGTAGTAAACCCACCGAAGAAATCCCCTGGTACGACTGGATAATAGCCATAATACTCGCCATAATGCCCCTATACATACCATACCTCTTCGTTACACAGCATAGTGTGGAAGCGTCGATAGAGAGGATCACCATAGTAGAGCTCATATTTATACCCGGCATAATGATAGCCGTACTAGAAGCCACGAGGAGAGCATTCGGATGGATACTCCCACTCATAACAACGGCGTTCATACTGTACGGGTTCTATTATGCCTATGAATACCCTCCCAACGTTAACCAGCCGCTGGCATGGCTCAGGAGGTTCTTCAACCTTATAATATCGCAGAACACGGGCGTACTGGGAACCCCTATCAAGGTGATGGTGGCTTACGTGTTCACGTTCCTGTTCTTCTCAGCGGTAATAGAGAGGATGGGAGTAGGGAGATACATAACCGAGCTTATACTAGCATTCTTCGGCTCCAAGCCGGGAGGCCCGGCTAAGGTAGCAGTCATATCCAGCATGTTGATGGGTATGATATCAGGCAGCAGCGTCGCCAACGTCCTTACCACGGGAACCTTCACCATACCCACGATGAAGAAGGCGGGCTTCCCGCCAGAGGTTGCTGGCGCCGTAGAGCCCGTGTCATCCACGGGAGGACAGCTCATGCCTCCTATAATGGGTGCAGCAGCGTTCATAATGGCGGAGTTTATAGGGAGGCCATACAGGGATATAATGCTAGCTGCAGCACTCCCAGCAGTACTCTACTTCTACAGTATATACGTCTTCGTGGACAAGGAGGCCAAGATGTATAAGATGGGTGCCCTGAGGCCCGAAGAGCTCCCCGATAAGAGAAAGATGCTCATGAAGATTTATCTGACACTCCCCATATTCATAATAATAGTCACACTACTCAAGCTATCTCCCCAAGACGCGGTCATAGCGTCTCTGGGAAGCGCCATCATGGTTGCATGGATAGCCGATGAATCAATGACACGCCTGTCGAAGATTGTGTTCATAGGGATCAGCCTCATACTAACAGGGATACTATACTTTATAGGATTACAGCTCAGCACATCCCTATTCGTCATGGGTGTCGTAACACTTTTGATAGCGATTATAGCGGGTTACGTGGATAAGAGCGCTAAGAAGGTTGCCCAGGCATCTATAGAAAGCATAGACCTAGCCCTGAGGAATAGTGTTCCAGTGTTCCTCGCCGCGGCCAGCGCTAGCCTAGTCCAAGCCATGATATCGTTTACAAACCTGCCACACACCCTAGGCCAGGCACTTATAAGCATAAGTCACGGCTACCTATACATACTGCTCATACTTACAGCGATATTCTCCCTAATACTCGGAATGGGCGTACCGACAACCGCCAACTACGTTATAACATCAACAGTACTCGCAGGCACCCTAGTCACAGCCGCTGAAAACTGGCTCCACTATCCAGAACCAACCGCGCTTATGACAAGCCACATGTTCGTATTCTACTACGGTATACTGGCAGACATAACACCTCCAGTAGCACTAGCCGCCTTCGTGGGAGCAGTACTAGCGGGATCAGACTTCTGGAAAACAGCCATGAACGCCACAAAATTCGGCTTCGCCAAGTACATACTTCCATTCATCTTCGTAGTAGCACCACAGCTACTAGTTACCTCAATACCGCACTGGACCACGAGCGACTATATAGCCGTCGCTAAAACAGTCGTTGCTACAATACTAATAATACACACGGCATCCTCGGGATTCACGGGGTGGCTCTTCGGGGAAATAAAAGA
>CAYVIZ010000067.1:0-4877 GCA_964451715.1 uncultured Desulfurococcales archaeon | reverse complement strand
GGCAGTGACAGGCTCAGAGAGGCTTTATCCGGGCTTTATAATGGTATCGTTAAACCGGAGGGTTTCACGGTAGCCAACGGGAGCGCAGAGGCGAATCTGGCCACTGTCCTCGCGGTGGTAAAACCGGGGGATACTGTGGCGTTAGATATGCCTAACTATATGCAGATATATGGGCTCCTCAAGTGGATAGGGGCACGTGTAGTAGAGGTGTGGAGGAAGCCCAGCGAGTCGTGGAGGCTCTCCCTAGACGATTGGGTTAGGGTAATAGAGGAGGAGAAGCCTCGGGCAGGATTCATCACTGACCCCAATAATCCTACAGGCCAGTACCTCGCCGAGAAGGAGCTAGGCGAGCTTCTCGGCACTGCTGAGAAGAAGAGTGTTAGGATGGTGTTCGACGAGGTCTACTGGGGCTCCGAGCAGGAGCATCATAGGCCTAGCGCTATAGAGCTGGGCGGGCCCGAGGAGGTTGTCATGGTTTCCGGTTTATCCAAGGTATACGGGCTTCCGGGCCTCAGGATAGGCTGGGCCGCGGCTAGTGAGGCTTTATCAGAGAGGATATGGAGTGTAAAGGACTACACTAGCATAGCGCCGTGCAGGCTGAGTGATGAGCTTGCATGGCGCATACTGTCGAACAGGAGTATAGTGGAGGACCTGTGGAGGAGGGCTAGACGCATAGTATCAGCGAACCTGGATACACTTCTGGAGGCACTTGATAGTGTTCCCGTGAAGATTCACAGGCCCCGGGCAGGCGCTTTCGTGCTCATGGAGACACGGGTAGAGGACACTCTCACATTATCCTCTAACCTCTACATGGAACACGGAATACTAGTGAACCCCGGTGAATGCTTCAAGCTACCCGGTTACCTGCGCATAGGACTAGGCTCCAGCCCCGGAAAATTCAAAGACGAGGTAAAAGAGCTAGCCAAGGCGCTCTCCAGCCTACTCCAAGTATAAAGGGAGGCTAGCCACCCGCGTACCTGGTCTTCAAGTAGTGTAGTATCCCGGCTAAGGGGATCTCCACAGGACACACCATATCGCATCTACGGCATCCCAGACACAGCATGGCAAGGCCGGAGGCCGCCTCCTCCCCCATCGTCACCGCAGTCCAGTTAACACCCATAGGGCCACCGTAAACAGGGCCGCCCCAAACGTTGGCAGTATGCCTCCACACGGGGCACTCGTACTGGCAGCGGCCGCACCTGATACAGCGGAGCTGCTCCCATAGAACCCTGTGCCTGCTAGCCCTCCGGCGCCCGTTGTCCACTAGAACCACGTGTAGCTCAAGCGGGCCGTGAGCCCCGTAGACCCTTGTATGCTCTATGTCCGCCGTACTACTGGGCCCCGCTATGACGTCGATATACGTGGGGGGATAGAGGCCTGCATAGGCGGCCTGTACTATAACCGTCTTAGCTGCATCCATCATTGTGGGAACTATCTTGTCTACACTGGTGACAACTATGTGGACAGGAGGGAGCCCTGTGACTAGTCTTATGTTGCCCTCGTTCTCCACGAGGAACAACGCCCCCGTATCAGCGGCCAGCGCGTTGGCCCCGCTTATACCCACGTCGGCCCTAGTGAACTTCTCCCGGAGGAACCCCCTGACCCGGGCGACCATCTCCTCGGGAGAAGCGTCCTCCCCCAGGTCGAATCCCAGCTTCTCTCTTAGCAAGCGTGCCACAGCCTCGCGCGTGAGATGTATGGCAGGTGCAGTCGTATGCATAGGCCTCCCATGCTCCAACTGTATTAGGAGCTGGCCCAGATCCGTCTCCCACACCTCGTTCCCCTTCTCCTCAAGGTACTCCCTTACCCCTATCTCCTCGGCCACCATGCTTTTGGACATGATCACAGTCTTTCCCGTGCCTACTATACGCGCTATAATACCCTGTGCATCCTCAGGCGTCTCGGCAATGTAGGGTTTAGCGTTGACCCTCTCCAGGCTCTCAACAGCCTCCTCGATATAATGATCCAGGTTCCTCGCCACGGCTTCCTTTACCCTTCTAACCTCGCGGGCCATCTCCACAAGGTGTGGGTTGCCAGCGAGTATGCGGGGCACCCTTATCTGCGCGCTGTAGGCAGCTCTCCTCACACCTTCCTGGAAGGACTCGTCTCTCAGCACCCTCCTGATCTCCTTGAGCACCTCCTCCAGGGAAATGGTTGTCATTTGGCTGGTCACCCTAGCGCCTCGCCTAGGTATAACGCTATATCCCTAACTATGGCGTCCCCCCTGGCGCGGGATAGGTTGGCGTAGCATATAGGGCACAGTGTCACCACACGTCTAGACTTCTCCCTCAGCTCCTGCATCCTCTCCATGCTTATACGCAGCGCGAGGCTGGGGGACACAGCCTCCACCGGGCCGCCGCAACAGTAAGTCATAAGCCCCGACCTGCGGGGCTCTAGTACCCGGTAGCCCGCGGCTTCTAGGAGCCTCCTAGGAGGCTCAAGTATATTGTCGAATCTCGCATAGTAGCATGGGTCATGGATCACCACGTCCCCTCTATCCTCCTTTGTGAAGCTTAGGGAGCCCTTGCCCAGATTCTCATAGAGGAGTTCCAGGTAGTTATCCACCTCCAGACTGTACCCGTCCACGAATCTGGGGTAGAGACTTCTCAGTGCATAGGTGGTATGCGGGTCAACCGTTATAACCCTCTCCACACCCTTCTCTCTGAGGACTCTGTACACCCGGCCTGCATGCTCGGCGAACTCCTCCATGAGCCCTAGATCGTGGAGGAGTATGCCACTATACATGTCGGCTTCATATAGGTATGCGAATCCTATACCCGCCGCGTCAAGCAGCCTCACAATAGACCTGAGAACACTGCTACTATACTCGACGTCTCCCCTTTCAGGCTTGACTATCCTAGATAAATCCAGGATCTTGGAGACTCGTTTAGCTATACCGAACACGAAGCCGCCGCTCCTACTCTCCTCTAGGCTCTCCAGCTGTCTTACCAGGCTGTTTATATAGGGCACAAGCTGGTAGAGCCCGCCAGTATACAGGTAGGCCCCGCCCTTCCCGGGTAATCCTAGGTCCGCGGCCCACCTGTATACAACGTCTCTGGGGGCTGGGAGAGGGAATCCCGTCTTGAGGGTGTTATCTCTAACCATGTCGAGTACATCCTTCACGTTAACCAAGTACGAGCCACCTCCTTCACGGGCTTCACATGGAAGCCCCGGGTCTCGGGTTTTATGTACCCCCGGTTCACGAGGTACCTCAACCCTTTAACGAGGTCTGCCACTCTTATTCGTGTGGGGCACTTCTCCGTGCACGCACCGCATGTGAGGCATGAAAATATAGAGGAGAGGGCCTCTCCCCCGGCCCTCTTCTCCTCGAGCATTATAGAGGCGAGATAGACGCGTCCCCGGGGCCCGTAGCCTCTATGGGGGCCGAATCTTAGTGTGGGGCATACTGCCTCGCAGAACCCGCAGTACAGGCAGCGGCCCGCCTCCTCTGCTAGGCTATCCGCCGCGATGTATGCTTCCTCCAACATTGACACGCCCTCTAAACTATCTTGCCCGGGTTGAGTATGCCCTTAGGGTCGAACACCCGTTTTATCTCCCTCATCAGGCTGAGCGCCTTGAGCGATCCATGGGCTTCCAACTCCATTTTAAGCGCCTCCTTCTTCATCAACCCTATACCATGCTCAGAGCTCACTGTGCCCCCGAGCTTTATGGCTATCCTGACTATATCGTAGAACCACTCCTCCACCCTTGAAGCGGTTTCCTTGTCGCTCGGATCGAAGCCTACTGCGGGATGCAGGTTCCCATCACTTATGTGGCCCCCCATGAAGGTTGGCAACCCGTACCTTTCCTCTAGCATCCTTATCTCCCTTACAGCCTCAACCAGCCTCGAGGGAGGCACCGCTATGTCCTCAATGTATATCATCGGGTTGCGTATACCCATCTTGACGCGGGCGAGGTAGTTCTGCGTAGCGAATAGGCTCCTCCTAATGCTGAACAACCCCTTCTCCTCCGCCTCCCTCATACTCATAGCGGTATAGACGAGGCCCGCGCCGTGGCTCTCAACGATACCCCTCAACATACCCGCAATCCTATCCGCCGCCTCCCGGTTCACGTCCATGCTTACCAGGAGCATGTTTCCCCCAGCCTTGAATCCGGGCTTGACGAAGCCTACAGCCGCCTCGGTGGTGTAGTCATCCATGAACTCCATAATATAAGGCTGGAGCCCCCGCTCCTTAACCTCCACCGCCGCACCGGCGAGATCCTCGAGCCGGGGGAAGAAGGCGAGCACTGTTACAACTCTCTCCGGTAGAGGAGTAACCCTCAAAGCCGCCTCCACGGTCACAGCGAGCGTGCCCTCGCTCCCCACTATGAGCCTAGCGAGATCATAGCCCTGCCTGCACTTCAGCGTGGTGCATCCGAGCCAGAGCACGCTCCCCTCCTCGTCGGGAAGCACCACCCTGAGCCCCAGAACCCAGTCCCTCATAGTACCATACTTAGCCCCCCTCATGCCCCCCGCGCCGCTGTTAACAGCGCCTCCCACCGTGGCGACCGCGGAGCTAGCAGGATCCACGGGGAACTGGTAGCCCATCCCCGCCAGCTCCAGGTTCAGCTCGTCTATCCTCACACCCGCCTCAACGAGGGCAAGACTGTCTACTACGCTGATCCTCTTTATTCTATTCATCCTCTCCAAGCTGAGTATCACACCGTCATCCAGAGGGACAGCGGAGCCCGTGAGGGACGTAGTAGACCCCTGGGGATAGATCTTCAGGTCTCTCCTATAAGCATAGGAGAGCAGCTTGCTGACGTCATGCACGTTCTCAGCCAGGATGAGGGCTTGGGGTAGACTACGTGAGGAATAACCGCTGGGCTCCCTGGAGTATAGCCTTATTATAGACTCCTCATCCACAACTTTATCC
>CAYVIZ010000066.1:0-4893 GCA_964451715.1 uncultured Desulfurococcales archaeon | reverse complement strand
CAGACACTACGGCATAGATACCATCCTAACCTTTGACGCGGACTTTAAGCGAGTATCATGGCTTAAGGTGGCCTCCTAGCTCTTTAGCTCCTCAAGATTATCAACTATGTCCTTTCACGGTAGGCCTACCACCACGCCTACCAGGAATAGTTTCAAGCCACTCATAACCAGGTAAGACAACCACTTCAACCACTACTGAATATTGCTACTAGAGCTCATGCTTTGATCCATTTAGCTTCAGAGACAAGGCTAACTAGCCTCCTAACAATCGCTTCTCCAGATCGAAGCCTCCTTGAGTCTCTAAATCTCAGACCATCGAAAGAGGTGTAGGCCGTCGGAGGTAAGCTACACCAGGCCTGTTATATGGTATGCCGTCTAGTTTCATGAGAATAGTAGAGCGCCTGCGGTGTCACGGCAGGGGCACGATAGGACTATAGCCTAGGCTTAGCCTAGAACGCTAACCTAATGCAATTGGATATACTTTTTGCATAATTCATATTTAGGTGTTGGCGCCTGCATTTACTATATCTCTGTAGCTTATTATTCTAATATTGTAACTTTCCTCTATCTCTTCCCTGTGTGCATGTATATTGCTGTCTTCAGTTACCAGGTCTTCTCTAACCGCAGCTGCTGTGGCTACTATAACACAGTCTATATAGTCGTTGAGCGTTTCGCGTAGCTCGTGAGCTATCTTGATTATGTCCCCGTGGTAGAATGGGATCACCCTAAACGACCTTAGTATAACGCTTACCGCCCTAGCGGTATCCCCTGGAGGTATGCCTAGCTTGGCGGCCTTAGCCTGTAGCTCGAAGATGGATATGAGGCTCACTTTTAGTTCTTCGAGCCTAATGCCTCTGGCATTCCCTTCTACTACTGCCCTGAGGAGGTCTGTTCTCACGCCTATCCTAGCTAGAGGCAGAAGGTACGTCGTGTCTATTATCACCGCTCCTCAAGCCTCCTGCTAATTTCTCTACGTAGCTGTTCAACACTCTCCTGGCTTATCCATGTAAGCTTCTCCGCGTATACTAGCTGCACTAGCTCGCCCGTGCCCTGTAGGCCCTCTCTCAGCAGTTCATTCAACACTTTAGATATAGCTCTAGGAGTGCCATACCTCCTAACACTCTCACGCACAAGCATCTCATACACGTCATCATCTAAAATAACTGTCGTACGTCTAGGCATATAAACACCCGGGCATATAGACAGCACTGCAACCTTTATAAAACTGCTCACCGGCCCCTATCATTCCCTAGCAATACTCGACCCACCACGAGATTCCCGGAGAATCCCCGCGAGACCCGACTCCAGAGACTGGGATTATAAAACAGGCTACTGTCTGCCTACAAGAGCTCGAAGAGCCCTCCTCTCAACGTCCTCAACGGTGATCCCTAATACACGAGCAATATTCTCAATGCTAGCCATGAAACACCCCATGCAGAGATAGAACAAGTTGACCTAAAATATCGTTTCTAGCTCCCCAAGACCCTAGACAACCACACTTGAGAGGCTAAAAAGACAGGATATTAGAATTAACATAGTATTAGTAAGGGTTCATATGTAGCGGGCCCGCGAGCCCCCCCGCTCCGAAGGCCCGAGACTTATAAACAGTGTTTCCAATGGAGGCCATCGAGTGGAAACATTCTTCACTACATTCTTCACTAATGCTTATCACCATGGATATCAATATGGATAATCCTGGAAACATTTAGTCGGAGAAAAGCTAATGGTTTGTAAGGCTTCATTTTACCTAGGTGCAGGAGCATGTCTAAGGTTATAAGGATCAAATACGAGAATGGTGTGCTGAAGCCGCTGGATAAGATTGAGTTACGGGAGGGGAGGAATTACGGGTTGTGCTGCTCCCCAGGGAGTTTCCTGAGCTTCTGAGAGAGGTCGAGGCGGAGGCTAAGGAGGACGTTGATAAGGTGCTGAGGGAGGCCCGTGGGAGATGGAGCCAGTGGTATTAGATAGTAGTGTTATTGTCAAGGTGTCAAGGCTATTGTAAGGCCTGGGCGCTGGCTTCCAATCGATGTTTACCGTAGGGAAGCTGAGACGCACTTGAAAGCCAGAAAAGTAATCGAATTATTGGTGAAGAGAAACCGTATAGTCGTCTTCCCATTCCCCGTTCTGGTTGAAGTAGCCGCAGTTATATCTAGGCTTGTAAGTAGAGAACTAGCGGAGAGAATAGTTGAATCACTCCGAACCACTACGAACTACATAATTGTTGATGAGAGAGACGTACGAGAAGAGGCAATCAAGATAGCTATTCGGACAGGCAGCTCGGGGTTCGACGCGTATATCTTAGCGACTGTGTTAAAGTATAATGCTATGCTTATAACAGATGACGAGCCAATGAGCATACACGCCAAGAAAGAAAAACTAGAATGCATTCTCCTACGAAACATATCATTAAGCGAGCTTGAGAGCTTAATCTAGGGTTCACCACTATAACTGGAGAGCATTTTACAAGTACTTGACTCACAATCTTAAATCCTTGTTGAAATATAAGCATGTTTGTGGCGGGCCCGCCCGGGATTAGAGACATGTACTCCTTATACTCTGAAGGCCAGCGCTATAAGTACTTGTGTTGCTGAGGTGCATGATGGGATGCAACGTCTCCTCGTTCGTGATTATTTGGGTGCTTCCCGTAATGGGTAATAGTGCACTATGCCTTGGTGCGAGAGGGCTAAGGCTAATAACCAGCGGGTGGCATCCCTAATCTTCTTCGGGGCACGTGTATTGTCTAAAGTTATAAGGGCGAGGTATGAGGGGGGCGTGTTAAAGCCTCTCGAGGAGCTTGAGCTTAGGGATGGCGAGGAAGTATTGGTTGTGCTGGAAGAGGATATTGTAGAGTTCGCCAGGCGCATACGAAGGCTTATCCGTGCCCGGGAGGAGCCCGGCGAGCTTCTCTCAAGGGAGAGGGATAGGTTTGAAGCCTACAGGCGGCACTAACAGAGTGGTGGTAGATGCTTCCATAGTAGTTGACCTGTTCGCCGGGCGGGATAAAGCTAGAGTAGAGGCTGCCGAAGAGATATTCGAGTGTCTCAAGACTAGGGGTAGTAGTGTTAGGGTGTTTGCTCCGAGACTGCTTCTAGCGGAGGTTTCCGGCGTCCTTGTCAGGTTCCTCCGGCCATCCCAGGTAAGAAGCATAATCCAGAGACTTGAGCGTGAGATCCTAACTGTAGGGGACGACCTCTACTATCGGGAATCTATAGAGGTAGCCCTGAAAACAGGTTCTAGAGGAGCTGACACCTACTACATCGGGCTAGCGAAGATCCTCAATGCAGCACTCATTACTAGTGATAGAGTACAAGCCCTAAACGCCAAGCTCGCCGGCGCAAAAGCTTACTATATCCTCAAGGAAGTCGACAATGTACTCAAGTATCTAGGATGCCAATAACACTATATCTTTTTATGAAACTACAACCCCCGTGAAACTAACTCGAAAACAAACGCAAAGACTCCACTAGAAATCTGCAGAAGCTTTTGTACTTTCTTCACAAGAGTGGAGACAACAGGGGACACAATCAAAGTCACATTTAGTAAGGGTCACTGCTAAACAACGCTCCACTAGCGACATACAAGCACTACTCCATAAGCATGACTGCCGAGTTCAACGAAGAATTAAAGTGCATATCATGGCTACAATATCCCACCTAGGAATCTAACTCGATCATAATTAACTATTATTATTAATATTGAGGTTAAGCCAACATGTTTTGTAGCCTCTGAACCTGTGGACCCAGGGCTCCGAGGGCCTGAGACTTATAAACAAAGTTTCCAGTGAAAACATAGATTGGAACACTTTGCACAGACAATTATCACTAACGACATCAGCCTAGATATTCTGGGAACACTTGTTCGGCCAAAAACATATTGGGATGGGTACAAGTAGGGTAAGTTAAGGGTGTACTGATGTTGTCCAGGGTGGTCAGAGCCAGGTACGAGAAGGGTGTTCTGAAGCTCCTGGAGCCTGTAGAGCTCAAGGAGGGTGAGGAAGTTCTAGTTAAGGTGGAAAGGGTCGAGGAGAGGAGGAGGCTGGTCGAAGAGTTTTATGGGAAGCGTGGTCCAGCGCCAAAAGAATTACTCGATGAATTTATGCTTGAGGCTGAGGCTCAGTGATACTGCTAGACGCTAACGCCATCGTATACTACCTCCACCGTGTGGAGTCCTATGCCTCTAAGGTGAAATCTGTACTAGCTGAAAGAGAAGACCTAGCGGTAACCCTCAGGGTAGTTGACGAGGTAGTCTTCACTCTCATACGGCTCGAGGCTTGGAGAAGGCTAGGAATAAGGAGGCTAGACCAGCTACGAGAACATATAAGAAAGCATGGCCTGAAAGAGTTCAATGATGTAATAAGCGACGTTGAGAAGTTGATAGACAAACTTGGAATAGTTGTTCTAGAGGACAGGGGCGGCCTCACAGAGCTCCTAGACACCATGAGGAAGTACCGCCTCCTACCAGGAGACGCCCTAATTGCGATAACCGCAAGACACTATGGTATAGACACTATCCTAACCTTTGACGAGGACTTTAAGAAGGTGCCATGGCTTAAAGTAATCCCTAACACTTAAAGAATCATATTATCAATATGATCATTCCTTATGAAGCAGGAAGTAATCTAGATTCCTGCTCGAGCCCGGAGCCGCGACCCAACCCTTCAAAGGGCAGGCTTTACGCGGAGGGTTTGTGGCGGGCCCGTCCGTGATTCTAGCCCGCGAGCCCCACGGCCCCGAAGACCCCGGGATATAAAAACCACGTTTCCAATGAAAGCAATCGGATTGGAACATTCTTCACAAATGCTTATCACCACGGATATCACTGCTGATAACCTGGAAACACCCTAGGCTGGGAGTAAAGGGCTAATTGCCCCGATGCACCTAATGTATAAGTGGG
>CAYVIZ010000065.1:3047-5163 GCA_964451715.1 uncultured Desulfurococcales archaeon | reverse complement strand
ACCTTGTCAACCTCACCTCTATCCATAGAAGCAGAAAGCACAACCCTCTACAGGTTCCCAGAATACCCTGGCTGGGAGTATTATAAAGAAATAAACATAACAGAGAGAACGGGTTCAGAACTCCAAGACTATACAGTACCGATAATCCTGAACTCGTCAAACTTCGATTTTAACAAGGCGAAGGACGACGGGTCTGATATAAGGTTCCTAGCAAGCGACGGGAGGACGCTCCTAGACTACTGGATACAATACTGGGACAAAGACAATCAGGAAGCCCTGGTATGGGTCAAACTAAACCTAGCCGGAGGAGCCACCACAACAATATACATGCTATACGGAAACCCCGGAGCAAGCTACGATGCAGACCACTACGGGCTACCAAAGGTAGCCGCCCAGCTACCCGCAGACGACGGGTCAAACTACAAGATACAATACATGATATGGGACACAGGGGAAAACCTATTTGACCCGAATCAAGGAACTCCCCAAGGATGGCATGGTGATGATAGTACTTGGAGTCTCTCTCTAGGATTCAGCTTTCCCTATTACAACTCGACATACGATAGCGTGCACGTGTGTAGTAATGGATTCATAGGAACCACTTATAGTGAAACAGATTATACAAGTACGATAAACAAACTCGAGAGCAGAGGTATGATAGCCGTCTTTTGGGCTGATCTTATGACTAATGTGGGTGGAAGCGATAAAGACATTTACGTTAACTCTTCATATGTTGATAATGTTCTGGGATTGGGGCAAGGAGTATTGATTAGATGGAATACAGTATTCTATTATAATAATGGAAACCAGAATTTTGATGCTGTTCTTTATGAAAACGGGTTGATAAGAATGGATTATGGGTACATAAATGGAAGAAATACAAATTCCCATGAACCAGTTATAGGTATAAGTAATGGAGATAATGAACATTTTACAATAATAGCGAATAAAGAAAATCCCTCCTTATGGAATTATCATAGTAGTATTGTTTTGTGGCCTAGGAAGAATGCCAGTGTGAAGCCTGTTGTGTCTATAGATAATATTGATCATAGGAATCCGTATGTTGGTTATGGTGTTAATGTGAGTTTCTACTGGGACATCTCATCAAATGTTCTGGTGCGATCATTTATCGGTGGCTTCGATTTAAGTGATTCAGGGAGCGGGTTCACGTATTTCTTGTATTATAATGAGAGTGGTAGTCTCGTATATATGGATTCTAGCAGTGTTGGTCTAGGGTATAATGAAGTTAACTCTAGTATTATGAGACTGGCTTCCGGGAGGATTTACTTTAACATCGTTGTAAGCCATGATTCACCTTTTGATATAACCTTCACTAGTGTGGAGCTGGAGGTTAGTAGGTTAGGGAACCCTGTTATGGGAGTTGCTGTTAATGGTAGTAGTAGGTTTTATATCTATGATCTTGTAAACGAGAGGTGGAGTAGTTATACTCTTCCCGGAGGCCGCGTGTTCTCGAGTCCGGCTTTGGGCTTTGATCCTGGGGGGTTTAGATTCATTATCGCGTCTGCTAACGGCTTAATAGCGTTCTATATGTCTAACGAGTCGTTCTCCACTATTGCATCCCTTCCTGAGCCTTCCGGTGACTCGGGTTTTGTGGCTGTGCTGGGTGATTATATACTATATGCTCCGGGGGGTGGGAGTAATTCGTTGTATCTTTATGGTAGAGGGGATTCGCTTCTTGGCCAGTATAGTATGCCGGAGGATGTAGATCCATATACTTGTATTGCAGTTGATTACAGCCGAGGAGTTATGTACGTATTGTTTGGAGGCACCGGTGACTTGTATGCAGTAAATGTATCGGGAGACACTCCTAGCTTTACAGAATTAAATATGGATCCGGCGCCGCCTACTGTTTATCCCGTAGGAATGGACTATGGAGACGGGTATCTCTGGGTTATAGGCAAGGGAGGCGGATTGCATAGGATAGACACGGTGACAGGCTCGGTAGGCGCAGTTGTGAGCCAAGCACCTTATTATCCGATGAGTAGTGGCAACCGCCTTGTCTATTGGGCTGGTAAGTTGTATCATGTTAGAGAAGACGGGACAAGCGAGTTATGGGTTTTCAATACGAGTTAGGTATCATACTAGTTTTATATGT
>CAYVIZ010000065.1:0-2947 GCA_964451715.1 uncultured Desulfurococcales archaeon | reverse complement strand
GGAAAGGCTGGAGGTTATACAGTATTACCTCGAGAGGGACATACTTGGCTTCGGTAAGCTTGACCCCGTGTTCCGGGATCCTAACATAGAAGATATACATATATCTGGTATCAAGAATCCTGTATTCGTGTGGTATACCAGGTACGACTTGGTGCCAACTAACATATATTTTGAGAGCGAGGAGGAGCTCTGGAGACATGTACAGAAGGTCATGTTCGCCAGCGGCAAGCAGGTCTCCTATACTAATCCTATAGTAGACGCCACGCTTCCCGGCGGTTTTCGTGTCCATATAGTACACCAAGCGGTGTCTCCTAGCGGGGCTATAGTAGTTATTAGGAAGCATAGGCAAGTGCCCTTATCTGCTGTGGATCTTATCGCGAGCGATATGGCTCCAGCTGACCTGTTCTCTTATCTGTGGACACTTGTGGAGAATAAGGCATCCATACTAATAATAGGGGAGACAGCGTCGGGGAAGACTACTCTGTTAAACGCTATTGCGTCATTCATACCCTATAACATGAAGATAGTCTCCGTCGAGGAGGTGCGCGAGCTGAATCTACCTCATCCAACGGTCTCCTATCTGGTTACTAGGGAGACGATGGAAGCAGGGAAGGTGACGCTTTTCGATCTCGTTAAAGCGGCTATGCGTCAGAGGCCTGACTATATAATAGTGGGGGAGATAAGAGGGGAGGAGGCTTATGCGCTTTTCCAGGCCATGAGTCTTGGCCACGGCGGGCTGGGGACCATGCATGCTGATAGCCCTGTATCAGCTGTTAAAAGGCTTATGATGAAGCCCCTCGAGATTCCCCCCTACATGATAAAGGAGCTAGACACTATAGTGCATACTACGAAGGTCAGGATAGGCGGGGCTGTTAATAGGTATGTCGTCACCGTAGCTGACTTGAAGGATATTGACGACCAACGCATGGAGCCTGTCTTCGAGTATGTTTACAGGACTAGTATAACCGAGCAGGGTATAAGGAGGCATATAATGCTTGAGAACTCTTATGCGCTTAGGAGGATAGCAGAGCAGAAGGGCATACCTTTAGAGTTCTTCTTCGATAACATGAAGAAAAAGAAGAGGTTCCTAGAGGACGCCGTGAGGCGGGGGCTAAGTTATGATGAGTTTATAAGGGAAGTAGTGAAGTGGTGGATGGGTATTGGCGTATCTCCGGGTACAGCGTCTGGGGAGGAGTGAGGCTCTTATCATAGTGGCGGGATTCTCTATTCCCGCATCTGTCATACTCTTCTTCGGAGTAGCTGGGGCTATACCCTTACTGCCCGGCTTGGCTGTGTCTATTATACTCTACTTTATTGCGCTAGCTTCGGCTCTGGCTTATTTGGGTATGAAGAATGAGGTGTATAAGAATCTTGACCAGAAAATACCTTATCTCTACTTGTTCATGGAGATTTATCTCCTCTCCGGCCTTTCACCCCAAGAGGGGTTGAAGAGAACCGCTATGCTGCTCGAGGATCCCGTCCTCTACATGCTTTACAGGTATTTAGAGGCGGGGGTTCCATATACAGAGGCTCTAGACCGGCTCCTCGCAGGGTATCGTGGGCCGAGCTCCATGTATGTATCCAACCTGCTTCATTCATCTTTATTTGGAACAGGCGGGTTAAAATTCCTCTCCGAAACCATGGAGCATCTAGTTAATGAGAAGGAAAAGGATATTGAGAAGGTGACTGAGCAGCTTAGGATAATAACAGAGGTGTATACTATATTGGGGGTTTTTGGCCCCCTAGTAAGTCTAGCGGGTATATCAGCGTTAATGGGCTTCGGTAGTTTGAGAGGACTCAATATGGAGCTCGTGATGATAGGGATACTGTTCTTCGCTGTTATATCGATGGCAGGCGTGGTTGCCCTTGCACAGTCGATAATACATAAGGTGAGGGTTTAATGAGAGACGAGTGGATGAAGCCGTGGGTTACAGCTTTACTGCTTACTATACCTGTCGCAGTGTTCATGGTATATATTTTTGTAGGCGTGATGTATTATAGGATAGGGCTTTATGACCTCTTTCTTACTAGAAGAAACGCGTCCATACTAACACTCACGCTTTCAGCGTCTCTTATGCCTTACTCTATACGGGAGTACCTTAGACAAAGGTTTATAGCTAGCATTGAGAATGAAATACCTGTCTTCTTATCCACAGTTGAGGCGGGCTTAATAGCTGGGATGAGTATATACCTGTCCTACGAGGAAGCAGCGAAACAAGTCAAAGTCCTCGGAAGTCTTATGAGGAAAGTCCTACGAGGAGTCAGGGCTGGATCCGAGTTTAACAGAGAGCTGGAGAAACATGTTCCAGCAGACACGTATCTGCTCAGGGTGTTTAGGGAATACCTAGAACTGCTTGTTATAGGAGGAGAGGAGCTCTATAAGACTATGACTGACATACGAAAATTGTTCGAGAAGTTCGTGGTGTTCAAGTCTACACTAAGGTCTAACGCTAACCAGGCAGCAATCGTATTTCTAACCATTCTAGGAGTGTTCGTGGCTGTGCTAGTCATGGTGGTAAAGATGTTCCTAGAAGGCATGACTAACACGGAAATAGTTAGCATCAACCCGCGTAACGTGGAGATGATAGAATCCATAGGATCATACATGATACTCATACAAGCCATAGGATCCGGAATAACCTTAAGCACACTGAGCGGTTCTAACAGGAATCATATGCTACTACATACCATGCTGACATCTATAATAGGACTTATAGCCTATACTTATACCGTACTATAAACCATAACATTATATATAACATAGATATATTATTGTAATATAATTATACCCATAACGATCCTCACAGTAAATAACCCATAAATTAACACACCAAAAACTATTATACTAGGGATACCCTCTCCGCAAAAGTATTCATAACTATGTGAAGAACGATGGTTGGTGTTGGTGGTTTTGTGTTTGGGGTTGGGGGGCTGGATTCTCTTCTGG
>CAYVIZ010000064.1:1552-5294 GCA_964451715.1 uncultured Desulfurococcales archaeon | reverse complement strand
ATAAATGGTGCCGCCGCGGGGAGTTGAACCCCGGACCGCCCGGTCTTCAGCCGGGCGCTCTCCCAGCTGAGCTACGGCGGCCTCCCTTTGAATCCTATGTTAGTGTATGGGTTTATAATGGTTTTCATAATCAAGTGTAACCTCTTTATAAACCTCTACCAGCTATATAATAGCTTTTGGATTATATCTTGTAGCGTTACATAGAAAGGGTGGAAATGTTGAGCGAGGAAGCATTTAAAGGATATCTCGAAAAGCCCTGGCTCAGGAACTATGATTCCGAGGTTCCTGCCGAGATAGACATACCGGAAACCCCGCTCTACAAGCTACTAGTCGATTCAGCGGAGAAATACCCGCGTCATAAAGCACTAATATTCTACGGCGGGAAAACAAGTTCGCTGCTCAGGAGGGACGTAACATACGAGGAGCTCTACAACAGTGCGAGAAGGTTCGCTTCTTTCCTTAAGTCAAAGGGTATTGGTAAGGGGGATGTTGTTCTCCTCATGCTGCCTAACTCTCCTCAGTTCGCAATAGCATATTATGGAACACTCATTGCTGGAGCTACGGTATCACCTATGAATGTATTATATACGCCGCGCGAAATAGAGCACCAGGCGTCCAAGACCAAGGCAAGGGTTCTCGTAGCGTTGAATCTTTTCAAGAACAAGATAGACACCGCTGACATAAACGTGGACACTATAGTATATACTGGACTGGAAGACTACCTACCCCTCCTAGGCGGGTTCCTATACAAGATGAAGATGGGTAAGGAGATACCGAAGATAGAGAGGAAAAACGGGATTATGTTCTTCAGGGATATAATGAAGAATTATGAGCCCACAAGCGAGTACGCTGAGGTCGACCCGAAGAAGGATACCGCAGCCTTGATGTTCACCGGAGGCACAACAGGGCTTCCCAAGCCAGCTATGCTCTCCCACTATAACCTAGTGTCAAATGCATACCAGGTAGACGCATGGTACAAGAGGGGACGCAGGGCTGAAGACGTGATGGTAGGCGTTCTACCATGGTTCCACATATACGGGCAGAGCGCGGTGCTCAACGCTGCGATGCTGAGGGCCGCCACCATAATAGTCTATCCCAAATGGGATGTAGTAGAGGTTATGAAGGGTATTGAAAAACACAAGGCGAATCTGTTCCATGGGGTACCCCTGATGTACCAGGTCATAGTCAACCATCCCAAGGTAAAGGAGTTCAACCTAACGAGTCTAGAAGCCTGCATAAGCGGCGCCGCCCCTCTCCCGGTAGCAGTGGCTGAGAAGTTCGAGGAGCTCACCGGTGCAAAGCTCAGGGAAGGCTACGGTCTCACCGAGACCAGCCCCGTAACACACGTCAACCCTATATTTGGCAAGGCTAAGAGGGGTAGCATAGGGCTCCCAGTACCCAATACACTGGCCGCGGTAGCTGATATCGATGAGTCGAAGATACTGCCCCCGGGAGAGGAGGGAGAGCTGGTTATAAGTGGTCCTCAGGTAATGCTCGGCTATAAGGATATGCCCGAGGAGAATGAGAAAGCCTTCTTCGAATGCTGTGGTTACAAGTGGGTCAGGACGGGAGACATAGCCAAAATGGATGACGAGGGCTACTTCTACATAGTGGACAGGAAGAAAGACCTCATAAAATACAAGGGCTACAGCATATTCCCGAGGGAGGTCGAGGAAGTCCTCTACAGGCACCCATGCGTCAGGGAGGCTGCGGTTATAGGGGCGCCTCACAAGGAATGGTTCGAGTACGTCAAGGCCTTTGTCGTACTAAAGGATGAGTGCAAGGGCAAGGTCACGTCTGAAGACATTATAAGCTATGCCAAACAGCACCTCGCGGACTACAAGGTCCCCAAGGAGGTAGAGTTCAGGGACGACCTGCCTAAGACAGCTGTGGGCAAGGTGTTGAGGAGGCTTCTCCGAGAGGAGGAGCTAAGGAAGCTTCAGGCCGAGGGCTAGCCTTTCCAGATATTTTCTACTAAACCATCATGTCTTCTTCTATACTCTTCCTAGCATACATAATATAAACAATGATTATAAACCACCTATCACCACCTCATACCTCATGGTAACCAGTAACCAGCCATGACATCTAAGAGGTGTGTAACAGATGTCCGAGATAGTGGTGTTGCTGAAACCCGCGCTCAACCCCGGCATGATAAAAGCAGACGCCGAAGGCAACCTGATGCTTGAATCTATACCCTTGAAGCTCAGCGACATAGACAGGAACGCCGTGCAGTTGGCGAACGATATCAAGGGGTCTCTAGGTGCCTCGAAGATAGTAGGCATAGCCATCCTTACTTGGGGGCCTGTAGCGAAGAGGATGAAGGATGCGGAGAGCAGTCTAAGAGAGGCGCTCGCGATGGGTGTGGATGAAGCTCATCTTCTAGTGGACGATAAACTTATACCAGGAGACCCGGTAACGACAGCGGCAGCCCTAAAAGCTCTCATAGACAAGCTTGGGCTTCAGCCTAAGTTGATTATAGCTGGCGAGGCCACGGTGGATGGGTTCACAGGCCAGGTACCCGGCAGACTAGCCGAGCTGTTAGGGCTTCCCTATGTGAGCTTTGCTAAGAAGCTGGAGGTGCAGGGAGACAAGATTGTAGCGGAACGGGATCTCGAGGACTACCTGGAGAAGGTGGAGGCGCCTCTCCCGGCTGTGGTGAGTGTTACAAGGGAGATAAACACGCCTCGCTTACCGACGCTAATACAGATAAGGAGGGCATTCAAGAAGCCCTTATCCAAATATACACTGGCTGACGTTGGTCTAGACGCTTCAAGCGTGGCGAAGCTACTGGAGGCTAGGGTACTCGCTGTCCAGAGGAAACAGGTTATAATAGAGGGCGACAGTCTCGACGAGATAGCCGAGAAGCTCCTCGACACCCTCGTAAGTGAGGGTGTAATCAAGCTCTAAGAGAGGTGTCTGGGATGAAGGTTCTCGTAATAGCTGGAAGCGAGAAAGACCTCCCCGAAGCGGTGGGTGCCTCGAAGGATCTAGGCGAACTCTATATAGCTGCCTATGGTGGAGCAGCCAACATACTCGAGGAGGCAGCTAAGGGGGCTAAGGCGGCCTACAGGGTGAAGGGTGAAGCTCCCGAAGAGATAGCCGCAGCACTAGAGACGGTATACGATAAGGTTTCCCCGAACCTCGTGGTCACAGTTACCTCTAAGAACGCTAAGGACGTGTTCTCAAGACTGGCTGCAAAGAAGAGCATACCATTCATAGTGGATGCTCTTGAATTCACGGTTTCAGAGTCCACGATTACTGTGAAGCGCGGCATACTAAGCGGAAGAGCTGTAGCAGCTTTAGAGCTGCCGTTGCCCGCAATAGTTAGTATTCCCCCAAGAAAGTTCAAGCCGGCAACCCTAGAGGGCGCGGCTCCCCAGGTAGAAGAGGTGGAGCCCCAGCTGCAGCCTAAAGTAAAGATTGTCGAGAGGAAGGAGAAAGAGAAGGGGGGAGTAAACCTCGAGGAGGCCGAGATAATAGTAAGCGTCGGCAGGGGATTCAAGAAGAAGGAGGACCTCAAGCTAGCCTTCGAGCTAGCCGAGCTCTTGGGAGCCCAGATAGGATGTAGTAGGCCTATAGCAGCGGATCTCCAGTGGCTAGGCGAGGAGCACTGGGTCGGGCTTAGCGGCAAGAAGGTTGCCCCGAAGCTCTACATGGCCATAGGTATAAGCGGTGCACCACAGCATATAGCAGGTATACTAGACTCGAAGATAGTTGTGGCGGTAAACAAGGATAAGAG
>CAYVIZ010000064.1:0-1452 GCA_964451715.1 uncultured Desulfurococcales archaeon | reverse complement strand
TCTATTACGGGTACCTTCAGGTTTAGATCCCTTACTATGAGCCTGTAACACCGTGCTATCTCACGCCGGCTTCCCTTGACCTTCTGGGCTATCTCATCCAGCATGTGGGGTAGCCTGTGTATTCTGCATGCAGCATACAGGCTAGCCGCTATCACGCTCTCTATGCTCCTCCCACGTACAAGGCCTTTATTGACAGCAGTATGATATATCTTGGCCGCCTCCTCCTGGACGTGGCGTGGAACACCCAGCTGTTTAGCCAGCTTATCGAGCTCCTGCATTGCCTGCTGCAGGTTCCTGTCTATGCTTGTCTGGACCTTGCTCCTGCTCTGCCACTTCCTGATCTTAATAGCGTCAAGCCTCTTCCTCCCAGTAAGCCGCCTCCCTGCGGCGTCCCTGTTCTTGTAGTCTACTATGGCTGACACGCCTAGATCGTGCATTGTATAAGTAAGGGGTACCCCAACCCTGCTCCTCCGCTCGCTCTCCTCCTGATTATATGCTCTCCAGTCTGGCCCCGTATCTATTACCTGCTCCTCTATAACCTCTCCTGTAAGCAGGCATATCTTCTGGCCCCTCACGGGATCGAAGTATATCTGGTCAGGTGGACATTGCTGGTCTACTTCTTTCTCCTTGCTTGTATGATGCTCTTCGGCCATGCAGATGCACCCCGATATATAGGTTTCCCCTCATTATATATAGGGAAAACCTTTTAAACCGAAACAAGATGTAGGTTCTACAATATATAAATTTTTCTATATGAAATAGTAATAATACAAGCTAGACATAATTAACTATGCGTTACGAGAAAAGAGAAAGAGGTAATACTCTAACTTGTTACTGTCTAGTAAGACCATTAACAAGATACTCGTGCAGGGAACCGTAATCAAAATCCACAGGATCCCCCGGCAGGAGAGCCTTGTAGCCTGTTATTTTCTTACCGTCACTCCTAGCTAGTATAATTGTAGGAGACGAGTCTATGTGCATGTTGGAAAACAATGCTAGAGCGTCCTTGCTTGTGCAGGCTGTTGTAAACCAGTCACACACCACTTTAACCATATAGTACCTGCTTGATATATCGTTATCTTGCACGAGCTTACACCATGTGGGTTCGAACTCTCTGCAGTGTGGGCATCCATTGTTATAGAACAGCATGACTATGGGTTTCCCCTTGAGGTTCGCTATGTATTGTAAGTCAACTTTCTTAATACCATTCTCCGTATATACATACACCCCGTTTTCAAGCGTAATGCTATCCCCCCGGCACGTCAAGTTAGTCGACCCCGGTATAGGAGTAGCTCGAATAGGCACGTTCGACTCATTATTCGTGTTATTACCTATGGCAAAGTAGTAAACAATACCCAGTAAAGCAGCGAATACTATAAGAACGACAATCAAACCAGTACTACGGCCAGCCAAGCAGGATCAACCCCATACATAATAAACACACAGGATGAA
>CAYVIZ010000063.1:0-5762 GCA_964451715.1 uncultured Desulfurococcales archaeon | reverse complement strand
TTTCCCAAATAACGAATTCAATCCTAATTACTGACGACAAGAGCATGGCTTCACAAGGTGATAACATAGGTATAGCACTCCTATTCGTTAGAGAAGCGACTTCGAGTGAAATAAAAGAATCATTAAAGTGCTACTAAAAACCGGTTAATAGCCTTGATGGCGGGCCCGCCAGGATTCGTGGACCCGGGGACCCCCGGCTCCGAAGGCCGGCGTCCCCCTTTGGATTGCTGGGTGTTTTGGGGTTTAGCGGTATTGTTTTTTCTGTTTGTTATTCGTTCCATGCTTTTCTTATGGTGCCTAGTGTTACCTGTGTGTGTGTCTTCTTAGTTCTCTGATTAGTCTGAGTGTCTTGTGTAGTGGTGGTTCGGGTAGTTTGTTTGAGTAGTTGTCGTATCCTATGTGTACTGTTTCTGGCTGTATATCATTTATCCATTCTATCATTGTTTCAGGGTCAAAGTCTAGGATGGGCTCTATGCTTACCAGTTTGCGGGGCCAGGGAAGAGTCTTCATGTGCCTGTATCTCTCGCTGGGCGGTGGTGCTCTCGATATGCCTGCTGTGAGTGTGTCCCTGTTGGTTTCTATTGTTGCCCCGAGTATGGAGTTCGGGGGAAGTCGGTCTAGGAATTCGTGGTAGCGTTTAGGGTTCTTGGTTAGGAAGAGGAAAACCGTACGCGGGTACTTGGAGGCGTGGCTTAGCACGCGTTTTATCCACTCCCCGGGGACCCAGTCGCCCCACATGTCCCCCATATCCACTGTGAACACTGTTTCCCCCGGCTTGAAGCTCTGGTTGAAAGCCTTCTCAACAATCCTAACACTTGTGAAGCCGTTCCTATACTGGGGTAGGTGGCTGAGCCTGCCTTCCGCCAGCCTCCGGGCCCAGCAGTATACGCACTCGTGCCTGCAGCCTACTATGGGGTTCCAGCTTCTGGTGATTCTCATAACCCATCACTGTGATAGTATGACAATTATGGGCTCCTTGCAGTGTGGTACTAGTTATTTTTAAGCATATAAATTAGGGTTTTTTACTTCTCGGGTTGCCATTTTTCTGAAATGGTAGTGGTTTGCTTTGAAAGTACTGGTAACAGGAGCCAGCGGGATGCTGGGCTCTCACCTGGTCCTCGAGGCTGTGAGGGCAGGATATAATGTGACTGCCCTAGTAAACACCGGCTCCCTTGACAAGAGGCCCTGGGCTAGGAGGGTCCTGGCTGGTGCAAGGATAGTAGAGGCCTCCCTAGGCGACGCCGGGTTGCTGCGTAGGATGCTGGGCGGCGAGAGGTTTGACCTCGTCGTTCATACGGCGGCGGTTATGGGTGGGGCTAGGAGGGAGTGGCGTGTTAACTATGAGGGCACAAGGAACCTGCTAAGTGTTCTTGATGGGAATGTAGGGGTTTTCGTCTTCATCAGCAGTATACTCGCTCTAGGGGACACACTGGCAGAGACGGCCTTGGAGGACGCCGAGTGCAGGCCTAGGAGTGTCTATGAGAAGAGTAAATGCATGGCCGAGACGCTCGTGGCCATGGAGGCGGAGGAGCAGGGGTTCAGACATGTTATAGTCAGGCCTTCCTGGATGTACGGGCCTTACAGCCTTAATCCTGACATGCCTAGGCTGTTGAAGCTGGCCAAGAGAGGAATAGCCCCGATCCTAGGCGGCAGGAGTGCTGTGCTGGGCCTCGTGTATGCAGGCGACGTTGCCGGCGCCGTCTACGCTCTCGCCCTGTCGGGTGCCTCGGGCGTTTACAATGTTAGGGGGCCCAGGATGTATGGCTCGCTGGAGCTTGCGGAGGCACTCTCCAGGGCGGTGGGCAGGGAGAAAGCGTTTAAACCCAGTGTGCCACGGATCCTATTCAGGGCCGCGTCAAGGTTCTCCGCTGCAGCCAGGTATCTAGCCCTCATGCCACGGGATATTCCTATTAGAAAGCTCGAGACGGCAACAGGGTTCCATCCCCGGGTTGATCTGGAGGAGGGCCTTTCAGCCATGGCTGGGTGGATGATGAGGGAGGGCTTGCTTTAGTAGCCCCTCGGAGAGGAGTGGTGATGGATTCGAGGAGCCTGTTCAAGTTTGCTTACTGGCCCATTCTATGGGTAGCCACGCTGCTACCGCCTCTCCTGTACTGTGGTACATGCAGTGTATCAGGCTACACAGGATGGATTATGATTATAGTGGGCTTGGCCTTGATGCTCTATAGTATTCTATTATCCAGCATAGGCGGGAGGACGCTAAGGCTTTACGGTCATACAAGAGAGACATGTTCCTTCTGGCCCGACAGACTCGTGTCCACGGGCGTGTACTCATGCATGCGCCACCCCCAGCACCTGGGTCTTGCACTGTTCCCGTTGGCTGCCGCGCTGCTGACCCGTAACCTGGCCGTGGTAGCATCATCCGGCTGGGGCGTCGCCGGTGCACTCTTATTCGTTATATTGGTAGAGGAGCCTGAGTGCATCTTGAAATACCGTGGTGAATACTATAGGTACATGGAGTCAACGCCCGCCTTCACACTCGATCCACGATGCCTCATCAAGGGAGTGAAGAACATCCACGGGAAGAGTAGCAGGGGAGACTAGCACGGGTGAGCCTGAAGTGGACACAGAGAACCTATTGAGGCTCGAGGAGGAGAAGAGGATACTCTACCTACGCGGCCTCCTCCCATTCCCCCTCCGATACAAGGGGCTGCTCGGAGAACGCGAGGCTCCAGAGGCACGCCAGCTGGCCGAGCTGGCGGCCGAGAAGGCGGGGCTCATAGTGGAGTCAGCCGACTCGTACCCTGTCTTCGTGAGCGACGCGTCCCCTATACCGCTCCTCTACAGGGAGCTCGGGGCGAGGCTGGGGCTGACGCCCTCCCAGCGGGCTTCACTCACGCTTGAAGCCTTCGCGTATACCCACTCCAGCGTCTCTGGGGATGTGATACGTTCCGAGAAGGCCTCCAGGCTGGCCCGTGCCAGGGGCAAGGTGGACCTCGGAAGGCCCGGGCTCCCCGTCAGGCTCGACGAGTGCTTCATGCAGGCCGCTGTAGGCAGCCTTCTCCAGGCCGTGCTGCATATGCCGAGTCTGTACAAGGGTATAGACGAGAAGCTGGTCTCGAGCCAGGTTATAGGCTACATATCAAGCAGGGCGGGAATAGACAAGTCAAGAGCTGGCAACGTGTTGAATAAGGGTATAAGGGATCTCGACAGGGTTAGCGGCGTGCTTCTAGGGAGGTGCAGGTCATAGTTTATCCCCGTGGCAGCATGGAGGCCAGGGCGAACGCCGCGACAGCCAGCGCCGCCAGCAGGCCGAAGAAGCCTATGAAGCTGTTTATCACCGGTGTCGAGGCTGCTAGGCCTATGACGGCTATTATGTGGCCTGTCAGCATTATCACACCAATGGTTTCACCCTGCTGGTTCACGGGTGTAGTCTTCTCTATCCACTCGAATATTATGGGGAGACCGGCCATTAGGAGGAACCCCGTGGCTCCGAGCATGGTGTACACCGTGGAGGCCGATGGGAAGGCTGTTATAAGCAGGAACGACAACGCTCCTACGCCTGCCGCTGTCATAAGCATCTTCTTCCTCATGCTCCTCCTAGCCGATACTGTGGGGAGGAGGGAGGCTCCTATAACGCCTGCTGTTATCATTAGTGCCGTCGAGTTCCCGGCTATCGCGTCTAGATCAACCAGTGAGAGCACGGGCTCTATCCAGGTCATAATGATGTCTAGTATAGCTAGGCCGAGCCCTATTATGCCGGCGAACACCCATACCTCCCTCCGCTTGACTATTAGCTTGACACTCTCAAGTGTAGGGATGTGCACTCTCTCTACTTCCATGGCTAGAGGCTCAACTCTCTCAACCATTGCAATCGTCCAGACCCCCGTGGCTATGGATAGGAGCCCGGAGTAATACGATAACCCAGTTACGCCGTACCTGTAGTATATGGGGGCTCCGAGAGCCATGGCTGCTATCATTCCTAGATACATGAAGGCGCTTCCCAGCGACACCGCTATAGGCCTCTTATCCTCCTCATAGTAGACGCTTGAATACGGTGTTATCCCATTAACTACTATGGGCTGCGCTGCCGCCGCCACTACCTGGGCCGCCAGTATAGGCGTGTAGTCGGCCGGTGCCAGCAGTCTGACGATGCCTGTCGCTATGAATGCTAGAGAGGCGGCGTAGAGGGATAACCGGAACCTAGTGTCAAGCAGTCTCCCAGCAGGATAGGCTATGAGAATATAGAGTATTGGGAAGAGCATGACGAGGAACCCCATCGCCTCCTTGGAGACCCCCATGTCGCCTGCAGCATGGGATGCCACGGGGGAGTAGGTTACCCATACAACCTGGGAGGCTAGGACGAGCAAGGGGAACCCCATGAGTAGAAGCATTCTAGACGCTGTGCCCGCCACGGCTGGACCCCCGTTACTAGCACGGCATACTATTGCATATAGTCCTCATAATAGGAGATTGGCAATCTCCCTGAACAACACCTCGACAACACCGGGATCAAGCTCGTGGATATACCTGGCTATAAACCCCAAGTCAGCCCCCTCTAGCCCCTTCCCTCCTGAAGCGCCTAGAGCCTCGATTAACACTGGGATAACGCTCCCTGCCTGGCTGGGTGTCAGAGTCTTCAGGGATTCCAGCAGCGGGTCACTAGATGCTTGATCCATGCTCCTAGTCTCATTCATTATTACAGGCAAATCCTCCTTGAACCTGTCAACCACCGATGCATGGACTGGTGTGACAGTAAAGTGTACCGTCATGGGGAACCCTAGAACCCTGCTGCCCGGCTGCACCTGTATATGCCATCCCCGGGATCCCGCCTTGGCCGCGAAATCCACCAAGTCCTTCTCAGGGTGGCTGAAGGCCAAGACCACATACGGGGGATCCCCCTCCAGTCTAAAGCCCTCACCGGTCATAGCCTCTACAAGCATGTCTCTAGCCGTCAGAGAAGCCTTGGTCAGCTCCAGGTAGCCCTCTATGCCCAGGGTTTTGAGGAGGATCCAGGAGGCCGCCAGAGGGCCGGCTGTCCTGGATGACATAGCCACCTGGTTGACTATGGGGTATCCAGGCCATCTACTGTATACGAAGAACCTGTGCTTCCTAGTGTTCTTGTCTCTGTGGAGGATAAGAGATGCTCCACGAGGGGCATACGCCATCTTGTGCAGGTCCACTCCCAGGGAATCAACCCTCTCCACGGAGAAGTCGTATACCGGTATGCTCCTCCCCAGCCTCTTGGCTAGGGGCGCGGTGAAGCCTAGGCAGGAGTCCACGTGTAGCCACACCCTCTTCTCCCCTATAACCTCTGCAGCCTCCCTTACAGGGTCGAACGTGCCGAACGGGTAGTTGGGGGCGGAAAGCACCACCGCCGCCGTGTTATCCGTAAGCTTCTCAGCCAGATCATTCACGTCAGCCCGGTATTCCCCGTCCACCTTGAATGTAGTCAGCCTTAGGCCAAGCTGCCACGCCGCCTTAGCAACACTCGGATGAACAGTTACAGGGGCAAGCACCTCGGGGACCGTGGACTTCCCCATAGACTCGCGGAAATACTCCCTGGCGGCGAGTAGTGCGAGGAAATTAGTCTCCGTGCCACCGCTGGTGAAGTTCCCGTCAGCGCTCTCGGGAGCGTTGAACAGCTGCAACGCGAAGCTTACAACCTCCTTCTCCATGGTCAACACGCTGGGGAACACCGTGGGGTCTAGCATGTTCCTCCATAGAGCCTCCCTGTAAGCCTCCTCAGCCAGACTCCTAAGCCCGGGTGACCCTGTCTCGTATACGTAGGACCACAATCTCCC
>CAYVIZ010000062.1:0-5777 GCA_964451715.1 uncultured Desulfurococcales archaeon | reverse complement strand
CTGAAATACTTAATAGTCCCGCAGTAGAATATTCTATAAGAGGAACACCCTTACCTCACTACAACTAATCGAGTGGAAACCATAACTGCCAGAGGGGCTGTAAGGTGAGCATACAGGTGAGCAAGAAGGCTTCAACAATAGAAGAAGAGGCGTTGAGGATAATAAAGGAATCCGGCGATAAGGGCATACTCCAAGCCGAGCTGAGGAGAATACTGGGCATCGACAGCAGGGAGGGGAGCAGGCTTATTCTAAGGCTTCTCAGGAAGGGCGTCATAAGGCGTAAGGAAGAAATGTACAATGGGAGGAAAACCTTCAGGATATACTACGTGGAAACAGTACAAACGGAGGGACGCCTAAAAGTCAGGCCCGGCATAGCACTCCATATACCATGCTTCACATGCCCCTTCCTCGACACCTGCGGCGAGGGCAGCATATACAACCCGGAGAGGTGTCCTTATCTCACAGCCTTCATAGAACAGCTCAAAAGGGAGCTGGACAAGTCTGCCTGAACCTTTATTTGCGTATAGATTCAAGACAGGAGTCGTATATTTCCCTTATAGGGGCATCTGTTCTTATGCTCTGAGGATCCAAATAGCTCACAACAGCCTTGTACCCCTTACCTCTAAGCGACTCCACGACCTTTGAAGGTCTAGGCATAACTCCGCCCATGAGTCTTGCACAGTGATCAAGCCTATAGGGTGGCCTGTTGTCAATCTCATACTCCACGACTAGCCTGCTTAGTAGCCGGGATACTTCTCTCCTAGTCTCATGGTGGACACTCTCTTCCTCTATGAGGAGGGAGGCTTCTATGAATTCCTTGTCTCCCAGCTCTCCCTTCCAGAGGGGTCCTAGCATGGTGAGCCTTGAACCGGTATAGGGGTCTGTGAGGGGGCTGCTGCAGGTAATGTCATCCGTATAGGCGGTGTATCCAGTAGGTTTGGAGTATCCTATACATCCAAGCATATTCATAGACCTGTCAGCCTTCCCGGCGCCTCTCTCCACTAGTACGAATCCCCTAATATAGTATTCATGGTAGAAGACGAGGAGGGGTCGTACGCTCTTCTCATGGACGCCTGCGTACCTGGCTATGACCCCCAATAATATTCTGACCGCCAGCTCCCTCGAGAAAGGGGTTTTACCGGTTACGCTGCCATACCTCCTCAGCCCTGCTTTTACGCGGGACCCCACCAGGGGTGCTATGTCAGTTGCTGTGAACCCTATAACTCCCCTGTGTCCGACGAGTCTTAGCGCGTTGTCTATGAATGGTATAGGGCTACCGTAAGGGTCTATGTCGATGTAGAGGATAGGCTCCTCCAGCTCATCTTTAATGTAGAGAGCCGCATAGTTGGCCTCATAGTTTAAAGGGGTAACCCTGTCCCCTAGGTTGTTGAGTCTTATATTATCAGCAATAATCCTATATGCCCGCGGGTTCTTGTCGTTCGCGTAAAACTTCTCAACCCCGCTTGACTCTAGGGCATAGCGTATAGCCCTTACACCTGTACCAGATAAAAGATCAACACCCCTGACACTGGGCTTCGGAGAGTATAATCGGTGATAGGCGGAGAGAGCCGTGACACTTAGGTCCCTGTTGAACTTCATACGGGGATTATAGAAGACCGGGGCCCAGCTGGGCTCGTATACGCCGTCTCTTCTCTTGTAGAGATCCGGGTTTGGTATTAACAGTCTTGCCTTCCCTTCCCTAGCCATTATGAACATGCCAGAATCCATGGTGATCCCTCTATTGGATGCTAGCATTCGACGTTTCTCAACACAGCCTCTATCTCTCCCCATACGCTGTCTCTATTATCCCTTGTAACCCAATATAACTTGCTTTCCCGAGTAATGATCCCATAAATAGTGGGATCTATGCGTTTGAGGTTCCTATGAACAACTATAAGATACTTGGAAAGCCGGGGAAGGACGTCTCTTAAGGCTTGTCTAACACTTGGAAACACGAGCTCCATGGGGCCTATCTCGTCTATCACCACAAAACCGGACTCAGGTAAGCCTCTCAGTGTCTCGACAATGAACTCCTCCGCCTCACGCATGACTCCGTATGAGCCGATACTGTAGCTAGAAGCCACACCCTTCCTGGAAAGCCATACCGATCCATCATCTATTCTCTCTACCTTAAAGCCTATTCTTCTACCAGAAACCCTAACCTCTGGAGTATAGAAGCCTGAGACTCTACAGCCTCTGCTCTTAAGCAGTTCAACAGCTTTTCTTGCAATAGTAGTCTTACCAGACCCGGGAGGACCCGACAATGACAGTCTGGCTGTCACTTCCTATCACTGCATAGCTCTCTGAGGAGGTCTCTTATCCTGCTATACCTGACAGGCTCCAAGCCTAGTCCCTCGGCCTCGGATCTGTCAATCTTCTCCTCCTCATACACATAGTATGCCTTCCCCTCCATTATACTGCTCGCCTTTCCAGTATTCTCTATCTTCGAGTAGAGTGCCTCAGCACTCTTCTTCCTGTGCTCCACTACAAATAGTATCCTCTCATCCAGATTCGCCACAACATCCATACTGGCCCTCTTAAGGTGGAAAGCTTCACCTCCCATCCTCTTTATCTCGGTTATTATCCTCCTCTCCGCCTCGTTATCGACATTTAACTTCTTAGCTTCTCTAGGCTTGGGTGAGGTGAAGATGTCTATGGGATCCAGTATAGACTCGCCGAACAACTCTAGTAGTCTACGCCCCTTCTCTATGTTGGGCTCCAAATTCTCCCTCTCGTACTCGTATATAGTCTTCCGTGAGACGCCGACGTACTCCGCCACCTTGCCCATGCTGAGGCCAGCCTCCATCCTGGCACCCCTGAGTTTCTCCCCTGAAATACTCACGTGGAGCCCGTCCTTAGCAGTTCTAACATATATGTTACCCCTCCCAGACAATATGCCCTCCAGCGTGTCAGGGGTCACGGCGTACGCGTCGCTAATAGTGTATGCGATGAAGTCCGAGAGTTCTTCTCCACCCCAGTAAGACGCTACTATCAAGGGCGGCGTCCCAAGGGTGCGAGACGTGCCGAGGAGCTCATCTATCTCAGTCCTGGGAAGACTGGCTATATCGTCTATAACCTTCACTAGAACAGGCCGCCCCCTTATCTTGGCTATTATGTCTATGCTTCTCCTATTATGGCTAGGAGGGTAGTCTAGAACCGTGACTTCCTCTGCATACTTATAGAGTATCCCTATCGTCCTATAGAATAACTCCTTAATCCCCCTCCTAGCCTGCAACCCATTCACCTTTATACTGATAATATTATTAATATCAGGCTCTTATATAATGCAACCAGCCTAGCCACATCATTATACTCAAGAGACTCAACCCCATCCACGCCGAACTTACCGGTAAGCAGGACCTCCACAATCCTGCGATCCCACCTGTCCCCCCTAACCCTGAAAACCCTCTTCTCGCCCACCGTGGTGTATTCTATAATTAAGGGTATCCTGGTTACAGGGTGAAGATACCATGGCACCGTGTCAGCCATGCGCTCCAGCTCGGCAGGATCCAGTCTATGTATACCCCCGTCTCTAAGCTCTATACCTGAAATACTGTTTTCCAGCAGTTCCTTAAGTGTAACCCTGCGCACCGGCAGGTTTCTAGAGAGGAACTTGAGGTCTTCCCGGTACTTCCTATATACCAGGTCGGCCCCCCTATGAGGGGGGCCCTCCTTCTCCTTGAACATTAACCCCTCTTGTACCTCGCGTATACCATGGCGTGATCCTTGTCGAAGGGCTCCAAGTGGACTACATCAATTATCTCGAAGCCTCCCTCCTGGAGAGTCTTTATCTCCCTCTTATATACCTCGCTGGGCTCCATCGTCACATCGACGCTTCTAGCCTTTATAGCGAGCAACAGGTACCCGTTGTCTTCTAGGAAGAACCCGGCGTTCCTCACTACTATAGCGGCCTGCTCAGGCTGTGCAATATCGGCATAGAGGCCGTTGACCCCTTCGACGAGGTGCCTGTATTTCTCTGGGAACCTTGCATCGCCTAGTATGGGGAAGAGGTTCCTCCTCTTCTCAACTACTAGTAGGAACTCCCTCATGACCCGGGGAGCGAACTCTATCCCGTAGAGCCTGCCGTTGCCGCCTATTATGTCGCTTATATGGCTTGGAGTAGTACCACTCGCGGCTCCCAGGTACAGTATACGGTCCCCCTCCTTTATAGGCAGCTCCTCTAACCCCTTTAGGAGGCTTGCCGCAAGCTTTGACCTATAGGCGTTCCACTCCCTATACTCTACTCCATCGATTACATGTAGGCGCTCCCCGTATACCCTCTGACCCGGCACTAGGTTCTTAGTGGCCAGCCTCTCGCTCCCGTCTTCGAGCTCTATTATATAGACACCCTTATAGCTGGGATGCTCTTTTACTCCTAAAGCCTCAACCATTCATGCTCACCTCCTACCTTTCCCCCTCTTCTTCCTGCCTTTCCTCCTCTTGGGAGGCCTCCTGCCGGGCCTTGCCGGCTTTGCCTCCTCCTTCCTAGCAGGCGGCTTGGCGTATATCGTCTTTATCTCTTCTATCCTCTTCCTAAGCTCCTCGTTCAGCCTGTCGCCCACGAACCTTCCTGTGAAGGCGTCTATCTTCGCCGCTATAGCGAGCTTGGAGGCTAGTGCTCTAGCTATCTTACCCCTCTGCCACCGGGGGCTCTTATGAACGTCGGGGTACTGGAATATTATACCATGCTTGGGGGGCCTCCCCCCGGTTCTGAGGGCCCTGAAGAGGGCCTTCTCGGCTCCCAGCACCTGTATAGTACTCGCAGGCATCCTCGCCAGCCTGTCTAGGCCTCCTGCGAGGCTTATAAGCCTGGCTCCGAGGAGTGGCCCTACTAGAGCCGTTATATTGGGTGCTACCTCCTTCATTACAGCCGCTATGTAGCCTGCCAGGTTGCTCCTCAGCTGGTAGAGCTGGTGGGTTATGCGTGCCAGGGTCTGTATAGCGTCTATATCGAAGTCGGATAAGTCTGCTCCTATGCTCTTCTTCGCGGCTTCATATATCCTGGAGGCTTCTCCCTTGCCGAAGCCTAGCTTAACGAGGTTGTCTATGCTTATGTTGTCCCGCGAACCGAGCTGTGCGACGATCTTCACATACTTCTCATGGTCCTCCACTATGTCGTCCAGCTCGGGGAAGTGTATTGAGTACCACTCCCTCAGCCTTGCCACGAACAGGTTTATAGTTTTATCAATATCGTCTGTAGCGCGTATAGCCTGTGCTGCAAGCAGGTCCCTCTTCTGGGCGAACCTCCTCAGCTTCCTCCTAGTGTACTCCATGGTGGCTTTGTGCATGAAATCCAATGCTTCCTCAACGCTATCGAATAGCCCTGTCTCTACCGCCGTCTCTATAACCCTTGCCCTCTTCTCTACCAGGATCCTGTTTCCCTCGACGTATTCCGCGTCCACGCCTAGCTTGCTAAGCCCCGGTAGGAGGGCCTCGTCCTCCACGTAAAGCTTATTTACGCCTTTGGCTTTGAGCTCCTCAACCAGCTTCTTGAGTACTGGAGTGACTTCTCCTTCCTCTAGGCTCAAGGCTATATGTACTGCCTCGTCTATATCATTTGGGGGATGACTATACGCTATTAGCCCCCCATCACTGGAGAACGCGTAGCTCCCCAGTATGGAATCCAGTATGTATGCATCCAATGCTCCAGTCACCACTCGGTCTAGCTTAACTATAAAAGATAGCGTCTCTCGGATTAATATATAATAGCGTTACCATAGGGCCTAATCTTAAATACCTCTAAAACATCCTAGTATCCCATGATGGGGTGGACGTAG
>CAYVIZ010000061.1:3331-5809 GCA_964451715.1 uncultured Desulfurococcales archaeon | reverse complement strand
GAGGGCGTCCGTGAACTCGCTTGCCTTGAGGGGCGTCACACCCGGCATGTGCCTGGCCAGGTCTTGCGTTACCTTTTTATCTCTAATAGCTCTCCTAAGCGCCTCCTCTACAAGCAGGCCTACTTCTTTCCATCCCATGAGGTTGCTTACTAGGAGGCTCATAGACAGGAGCTCTGCAGTCGGGTTGGCGACATCCTTGCCAGCGTACTTGGGTGCTGTTCCGTGCACGGGTTCCGCGACGGCTATCTCGTCGCCCGCGTTGAGTCCTGCCGCCATGCCTATGCCGCCTACTAGCGCGTTTGCCTCGTCGCTTATGTAGTCTCCGTTTATGTTGGGTGCAACTATCATGCGGTAGTCCCATGGGCGTGTTATGATCTGCTGGAGCATGTTATCTGCTATCCTGTCGTTAACGAGTATTTTGCCCTCAGGCATTTTGCCCTCGTACTTGTCCCATAGCTCCTGCTCCGTTACAATGTAGTCTCTGAACTCTGTCGTAGCAACCTCGTAGGCCCACTTCATGAACGCGCCTTCCGTGTACTTCATTATGTTACCCTTATGCATTATGGTAACAATAGGTACGTTGTTGTCTATGGCCCACCTCATAGCCTTCCTCATCAGCCTCTTCGTGCCGAACTCGGATATCGGCTTGATGCCTATGCCGGAGTCCTCCCTTATTCCTACCCCGAACTCCTTGTTGAGGAACTCTATAACTTTCCTAGCCTCCGGGCTTCCCATCTCCCACTCTATACCTTTGTAGAGGTCCTCAGTGTTCTCTCTGAATATGACGAAGTCAACTTTGTCGGCATACTTGTGGGGGGCAGGCTGGCCGTAATATCTTACGGGTCTAATGTTAGCGTATAGGTCTAACGCCATTCTTATGGCAACGTTGAGGCTCCTGAATCCCCCGCCCACGGGGGTTGTGAGGGGCCCCTTAGCAGCTAGCTTCGTCGTCTTTATAGCTTCCAGCGTCCCCTTAGGGAGGAGTTCGCCGCAGAGCTCTTGGGCCTTCTCGCCAGCCGCTATCTCGTACCATACTATCTTCCTTGTACCCTTGTATGCCTTCTCGACGGCAGCGTTTATCACTTTTATACTATAATTGACTATCTCCGGCCCTATACCGTCTCCCTCTATGTAGGCTACTATGGGCTTGTCGGGTACTATGTAACGCCCGTTCTCGAACTTGATCAGCTCTCCCTCGCTGGGAAGCTTTATCTCCTCAGGTGTACACGGGATCTTGGACATTAAAGCTCACCTCACGTTATGCCTGCCTAACAATGCAGGCTCCGGGAACCCATTAGTTGGGTTTAGACCTATATTAACTCTCTTAACTCTATTTCACGTAATTAGAGTGCTAAAACAGATAGATTGTTTAACCACTATGCAGTGATGAATCCATATCCTAGTGTAGGATCTGGTGGGCTGCATGGCGCGTGGAAGGATTAATAGGACTAAGCTCATCGTAATAGTGTTCGGCGCCTTCCTCCTAGCTATAATAATAGGGGAGATGGCGGTATTCCTATTCAGCAACCCCTCTAGCAGAAACGGTTTTTCGCATAAGGCATCCGGGGAGGGTATGAAATGCGGTTCCTGGGGCATAGAGGAGTTATCCGAAACCGTCTTCCCCTCTCATCCGGGGATGAGTATAAGCTTCAAGCTTGTAAAAGTAAGCATATACGGCGACTATATTCTCCGAGTAAAAATAACGAACAACTACAACACGCCGGTCAACCTGGACGACGTGTTGGGGAAGCCTAGCCAGCGCCAGGGAGACATGGTCTTCATACTCTTCGACAGATACGGTAACATAGACCGTAAAACCCTAGTTATAAGGGAGGAGTCAAGGATTATTGGTGCGAGAGACAGTGTTACACTTGACTATAAACTCCAGATGAGCATAACTAACCCTGTATACGCGGTGCTTGTTGCACCAAAAGCCTCTATCAGGATAGGCCAATGGGTCGAGCCCCGCTCTAGCCTACCTGGTGTTTGCAAGGCTGTTTCATGGAAATACAATGGCGTCCGGGTTGTAGAGAGGTGGGCCACACTAGTAGAGGGGCTGACGGTTATGGAGGCATACGTAGATGCCTCTAAGGCTTCTGCAACAGTCAGCATAACCGGCTCTGAGGGCCTATCCTATAACGCCGTCATAAAGGATCCTTCAGGCGAGACCGTACAGGTGCTTTCATCGGTGAATTACAACACGCCCACTATAAAGGTGGAGAGAGGCGTCCTCGTGTTAGGCGTCTCTGCAGGCCAGATAAGAGGCGAGCCCAGCAGAATAGAGGTAAATAACACATTCAAGATCAACGACAACATAGTCCCCGATTATAAGGGATTATACTCTAACGAGAAATGGCCTAACAGCATACCCGGAAAATGGGTGGTCGGCTTTATGGAGAAGAATCTGAGCAACGGCTTAGAGGCCAATATAGAATACGCCTATAACGGGTACATCTTCGTTGTGAGAGGAGTAAAACT
>CAYVIZ010000061.1:0-3231 GCA_964451715.1 uncultured Desulfurococcales archaeon | reverse complement strand
CCAATATAGAATACGCCTATAACGGGTACATCTTCGTTGTGAGAGGAGTAAAACTGGCAAACCCATCCTCCAGCAATGCCAGTTTCTACGCCCTCGTGAACTGTAGCCCCATAGCAGCATATCCACTCCCAGCCGTACACGTTGATTCAAGCCAGGGGAGAAGCGCATGGCTTCCTCTAAGTGTACCCCGTAACCTGAGTTCATTAGGCTTCCTAAACGGTACCCAAGCGTTGAAAGTTGTTATACCCCCGGGATACAGTATCAACTCGACCGGATGGGCTATTGTAGTACTTCTATATGAGAAACAAGGAGAGCACAGTATAAAACTAAGGTTTCCCTGGTGCGAGGACGTGGATATAAATATTGACGAGCTCTACAAGTAGAGCCTCTTCAAGAGCTCTCCATCAACGTTTTCCAAGTCAACCACATTTTCTATCATGCCTATAGACAACAGCTTCAGAATATCCTCCCTCGATAACCCTCTCTGACGCAGGTAGAACTCCTCGTCCCCGGGCATAGTCATAACCGCGGTTGAATGCCTAGCTGATACGACATAGCCTGTGTCAACCTCTAGTACGGGTACACTATATGCTTTGGCAGTATCTGATACCAAGTAGAGGAAGCTTTCAACGTCAACAGACGCGTCCACAGATTCACGCATCACCTTGGCCACTCCTCTATGAGCTACCACAGAAGAGCCTGAGACTATCCCCCTAGTATGCACGACCCCCTCAGTATTAGACCCCTTCTGGATAGTGTTTATCACGAGATCGAGCCGCTCGTTCCGCCATGATATCGTGGAAGCCTCTATAGACGCATGACCCTTGTTCCCAACGAGCCAGTAGTCCTCGCGAAGCCTCGTCATATAGCCCCCGGAAGCCAGTATTCTCGAGTAAACCCTGGAATTCTCTCCTAAGGTTGTATGCTTGTAATGGTATAATGAGCTGCAGCTCTTCTCTATAGTGTATAATTTAAGGGAAGAGTTACTACCTAGTTCCAGGTTGATCGTGGACGAATGCCTCGACCCGCAGGCAGAATTGTCCAGCACCACGAGGAGCTGGGCGTCGACATCTTCCTCTACGTCTACTTCTAGATGGTAGCCCACATACCCATTGCCCGGTGCTAGGTATAATCTATAAAAGCCGTCCTGGCTTACGCCTAGCTTTACGCCTCTCCACCAGCTAACAGCATGTAGCGCCTGAGCCTTGTTCTCAACCGGGATACGCCATACGTAATTATCGTTGTTCTCTATAGTATCCAAAGCTAGTCCTTTACTGTTACCCGAAACAAGCATATCGGGCCCTAACACGACGTCGTAACTTGTGAGCCTCCAGAGGCCTCCCTCCACTCTCTCCGTCGCCCTGGCTGAATTGAATATGTCGAGTATCCTGTCCCATAGAGTGTAATGCTTCACCGTAGGCGAGTCGCCGTACTTCTGTAGTGGTATCTCGCTTCTATCCAGCAGAGCCTTAAGCCTCCCTACTGGTATAGGTCCTAGGAGATTACCCGAGTCCCCCGACTTTTGAGAACTCAATCTCTATCACCTTCCTTAGAACATTCACGTACTCGAAGGGCAGATCCTTCATCACATCCTCGATGAAGCCTATAGCGAGCAGGCCGGTGGCCTCCTGCTCTGTTAGCCCTCTCTGCATGAGATAGAAGAGCTGCTCCTCACCTATTCTCCCAGTGGTAGCCTCGTGTGTTACAACAGCAGTGGGCTCGTCTACCTGGTTGTGGGGGTATGTGTATGCAAGGCTGTGATCGTCCAGGATAAGGCTCTGGCATTCTACATGGCTGCGCGCGTTTAGAGCTCCACGGGCTATTTTCACTAGTCCCCTGTAAATGTTTACTCCTCCATCTACGCTTATGCTCTTGTTTACTATCCTGCTCCGCGTGTTTGGTGCTAGGTGGTACATCTTAGACCCGCTGTCCTTGATATAGTTGCCCTTAGCCAGTTGGATCACTATGCTTGACGAGGAGCTGTTAGCGCCTTTCAGGATGGTGCTAGGGTATGTGTAGGTTATCTTGCTCCCGAGGCTTCCCTCTATCCATTCAATATGGGCGCCCTCCTCTGTTATGCCGCGTTTGTTGTTGAAGTTGATAACATTCTTGCTCCAGTTCTGTATGGTGGTGAACTTTATCGTGCTGTTCCTGTGGGCGTAGAGCTCTACTGCGCCGTCGTGGAAGCTGTAGCGCTTCAACATGGGAGCGCTGCATCCCTCTATGAAGTGTATATAGCTGTCCTCGTCGGCCACTACAAGTGTATGCTCGAACTGGCCCTCCAGACTCTGTCCTATGAGGAAGAAAGCCTCTATCGGCTCAACTATCCTGGCCCCCTTAGGGACGTAGACGAATGCACCCCCGCTCCATAGAGCGTAGTGTAGAGCCGAGAACTTGTGGTCAGCTGCCGGGAATACTTTTGAGAAGTACTCTTTGACGAGGTCTGGATACTTCTTCACAGCCTCGTCCATAGGCATCATTATTACTCCCTTCTTCTCCAGCATCTCCTTCGCCTTATGGTAGACCGTCTCACTCTCGAACTGCAGGTTCAACCCGGCGAGCAGCTTGGCCTCCATCTCCGGTATGCCGAGCTTCTCATAGTACTCCCTTATGTCAGGGGGTAGCTCGTCGAAGCTCGAGACGGGGCTCCCCAGGTCGGGCTTCACGTAATACGCGAGCTCCTCCAAGTCGATCTCATCCACTCCTATAACCCAGTTCGGCGTGGGGAGCTTCTCGAACAATTCGAGTGCACGTAGCCTAAGCCGCCTCATCCAGTCAGGCTCCTTCTTGGCCCTGGAGATTTCCTCGATAGTGCTGCGTGTGAGTCTGCCCTTTATGATTAGCCTGCTTTTAAAGGGTTTAGCATAGCCGAGCACGTCCTCAGGCATATACTCTGGGACGAGCTCGAGAGCCTCTCTAGTAGCCACGACTCGTCACCCTTTTATGATGCTGTTGTAGCCCTCCTCCTCAACCTTCTCAGCGAGCTCCGGGCCCCCGGTCTCTTTTATCCTGCCCTTATACAGTATAGACACCTTGTCAGGCTTAACGTGCTTGAATATTCTAGCGTAGTGGGTTATCACGATGAGGGTCTTACCCTTGCTGCGGAGCTCGTCTATTATTCCCGCTATCCTTGCAACCCCCTCAACGTCGAGCCCGGAGTCCGGCTCGTCTAGAACTACGAGTTTAGGGTCTAATACCAGTGCTTGAGCCATCTCAGCCCTCTTCTTCTCG
>CAYVIZ010000060.1:0-5823 GCA_964451715.1 uncultured Desulfurococcales archaeon | reverse complement strand
TACAGGTGACCGTGAATTCAAAGAACTAGATAACGTAGAATATGTTAAATAGAAGTATTAAATATATCACTTAGCCAACTCTCTAGCCTCACGCTCATCGGTAAGTAGCGGTCTAGCGCCGGACTCTAATGCCAGCATTATCGCCTCCGCTTCACCTCTATCGATAAAATTCTTCAAGAAAAGATACAAGCGTCTAATCACGTACCTTTCCACATAGATGAAGCATACTCCCCAGCATCTTCTCACTGTCAGGCTTACCTTCAATTGTTATCTCCCGCCATACAGCCTCCGGGACTACGACTTTCCCGGAGAGCTTCTCTAGGAGGTCTAAGCGACATATTCAGGCGAATGCGATAATGACACTTGAAATACTTGTAGGAAAGACGGTCTTATAGACCTTCCTCCTAGCTCTAGGAACACGTGAATCTAGTGTTCCAAGTCTATCAACTAGAGACATTGTAATCTCATTCTCCTCCAACATCTCTGGGATTCTCTTAAGGATGTTGAGTATATCTTATCATGTGCCTCCCCACAATTCTAAGTTATCCTTACTGATACGGATGCAATTGATATAATATGATTATGCTCAGTCGTCGAAATCCTTGGCAAATCTATCCTTGCTATGCTATAGCACCTTTTAATAAGGTTGATGAATTATGTATGTTATAGGGATTGTGAGGAATGAGTGGCGCTAAGGTTCTGAAGATAAACATACCTGAGCACACCAGTATTGATGAGTATGAGGCTAGGCTTCTCTTAGCCGTCGAGCTTTACCGTGAGGCTAGGCTTACTCTCAAGCAAGCTGCCGAACTTGCTGGGCTCTGTGTCGAGGATTTTATGAAAGAGCTCTCGAGGAGGAAGGTCAGCATAATTAACTTGGGTGAGGAGGAATTGAAGGAGGAGCTAAGGGTTGCCGAACACATTGCTAGAGAAGCGAGGAGCTAGCATTGCAGTTTCTAACACGTCTCCCCTCATAGCTCTTAAACATGCAGGAGTACTAGAGAAGCTCAGTCTTCTATTTCAGAAAATAGCAATTCCACCAAGTGTTATGCGGGAGCTCAGCATTAAAGAGAAGAAGTACTTTCAGAGCTTAAGCTTTCTATCTGTCGAGGAGCCTCGTGATGTGAGGCTTGTCCTTGTGTTAAAGACTATCGTTGATGAGGGCGAGGCTGAAGCTATAACACTAGCCTTAGAGAAAAGCAGTTTACTGATAATAGATGATCTCAAGGGTAGAAAGCTGGCGGGAAGACTAGGCTTAGAAATCATTGGCACACTAGGAGTTCTAAAAGCTATGAAGCTGAAAGGCACAATAAGGGAAGTTAAACCATTCATAGAAAGGCTCAAAGAGGAAGGATTCTACATCAGCGGTGACCTCATAAATAGACTATTAAATGATATAGGGGAGGCGTAAGAAGAGAAGCCATATAATTACCGAGTAGATCACAACTATTTACAGCTGTTGCCCAGAAATACATGACGCAGCATCAAGATAACAATACTTAACATCAGTGTCCCATATACTAGGTAATAAGTATGAAAAACCTAAGTGTCCCAGTTCTTCATCAGCTCTGGGACAAAGATATTTAAGTGCTGGCCTTCGGGGCCAGGGGCCCGGATCCCTAATCCCGGCGTGCCTACCAAATAAACCCCTATACAAGGATAGATCGAGTAACGTGGAGTGAAGCCCAGCTAAGTCTAGTAGACTAATGCGCCACACAGTAAGGGATTCCGGGTGCTAAATGTGGCGGCTATCATTATTGTGTTTGATGTGATGTGTTCAACGCGTTATTCCCAGCTCCCTCAGGGCAGTATCCCAGTAGAACCCGAGGGATTCAGGGTTCACACCGTACCACTCCCTGAAAGCATCAGCAAGCACGCTGGGGTCAATTGTTTCCAAGCCCTTGAACCTTTCGTCCTCTCTTAGCATCCTCTTTATGAAGTCCTTTACATCCTCAAGCCTCGTCCATGGATACTGGAACCAGGTCCAGTCCCTGACCTCCAGGTAGTAGTAGTCCGGCTTGAACTTTGCTACACTGCTTATCCATTGCAGTGCAGCCGTCCTCACCTCCCCGGGGTTCCAGTTCTCCCTCACAAAGTCCCGTGCAAGCCTTAGCGTCTCACCCGTGTCGACGATATCGTCGACAACCAGTACATTATCACCCTCGAGGTTGACGCGGCATGGATACTTGAGTATAGCTTTCTCCTCCGCCCGGGCAGCCTCGGTCCAATGCTGGCTCTGCACGCTCAACATGTTGGTGACGCCTAGGAAGTCCGCCAACAGGCGTGCGGGTACATATCCGCCGCGGGCAACAGCCACTATAACCCCCGGCTTCCACCCTGAACCGGCTATCAGGCCGGAGAGGCCGCGGCTCCACTCGACGATCTCGCTCCACTCGACGATCTTAACGGGCACTTTTACCATACCGCGACACCTACTTACACCCTACTATGAGGAGTATGGTCAGGCGACAAGTAGATATAACACGCGGATACAGTATTTAAAAATACCCTCTAAAACCCGGGAACGCGTCTTTCTAGGCAACCTTTAAAATAACCATAGCATGTAATAACACTAACCCGCGGCCAGCAGTGCGTGCGGGGGTGCCCGAGCCTGGTCAAAGGGGTCGGGCTTAGGACCCGATGGCGTAGGCCTGCGTGGGTTCGAAGCCCACCCCCCGCACCATAGTATTAGCCTCCCGCGAGGTGTGTGTATTGGTTTTCGAGATAACTAGGCCCGGGCAGGTATCTGCCCACGTGGGTATTATAGGCGGCTCCGGAGTATACGATCCCGGAGTACTTGAGGACCCTGTGGATGTCAGGGTATACACCCCATACGGGGAGCCCAGCGACTTTATAACCGTGGGGTCCCTCGGCGGGGTACGAGCCGCGTTCCTGCCCCGGCATGGGAGGGGACATAGAATCCCGCCTCACATGATAAACTACAGGGCAAACATTTGGGCCTTGAAGATGCTGGGCGTCAAATGGGTTCTCAGCGTCTCTGCCGTGGGGAGCTTGAGGGAGGATTACAGGCCTGGCGACCTCGTCGTGCCGGACCAGTTTATAGACATGACTAAGCAGAGGAGATACACCTTCTTCGACGGCCCTGTAACGGCGCATGTCAGCATGGCGGACCCCTTCTGCAGTGATCTCTCCCACCGCGTCGTGGAGGCGGCGAGGGAGCTGGGGTATACTATACATGAGGGTGGAACCTATATCTGCATAGAGGGGCCTAGGTTCAGCACTAGGGCTGAGAGCAAGGTCTGGAAGGAGGTGTTCCACGCGGATATAATAGGTATGACCCTCGTGCCTGAGGTGAACCTGGCCTGTGAGGCCCAGATGTGCTATTCCACGCTAGCTATGGTGACGGACTATGATGTATGGGCGGATCACCCGGTGACTGCAGAGGAGGTCGAGAGGATAATGACCAGCAACGTTGAGAAGGCTAGGAAGATAGTCTCCAAGATCGTGCCTAGGCTGACCGGAGACCCGGATACCGGTAAGTGCAGCTGCTGCAGAAGCCTAAGCACAGCCCTAGTATAATCACATAAGGCAACCGTTAGAAGAGTGAGGAGCAGCTAAAGGGTTAGCCTGCGTTGGACACGGCTAGTCTTGCCAGAATAATAGGGGGAGCGGAGGAGTATGCGGGGAGCCTGGAGTCTCCCCGACTCGATGGACGTATACTCGTGTCATACTGCAACACGGGCATAGGGCCTGCAGGCGTATTCTACTGGACGCTCAGAGCAATGGGCTACGAACGGGTTGAGCTCGCCGAGTGCGTCACCGCTGTAAGCCATGTTATACCATATACTGATTATGAGCATGTAGTAGTATGGAACGGGGTTCCCTCAGATCCCGGGGTAGTGAGCATATACCAGTCATCCCGGCTTATGGGGTTCAAGACAACCGTTATAACACAGCCTCTACCCCCTGCTGTCGAGGAGTTCTTCGAGGAGGAAGACCTGGTTTACGTGGACACTACCAGCCCCTACTTCACAATGAGCCTTACAGCGCTCAGATGGGGCGTAAGCATCGGGTCCAGGATAGAAGGGAAGCTGAGGGCTTCTAGGCTAAGAGACCACGTGGAGAAAGGATTCCAGGAGACCGTGGACTCTCTTGTTGACGTGTATGATGAAAAAATAGTTGAGATCAGGGAAACCGAGGGAGGAAGAGCCGCTGTATTGGCTACCCCAAGCCAGCTGGCTGCCGCTGTCCACCACAAGCTGCTCGATCCTACATCGCACATAGCAGACGCGTGGTCTGTGAGAGTCTGGAGTCCGAGGAATCCTTGGATAGTCTTCTATGCTACAAGCGTGGAGGAGGGCTACTATAGGGATCTATGGTTCAGATTAAGAGGTTCCAAGATATCTAGGATCGTGGTTAACGTTGACCCGGCTTCAAGCTCGTTGTATACGATGATTATACAGGGAGCAGCCTTCGGTCAATTAGCTTAGAAACAATAGGGAGTTTATGCTCCTTCCCCGTATGTCAGCGCGACATACTCCTCTATTGCCTCCTTATCCACATGGAACATGGTATGCCTCACCTTCCTCCCTTCCTCTTTCCTCTTTAATACTATGCTCATAGGCCTTCACCTCTAATTGTCTAATATAGCGTCTGAAACTTATAAAATGAGGTACTAGTGTTGTTAGACAATAGGCTAAAAATGCTCCGGGGGTAGTTCTCACGTTTCTTTTGTTCCCTTCATCATATCTTGTATTAGAGATTTATACTTCTCTTGATCTTTTAAAGCGGCCTCATACAGTGAGTCGGCCATATCCGGATAGCCGAGTTCGGTGGCGAGAGACTTCACCAAGAGATCCTTGAATATGAAGTTAGCCGTTATCTCGTCTCTATAGGTGTCAGTTATAATCTTATACAGCTTACTCGGATCCTCGAGTAGGAGACGAGCAAAGCTAGAGCCAAACCTATTCTTACAGTTAAGGTTAAGCAATAAGAAAACACCGGGCGACTTCGTATATATCCTCTTCTCAATCCGTGCGAGGATATCATCTCTATCCATCAAATCACCCCCTCAGCTTCACCTGGCTCTGAATTTCCTCGTCCAGTACTCTCTTATGGTAGATGTTGACTCCCTAGCACATGAAACCAGTTTAGAGTTGGAGAGCGCTATTGGGTCCTGGCCTGCAATCCATGCATACGCCGACCACTCTAGACGTCTCCCGACACTCTCCTGCTTGTCTGTCGGCATTATTCTGAGAACGAAATCTGAGACCTGTGCTATCCTATAGTAGTAACGTGTGTCTACTATGGATGAAGTTAGAATCGTCAGTATACCTTTCTCCTTGAAGTATAGAACCATGTTTCTTATCATATCGAAGAACCCTGGTCTAGACCCATCGCAGAGAGAGTCTAATCCCCATAGAACAACAATGTCGGGTTTCAATTCATCTACCATGTAAAGCTGTCTTCCATAAAGCTCCTCAAGACTGAATCCTGAAGGATTGAACGAGTAGACCCTTATATTCTCTGTGTAGGCGCCAATCAAGTCCGTGTCCTCTATGGTGAACCCCCATCTGGCAAGGCTGTGTGCAAGATACTCTTTGAGCTGTTCCGTCGATGCTGAATAACTAAACACTACTGCCCTAGCATTGTTTACAATCATTACACCAGCGAATACAGGCATTAGAATACCAAGAGGATTGGCATCACTAGGATATGCAACATAGACTACCATCCCTCCTCTGAGTCCATCTACATATCTGGTCAATGACTCGCAAGGCATACTAAATACCTTGGAATCAGATAACGCGGGTATTGTTTCGAGGTTTGGTGGGACCCATACTTGTATGCCTTTCTGTGTTA
>CAYVIZ010000059.1:0-5941 GCA_964451715.1 uncultured Desulfurococcales archaeon | reverse complement strand
TTTGGTATTTTTTATAACTCCTCTCTCTTTTCTAAATAGTATATTTGATGCCAGTAAAATCTTGCATTTAAGATATTTTTTAAATCCTTTAAAATTATTTATTATAAATCCTTTGTAATGACTTTTTATATCTATATGTTTTGTATATATCCATAGAAGATTAAGTTTATATTTTTCATGTAATTTATTATTCAAAATATAATCGTAGACTGCTCTTGCATTCCCCGTATATGTAGGTTCATAAAAGCATATATTATTTTCAGTTTTACCTAAAAACTTTGTATAAGCCTTTGTAAATATCTTTAATGCTGTTGTACCGATAAAATTCTCTACTCTTTTAATGGAGTTCAAAAAACCACCCAAACTCATATTGATAGTATTGCTATGCTACGTAGCAGATCTGCTGTGTCCTCGCATTTGTCTGTGCTCATTTCTAGGGAGGCTAGTACGTTGTAGAGTGCTATGCATGTACCTTCTCCCGGGTTCTCGTTGCACCATTTTATAATGTCTTCCTCAGCATTGCTCCTTATCTCGTCAGCCTCCTCCTCTAGTTCTTCTACCTTCTTAGCCAGCTGTATAGCAGTCTTTGGATCACTCCTCGTCTTGCTTGCAGCCTCTATTATTAGCTTGATAGATTCCAGGGCTAACCCTGCTATTTTCTCGAGGGGCTCTATGAGGTGCGACGGTATTTCCGCGTCTACCCTGCATAACAACAGTATTCTACGCGCTGCACTGTTCAGGTATGCTGCTATGTCGTCTGCTGAGAGGGTTACCCTGAGGAGTTCCTCCCTGTCTATGGGGTGGAATGTCCCTGTTGACAGGTTTGCTATTATCTCGTCCTTAACGTTGTCCGCCTCTCGTTCCAGTTTTTTCACCTGGGCGTACTTCTCCTCTACCTCCCTGCTTTTCCTCTGCTTGAAGCTCTGTACAAGCTCGAGTGTGGCCTTAGCAGCGTCTAGTATGTAGTTCATATGCTTGAGCTCCATCTCCAGAATCTCTTCTTCCCTCCTCCTGCTTATCCAGGTCCACGTGCTCACCACGGGTTCTCCACCTCATACACGGGTTTAAGTTATAGCCGAGAGGAGGCTATATATGCCGCCGGCCAGCCCGGCGGCTATGGGGAGGGTTAGAATCCAGCCAGCCACTATGATCGCCACAGTCCTCCATTCAACCCCCTTGAACCCCTTCTCCTTAGCTACTCCTATTCCTATAACTGATGACACGCTTGCGTGCGTAGTTGATACGGGCATACCCATAAGGGTGAACAGGTATACGCTCGTGGCGTTAGCAAGCTCTGCAGCTGCCCCTGACACGTAGTCCATCCTCGTTATCTTGAATCCCACGGTCATTATCACCCGGTAACCCCACAAGAGTGCCCCCGTCATTATGCCGACACCGCCCAGCAAGGCCAGGAGCCTAAGCGTGCTCTCTCCCGGCACGCCGAAGACGCTTGATACTACCGTAACATATACACCGGTCGCGTTCCCCACGTCGTTAGCGCCGAACGCGTAGGCTCCGAAGGCCATGGTAGCTACTAGTATAACCTTGAACGCCTTGACACCCTTCTCCGCTCCCAGCATCCTCTCCAGGGCGGAGAACACGTAGTATAATATGAATGCTAGAACCATAGCGCCCAAGGGGCTTGTTATCCAGCTCAGTACAACCTTCTCAACAACACTCCAGTCTATCTTTGACGCCTCACCCGCCAGTAGACCCCTCACTAACCCTACTCCCAGTATGGCGCCTACGGTAGAGTGTGTAGTAGATACTGGAAGCCCCTTCCGCGTCGCCGTGGTAACCCACAGCCCGGCTCCTAGGCTGGCGCTCACAGCCATGAGGGGATCTATATCCTTGACAACTCCCTTGCCTAGTGTTTTTATTACATGGAAGCCCTGTAGGTAGGCTCCTAGGAAGGCGAATAGCGAGAACAGTAGGAGTGTCTTCCTAAGAGACAGGGCCCCGGATCCTATAACCATGTTGGTAGGGTTAGCGGCATCGTTCCCGCCTAGGTTGAACGCCATATAGAAGGCTAACGCGAGCCCTATACCAGTCAGCAGCTCGGGGCTTAGATGAGTAGCCGCCACTAATGGTTCCCGTGGCACACAGTGTCCGTTCTTGTGTATAGAAAAATGTTTCCCCGAGCTTATCATTTGTATAGTTTATTTATATAATCCCCCACATACTACAGGGATTACCGGGCTACACGGGTCAGCCTAGCCCAGATCCACCCTCATGGCATCCTCTAAGCCGCCTCGGCTCTACGGGGCTCCCGATTTAGAGGGGTGTAATACCTTTGGAACTACCCTTAGAGTATTACAGGATTAAAAGCGTGGAGAGAATAAACCTTCCCTCCAGAGAGGAGAGGTTCCGCCTCCTAGAGGAGGCCCACTGGAACGTTTTCAGGCTACGTAGCAGAGACGTCTTCATAGACCTATTGACCGACAGCGGGACAGGGGCGATGAGCAAGGAGCAGTGGGCCGCCCTCATGATGGGAGACGAGTCCTACGCGGGCGCCGATAGCTGGCTCCGCTTCAAGGAGTCCGTGGAGGACGTATTAGGGTTTCCCTTCGTTCTCCCAGTCCACCAGGGAAGGGCGGGCGAGAGAATACTCTATACCACCCTCCTAGAGGAGAGGAGGCCGGCCCGTATAGTGGTGGCCAACACACACTTCGACACTGGGAAGGCTGTCCTAGAGTTTAACGGTGCCATACCCGTGGATCTACCTGTACCTGAGGCGCTCGACTATAAGGGTATGCATCCCTTCAAGGGAGACATAGACGTGGAGCGTCTTAAGAAGCTGCTGGACGGTGGAGAAGTAGCTTTCGTAGTCATGGTCCTCACGAACAACACTATGGGAGGCCACCCGGTCTCCCCCGGCAACCTTAGGGAGACACGTAGAATACTAGATAAGCATGGTGTCCCCCTGGTCTTGGATATAAGCAGATTCGCAGAAAACGCCTACTTGGTGAAGGAGCGGCACCCGGATTACAGGGATACACCTGTCAGAAGGATAGTAGAGGAGATCATGGGCTACGCGGACCACGTGGTCATGAGCGCCAAGAAGGACGGGCTAGCCAATATAGGGGGCTTCATAGCGACAAGAGACGAGGAGCTATACAACAAGCTGGCCGCAAGGGTAGTCCTGGAGGAGGGCTTCATAACTTATGGAGGACTCGCGGGCAGGGATCTAGACGCTATAGCTGTAGGGCTCAGGGAGGCTGTAGACGAGGACTACCTGAGGGCTAGGGTCTCCCAGGTCAAATACCTGAACGAGAGGCTAGACGAGGAGGGCGTCCCGGTCGTCAAGCCCTACGGGGGGCATGCCGTCTACGTAGACGCGTTGGAGATGCTTCCCCATATACCGAGAGAGGAGTTCCCAGCAGACGCTCTGGCTGCCCACCTATACTTGGAAAGTGGTGTTCGAGGAGTAGGACTCGGTGCACTGGCCTTTGCCAGGGAGGAGGGAGGCAGGACTGTGTATCCGGAGAACGAGTTCCTCCGCCTCGCCATACCCCGGAGGACATACACTGTCTCCCACCTAGAATACGTTGCCAGGGCCCTCTCGGCGATAAACAGGGAAGCGGGGAAAGTAAGGGGTCTCAGGATAGTATGGGAGCCGCCCATAAAGGGTATAAGGCACTTCCTAGCCAAGCTAGCCCCCGCCGGCTAGGCGGCGCAGTAGACTGGCTATGCTGCTGGAGTAGTTCCAGTCACCCGAAAACGCTACCACGACACCATTAAAGGCCCGGCTCGATAACACTGTTTCAATACTTTCCTCCAACAAGTCGAGCACCCTGCCGGGAGACCAGTCGAGGCTCACCCCGAAATGCCTCTCCACTATACCCTTATCCCACTCGTTCCTCACAAGCATAACAGTACCCAGCACCGGCACCTCCCTTAGGAGCGGATCGCTCCTGAGATCCTCTACCCTCCCCACCTGGTCTTTGCTAAATACCGGCTGGGTGATGAACAACTCGGCTCCAGCACGCCTCTTAGCCCTAGCCCTCCTAACCTCCACGTCCCATACAGTGTAGGGGTTCAAGGCGGCGGCCACATTGAAGCCGGGGACATCCTTTATCTTGCCGCCCATATAGTCTACCCCGTGGTCTCTAAGTAGTCTAAGCATGTACAGGAGCCGGGGAGAGTCCAGGTCGAACACGGGCTTCACATGCCTGCCGGCCATGAAGCCGGGCCAGTCCCCTGTAAGGGCGAGGAAACCGTTTACGCCAACCCATAGTGCCCCGAGGACTAGGCTCGTCAGAGAAGCCCGGTTCCTATCCTTACATGATACATGGACGAGTACATCACCCTTGTATCCATCCATCCTTAGAACGGCCGCAGCCGCTATAGGGTCAGCCTGAACCCTGCCCAAGGGATTATCAGTGAGTGTGAACCCGTCAACCACTCCCACAAGAGGCTTAGCCTGCTCCAGCAGCTTATACCCCACACCCCTCCTACTGGGCTCCAGCTCGGCCAGGACAGCCTTGCCTCCCCCAGTGATCTTCTCCATAAACCCGCTGTAAGGCTTTATAACAGGATCCACAGCCCGCTCCACGAAGCCGGGAGCAAGCCTAGGCTCCTCTAGGGACTCAGGCCTCTTCTCTAGTAGTTCAAGAAAAGGACAAGGCCTCCCGTCTACCTCGCATCCACCGTCAGGCCTCAAGCCACCGCAGGGGCCGTTTACAAGCCTCTTCGGACACCCGATCCTCATAGTGGATCAGCACTCCTGTAGCGTTTATTCCCTGTGCCGGTTGATAAATAGATATTTTCGACCTGCAACACTAAGAAATAACAGTTGCCACTCGACGTTACTGGGGCACCCGGCTTGACGCAGAATATAGACGCTGGAAGTATACGCGTGCTCCTAGACTCGTATCTAGAGCGTTTCAACACTCCCGGAGGCTGCGTGAACCTAGGAAGCAGGGACTCGATTGTCATAGTAGGAGACATCCACGGCTCCCTCCACAACCTCGAAAAAGCTGTAGAGGCATGGGTCGAGTCGGGTGCAGACAAGATAGTCTTCCTGGGAGACTACGTAGACCGCGGCCCCAACGGGTTAGAGGTGATTACCCGGCTAATAGAACTAAGGCTCTCCGAGCCCAGCAGAGTCATACTGCTAAGAGGAAACCATGAGTCGGCATCGATGAATTCTATATACGGTTTCGCGGACGAGGTCTACTCCAAGATCCCCCATAGTGAGGCTAGAGAATTGATGAGGCTTATACTAGACTTCTACACTACACTAGACTGGATCGCCACCACACATGATATGCTCCTAGTCCACGGAGGAATCCCCTGCAGAGAATGCGTAGGGGGAGAACCAGCATCAATAGAAGACGTGTGCAAAGCTGTAGAGGAGTCAGGCCCGGTCAAGGACACGGTGTACGGTATACACCCAATACTAATGCAGCTCGTCTGGAACGACCCGAGGGGTAATATAGAATGGTTCCACCCCAGCAGTAGGGGTGAAGGAGTATACTACTACGGGCTGAAGGCTTGGCTCTCCTTCATGAAGAGTCACGGAATAAAGCTGATACTGAGGGGCCACGAGGTAGTAGACGCCTTCTCCATCTGGACCCGGGAGGGAGGCTTTGTTGAAGGATCCAACGCTGCCTCCATCCTGGGATCCTCCACGATAGACGACTTGGAGGGCTCTGTTATAACGGTATTCACTAGCTCCTATCACCACGGCTCCTCGGGTGTGCTCATATTCATTGATAGTGTCTTTGAACCAGTTATAACGAGGTGAAGGCGCTTCCTTGGCTTCTAGTATAGAGTTGATCGTGGTAAACGATAACACCGGCTCCCCTGGATTCCTAAGTGAGTGGGGTTGGAGCCTGCTAGTGGTCACCGATGATGGGAGGAGGATACTCTTCGACTTCGATACCAGTCCGGCAGTACTCGAGCACAACTTTAGGCTCCTAGGGATAAAAGCGGATGA
>CAYVIZ010000058.1:0-5995 GCA_964451715.1 uncultured Desulfurococcales archaeon | reverse complement strand
ATAGTCCTGGTTGATAACTGCTCAATGGGTTAAGGGACTACCTTGAGCCATGGTATCTGCTTGAAGTCCTCATCAAATGTTAGGAGTGTGTCAATACCGTAGTGCCTGCATGTCAGTGCTATGATGGCGTCTCTGGGTGATAGTCTATAGTTGTCCATGATGGTGATTATTTGGCTTGGTTGTGTCTCGGCATCTGCTACTACTTTTACATATAGCTCTTCTAGGAGTGAGGCGAATTTGCTGAGGCTTTCTTTTGTAAATCCTATACCCTTGCTCTTAACAAGCTTTCTTAGGTCGTAGGCTCTCCTTATACCATACCTGTCCATTGCCTCCCTTCTTATAATGAAGTGGAGTACTTCATCTACAACTCCGATACTTGTTGCTAGTAGTGGGTATTTGTCTAGGAGTTTTTCTGCCTCAGGGGCCCGGCCCCCTCGTAGAGGAGTTGGATGGACACGTTGGAGTCCACGAAAATGTATTCCTTCATAGAGGCTCCCACTCCACCTCGGTCAGCAGCTCCTCTATCTCCTCCTTGGCGGCCCTGCCCAGTATGCCCCGATACTTCCGGAGAATCCGTCTCCTCTCCTCCCCAACCGGGACAAGCACCGCAATCCTCTCCTCACCCTCTCGAAGATCCACAGGCTCCAAAGGCTTAAACACACCCCTCTCATACCTCACCCTTACAGCTTTAGACAATCCCCCTACACCCACGTCAAATATAGCCCCGCAAGCCAATTAGCTTTTCTAAGTCATATGTTTCCAGGTTGTCATTAATTATTCCGCAAATGATAACTGTTTACAAAGCCTGTTTCCAATTCATGGTTTGCTAGTTCTGCTATAATTATAGAGGTTCCAGTCGACAAAAAGAAGTATTAATGAATCTTCTGTGAATGCTATTAGGATGGTGTTGGAAGGGCTGTGATGATGTGAACCCGGAACCGATTAGTGAAGAGTCCTAGTCCAGCGGAGCCCTTCTATGCTATATTAATAACTAACTACGCTGCAGGAGTCACATAGTGGCAGGGAGGGCTTAGGGTATTGGAGTCTGGAGGGTTCGCTGGTGAGGTGGTGGAGGAGGCTCTTATTTATCCGCACGTCTATTCTAGGCAGGTAGAGGCTATAGAAGGCTGGTATGATGCAGGATCCTATGAACATGTTCTCGTGTCGGGGGCGGGGGATAGTTACGCTGCCTCCATAACGGGTACATACCTCGCGGGCGTTGGGGAGCCTGTGGATCCTAGGGAGCTGGGTAGGAGGAAGGGGGGACGTAACACTTTGATCATAGCGGTTTCGCTGGGAGGGAGGACTAGGAGTCTGGTGGAGAGTGTTAAGCGCCACAGGGAGGCTGGTTCCCGGGTCATATCCGTTACGGGGAATAGGGAGTCGCCTCTAGCGAGGCTGGCCGACTCTATTGTCGAGGTTGTACATAAGAAGTATGTCAGGGGGAGCGGGTTCGCCAGCTATATATCTATGAGCGCGGCGGTTGCAGGCATCCTAGGCCTGGAGGATAAGCCTGGGATGGAACTATCCTGCAGGGGAGATGCAAGACTCCGTGGAACCCCGTTCATGGTGGGTGAAAACGAGTATTACGGGCTGGCCTACTTCACCATGCTTAAGATGCACGAGGACCTCGGCCTGCCCTCTAGGTGTGAGAGGCTGGAGCAGTTCATGCACGCCACGATATTCAGCCTTCAAGACTACGAGCAACCGGTCATACTAGCCCACAAGCACGACGTACCGGGCAGGCTCCTTGAAATACTAGAGGAAACAGGCCACGATACAGTCACGCTGGATGACCTCATATACCCGCAGCTCCCCAGTCTCTCAGAGTTCATATGTGCTGCTCAATCACTTACACATGCAGTGGCCCGCATGATAAGGGAGAGGGGCTTATCGCAGCCATACTATAGGACGAAGCGGAGGATAGCCGATGAACTCGCCCGCATCATATACGGCTAGGCGGAGGCTCTACTACGCCATCCTCTCAGGCGAGCACCCGACGCTGCCCCGCGGAGAGTTCGAGGCACTGCTCGAGTCGGCTGGTGTAGAGGCGGACTCCGTGTACCAGATTGATACACTAGTCCTATTCAGGGCTGGTTTAAGGAGGAGCGTCTTGGAGGAGCTGTGTAGGAAAAGCGCTTACATACGCGAGGTAGGAGAGTCTGTAGCCCTAGCACCGGAGGAGCCTGGGGGGATACTGGAGGCGCTGAAGAGCGCGGAGATCCCGGAGGATCAGAGGTATTGGATAGTGTATGAGAAGCACGGGGTCCCCGACTGGGATCCCGGGTATAACACCGTGATAAGGGAAGCAGCCGAAGCCCTGAGAGGAAGATTATCCAGGGACGGCTCCATACTGAAGATAGACCACTACCCGGGGTTCATACACGTAGGAGTAAGATACCTCAGGAGGAGATACTCTGACTTCCAGGCGAGGTCTCCTAGGAGGAGGCCGGTATTCCGGCCTGGAACCCTTGATCCACGCCTCTCAAGGGCGCTCGTCAACCTGTCTAGGCCCCGTCCCGGGCTCTCATACCTCGACCCCTTCTGCGGTGTAGGAGGGCTGGCGATAGAGGCTGCACTGCTAGGCCTCGACCCCGTCGTATGCGGTGACGTGGAATACAAGATGATGAGGGGGGCCGAGTTAAATCTCGCCTACTACAGTCCCGTGAAGCATGGATACATACTATACTATGGGGACGCGGCCCGTATGCCGTTTAGAGACGAGTCGATAGACAGGATATCAACAGACCCGCCCTACGGCAGGTCGACTTCAACCAAGGGCAGGAGTATATCCCGCCTGCTTGAGGGGTTCCTCTACGAGTCTTATAGAATACTGAGGAGGAGGGGGGTAATAGTGTTCGCGTCCCCCGTTGAGGCGGAGCCTGGTGAAAGGGCTTCAGAGGCCGGGTTCCGGGTGATAGGCTACCATGAGATGCATGTGCACGGAGGACTGGTAAGGTCTATTGTAGTGGCAGTTAAGCCTTAACCCTCCTGCTCTCCAAGCCACTCGAACACCCTGACTACTACAGGGTAAAGCTCCACATAAACCACTCCGTCAACACGGGGCAGCGTGTCTCCGACTATGATTTCCCTGACACCGCTCCTCCTCAGCTTATCTACGGCCCCCCCTACCAGTAGCCCGTGGGCTGCGAGGGCGTATACGTCGGCAGCCCCCTGCTCTAGCAGCATCCGCGCGGCCTTGGCTACTGTGCCTCCCGTGGATATTATATCGTCCACTATCACCACGCTCCTGTCCTTGACTGGTATAGTCTTAGGCTCCATCTGCACCTCCCCGGTCACCCTATCCCTCCGTTTGACTATGTAGTCGTACTCGGATCCATAGGCGTCGGCGAATCTTCGAGCCCTGTCTATCGCCCCGAGATCAGGCGAGAGGACGAGGACCTCGCTTGGATGGGGGAGGAGATCGGATAACACGCCCGCCATATATGGGTATGGGTCTAGGCTGAGAGCCCTGCCTCCGAAGTGTAGCAGGCTCTCCGGCTTATGCACCTCGACCGTGTAAAACTCCTCTGCCCCGAGGCTCCTAGCCAGTCTTAGGAGGAGCTCGACGCTCACCGCTTCGCCTGGAAGGAACTCCTTGTCCTGCCTGCTATAAGCCAGGTAGGGCGTAATGAGAGAGACGTGCTTACCCATTACCCTCAGCTTGTCCAGCTCTAGGAACAGCTCCCAGAGCCTCTTATCCTGGGGAGGGTCTAGGTTGTGTACCAGTATTACGTGCTGCTCCCTTATCTCGGGTATACGTATATAGCTCTCACCGTCGGGGAAGACCTTGTGCCCCACACTATATGACTCTAGGCCCAGCCTACCAGCGAGCTTCTCGGCGTAGTGTTTAGATATATCACTTGGCCCTGCTAGGACGGCATAGTGATCCGTGGACACTTGTATTCTCCCATTAAGTCACCCGTGGATTCAACAGGTAAATATTGGTTATCCCAGGCCAGCATAGGTGACTAGGGATAAGGCCACGGCTACTATGGATGAGATCATCGATAACAGTGTAACTGCCAGTATTACCTCGGGCTCAGTTAGAGAGTAATCCATTGTGAGGAGCCTGGCAAGAGTAGCAGGGGCCCGTGGATCCCTCGACCCCCTAATCTCCCATCCCTCTATGACTACGGGCTTCACGGCGATCTCGCTCTTCTCCTTGAACCCCCTCACGCTGGCTATAGTGCCGAACCCCTTTATCACCCAAGGCATCATAGCCAGTACCACGGCAACCTCCACCTTGCCCATTATAGCAACCAGCCCTATCAGGGTCCCCACTGTGAGGCTGCCGGTGTCTCCGTTGAAAACTCTTGCCGGAAACATGTTGTATACCAGGAATCCCAGGGAGAGAGGGGCGAATGCAAGGCTCATATAGAGGGCCAGGCCCGTCGCGTCGGAGCAGTATAATAATAGTGCACCAGCAGCACCAGCCACCGTGTATATGTGTATAGCAGATATGTGGAGTATGCCGTTATGGGTGTCATTCATGTTGGCCGCGTTAGCAAAGACGGACATCGCCAAGGGGACGGCTAGAGGGTATAGTATAGTGAACCTAGCGCTCCCTATGAAGGGTATAGCCAGCCTGGGCTCGTAGGCGTTGAATAACAGTAGAGGAGCACCGATAACCAGTCCTGCCACAGTCTTAGCTATACCGTTCAGCCTCACCAAGTCATCCACTACTCCTATCATGCCAGCTACAAGCGTAGCGAGGAAAGCCGCCTTGAAATAATCTAACCCGTACACACCCGCTATGTAAAGCAGAGACTCGACTAGAAGCGCTGACAGGAGGAGAACCACGCCACCCATCTCAGCGACAGGCGGCTTACCCGGTTTATGCACGTCCCCGCCCGTCATACCCCTCTCACGGGCGAACACTATATAACGCGGGATAAGTATAGCCTCCAACAACATGCCTGCAGCTCCCGCCGCCGACGACGCCATTACAGGATCCATTTGAAGCTTTGCCTCCAAGGTAAATCTGGTGCGGACAGCTTATTATTTAAGGCTTAGCACAATGTGAATCTACCCCTTGGAGAGGTCACAGGTATTGAAGCCTTACAGGATAGCAGTCATACACGACCAGGGATACATGTCTTGGAGCGTCAGAGAGCTCTTCCGTAGAATAATAGAGCTCGGCCATACTCCCGTGTACGTCAGAGTATCCAGCATGACATACGGCACGGGAGCCGGCGGGGAGTACAGGCTCGACGGGGCAATAGTGAGGAGCCTGGGCCCCCTCCCAACAGCCGAGGAGGCAGCCGCTAGACTCGGCTTCATAAGACACCTCGAAGCCTCCGGCGTGGCCGTGATAAACCCCTACCCGTCCCTGGTGCTTACCAGGGATAAGATAACACAGCTGATAGTACTATCGGAGCACGGTATACCCGTGCCTGAAACCATAGTTACCTGGAGCATAGGAGCGGCGCTAAGGAAAATATCTGAGTGGGGCAAGGCCGTATTAAAGCCCGTCATAGGGAGCCTGGGGCGCGGCGTCATACTCTTGGAAGACGCTGACAGAGCATACTACGACCTGGCACGGGTTCTCAGGAGCGGCCAGCCATTATACATTCAAAAATACATCGAGAAGCCTGGAAGAGACCTTAGAATCTTCACAGTAGGAGGAGAAGTACTAGGGGGGATGTATAGAGTATCAACCACCAGTTGGAAAACCAACATAGCCCAAGGAGGCACACCCATAAGAGCCGAGCCCCCCGAAGAAGCAGCCGAGCTGGCCCTGAAAGCCGCCAGAATCCTAGGACTAGAGTTCGCAGGAGTAGACATAGCGGAGGACAAAGACGGATACAAGGTAATAGAGGTAAACAGCGCCCCCCTCTGGAGAGGATTCAAGCAAGCCACGGGGATAGACCCCTCTGTTCACATAGTTAAAAGACTCGTAGAACTAATAGATTCAAAGAGGGGATGAAGACTAGCAAACCGTGCAACCCTCCCCCAAGCGGAGGGAGTGAGCACAGGCTCTCTCACAGACCCC
>CAYVIZ010000057.1:0-6303 GCA_964451715.1 uncultured Desulfurococcales archaeon | reverse complement strand
TCTATATTATTTTAAGGCTTCTATGAAGCTTGCTCTATCTCTTATAGTTTGTATATCTATAGATGCCTCCAACACGTCTTGTGCATAGCCATTTATTCTCTCCAGGCTTGTAGCCGCTCTTGCTAGGAAAGGAGACCACTTATCAGATAGTTCTCTTAGTGTTTTCCTGAGAGATGATGCTATGGTGGCTTGCTTGTCGGCCTCGTCCTTATCAGGTTTCTCAATAAGGCTTGAGGCCTTCATAACTATTTCCCGGGTCTTTCCTAGGTAATACTGTATCTCCTTTAGATGCTTTGGGCCTCCTGATTCTATTGCTGTTGACGCTATTATTGTAGAATGATCCCCTATTCTCTCCAAGCTTTTTATCGCTAGAAATATGTGGGGAGCCTCGGCAGGACTTTCCAGTCCGAGCGCCATCTTGGCACGAGCTTCGAGTAGGCTTCTAGTCATCTGGCGTACAAGATAAAGATAAAGTCTGTCTACCATATCATCTCTCCTAATAACAAGCCTAGCTAGGGTTTCATCATCGCTTGATATGGCTGAATCCATGGTTTTCAGCATTCCTATAACAGCCCTCTTCATTTTACTGTATCCATCCCAGAAACTGACAGCATAGTCATCAAGTACTGCATAGAGCCTTACTATTCCCGGCTCCCTCTCTAGGACTTCTACTCCTAGAAGTATATTATGAAGTTGCTCCATAAGCTTGTCAACAATCTCAGATTCTGAGAGGTTATAGTAGACCTCTATCACCTCAGCCCCAGCTATGTAGCTTGAAATTATTTCCCTTAAAGCTCTGCTATACTTATCAGCTGAAAACTCTACTTTTGCAACGGTTTTGTTTTTCTCTAGTCCTCTATTTGTTTCCTCCTTTACGGGTTCTATAAGGATGCCTCCTCCCGGCAGTACGGTAACCTCTACTAAAGACCCTTTACGTATATTATTATCTTTTGCCCAGTGCTTTGGGAGAGCTACGGCGTAAGTAGATCCTGCTACCAGCTGTATACGTCTCACATACTTTTCATTCTCCATGAGACACCATCCCTGCCTAGATACACATTCACTTCTCAGTATTAAAATTATATATTATATATAGGTATTGTTTGTTATCTATATTTTCTAATTAGCTATATTCATTATTTACACTAATTATATAATCTAAATGTGTCTGATTTGTAATCCCGAAAAGAGCAACTAGAGGTGCAAGGATTGGATAAACCTGCAATCAAACCCGTACTCGCTGCTATAATAATAGTACTAGCAGTAGGTGCTCTCTTAGTGGTCTTTACAAACAAGGAGACCAGCAATTCGGCTACAAGCCAGAATACTGAAGTGATTATTCAAGGAAGCGGAAGCAGTTTTCTTTATCCTCAAATGCAAAACTGGATATCTGAATTCGAAAAAATGAATCCCAGTATAAAAATAAATTATAATCCCACAGGAAGCGGGACGGGTCAGAATCAATTCCTGCAGGGTGTCGTAGATTTCGCTGGTAGTGATCCTCCGCTTAAAAGTAGTGTATGGAGTCAGTATAAAGGAGGGGTTCTACAGGTTCCCGTGATCCTCGGTGGCGTAGCAGTAGTATACAATGTACCCGGAGTAAAGGAAAGCCTCAACTTGACTGGTGAAGTAATAGCTAAGATCTACAAAGGCGATATAACATACTGGGATGACACCCTAATAACCCAGTTAAACCCCGGTGTGAATCTTCCCCATAAAGAGATAATAGCAGTTCATAGAAGCGACAGCAGCGGTACCACTAACGTGTTTACATTATTCCTACACAAATCCTCTCCTAGCTCATGGCCTTTAAGCCTTGTTGGAAAGAGCATTGAATGGCCAGTTGACTCTAAGGGAAGAGGAGTAGGAGGCAAGGGTAACCAAGGCGTTACAGAACAAGTCAAACAGACACAGTATAGTATAGGCTATATAGAACTAGCCTACGCATTCCAGGCAGGACTCCCATATGCCAAGATAGAGAATAGCGCAGGCAACTTCGTTCTTCCTACACCCGAAAATGTTGAAGCCGCTGCAAGAGCCGCTCTCCACTATCTACCCTCTGACCCTGCAGCAGACTGGAGCAGTGCTCTAGACGCGATAGTCTACGCGCCCGGTAGCGATAGTTATCCCATAACAACATTCTCGTTCCTCATACTGCACAAGCATTACAATGATCCAAACAAGGCTAAGGCGTTAGCGGAATTCCTTAACTGGATATCGGACAACGGGTACAACCAAGTAGTGGAGGGATATGTCCCTATACCTCCGAGTCTCAGAGACATGATAAAACAAGCGGCAACCACAATAGAGGGATAACTTCATTGCCTCCTCTTCCTAGGGAGGAGAGGATATTCTTTTTATCGCTCATGCCATTCGTAGCTATAACTGTGGCCATAGTTGTAATTCTCTCGGCAATACTGGGCTACTATAGTCTCCCTGCTATAAAAGAGTACGGGCTAGGAATTTTTTCCAAGGAATGGAAACCCAGCGAGATAAACCCAAACGAGGCAAGCTATGGCCTCTTAATACCTCTAGCAGGAACCATAGCAACTGCTGTCCTGGCAGTCGTCTTCACTCTACCCGTAGCACTTGGCATGACTGCTCTCAGCGAGGAGATACTCCCGCCTCAAGCCAGGTCCTTATTGACTGTAGCCTCCGATATAACAGCCTCAATACCCACAATAGTATACGGGCTCTGGGGGCTGGAAATAATAGCTCCTATGCTCAGAGACCACCTGTATACGTGGCTCAATAAAACCCTTGGATGGACGCCTCTCTTCTCATGTAATCCATATACGGGGACAACATATCTTACTGCAGGACTGCTCTTGGGGATAATAGTAACACCATACACATATGCCATTATAAGAGAGTCGTATAGGTCGATACCCCAGACTCTGAGAGAAGCAGCATACGCGATGGGATCCACCCGCTATGAAGTATTCAAACTACTTACTGGCATGATAAAACCTAGTATAGTCGCTGGCATACTATTAGCGTTCGGCCGTGCGGCAGGAGAAACTGTCGCAGTCGCCCTGGTGATAGGCTCAGCCTTCAACATGCCTTCATGCCTCTTGTCACCTGGTTACACTATATCAAGTCTTATAGCAAACCAGTTCGGAGAGAGCTTCCTATACCCCTACATGGCCAACGCCCTCTACACCGGAGGTCTAATACTACTAGCAATAGGAATGGCAGCTAACGTAGTAGGCCTCAAGATGCTCTCGCTCTCAAGGGGTGAAAACCGTGGCTGACACTAGACTCTTAAAAGATAGAGTTTTCACAGTTCTTGCACTTGTGTTATCAGCGCTTGGTATACTGCCTTTACTCTATCTTCTTATAACAGTAGGCTACAAGGGTGCGGGAGCCATACTTAGAGCTGGCGCCGGCTTCTTTACTATGCCACCCGCGCCTCCCGGAGACGATAACATAGGCGGTATAGCCCCCGCAATAGCGGGTAGCATGGTACTTGCATTACTAAGTACGGCTACAGGCATACCAATAGCATTATTCACAGCGTTATTCCTCCACGAGTTCCGCAGTACACGGTATGCCCGGATTATAAGAGCCTTCCTCATGAGCCTCCTCGAAATACCTACTATACTCGTAGGAATACTGGTGTACACGATTCTTGTCTTACCTCTACAAGGTTTCAGCCTGTTCGCAGGGGCAGTAGCCTTGGCTATAGTGATGCTACCCTATGTAACTGTATATATTGAAAGGGCTTTTGACAGCGTCCCCCAGACCTACAGAGAGGCAGGCTTTGCTCTCGGCATGACTAGAATGCAGGTTGCTCTACGTGTAACACTGGGAGTCGCGCGGAGAGGAGTGTTGGCTGGAGCCATAATAGGGTTAAGTAAAGCGTTTGGAGAGACCGCTCCTCTACTTTTTACTATAGGAGGCAGCAGGAGCGGGATACAGGTTAACCCTGCAAAGCCTGGAGACGCTATGCCCCTGCTAATATTCCAGTTCGCGTCAACCCCTTATGCGAACTGGCATGATGCTGCTTGGGGTGCAAGCCTAGTATTACTGGCTGGTGTTCTATTGGTGTATCTATTGTCTAGGAAAATAATAGGCGAGGTGAATGCTTGATGCCCTCACATTTAGAGGTAGTAGATCTAAAAGTCTGGATAGGTGATAAACAAATACTTCATGGAATCAACTTCAGTTTTAAACCATCAACTGTAACAGCGGTAATGGGTCCCAGTGGAAGCGGTAAAAGCACACTTCTAAGAAGCCTCAACAGGCTAATAGAACTTAACCCGCAGGCGAGAATTAAGGGCTCGATACTGCTAGACGGCGTCGATATATTCAAGATGGAATCCTATAAGGTTCGCCGGAGAATAGGCATGGTTTTCCAAGAGCCTAACCCGTTTCCCCATATGAGCATATACGACAATGTAGCATTAGGCCCCAAACTCCATGGCCTAGCGAAGACCAAAAAAGAGCTCAATGATATAGTTGAATGGGCACTGAGGAAGTCGATGCTTTGGGACGAGGTTAAGGACAAGCTACACGAGCCCCCTGCAAGGCTGAGCGGAGGCCAGAGACAGAGACTCAGCCTTGCACGTGCAATAGCTGTTAAACCCGATGTTCTATTACTCGACGAGCCTACTGCTAACATAGACCCCGTGAATACTAAAAAGATAGAAGAATCGATAGTAGAGCTCGCCCGTGAACACGGTGTAACCGTGATTCTTGTAACCCATACGCCCCAGCAGGCAGCCCGTGTATCGGATTATATCCTCTTTATACACGAGGGACGGCAAGTGGAAGCCGGCCCTACTAGGAGCCTTGTGCTCAACCCGTCAACCGATCTTCTAGGACACTATTTTAGAGGTGAAATGATGTGACCGTAAACCCCTTATTCGCTGAGAGGGATTTGGAACAGTTGAGATCCATTCTAGATAAACTCTATATTATAGTCTCAAGAATATTATCCAAATCATTGAACGCTCTTAGAGAAGGACACTCCACCGATATAGAGGATCCCGTACTCATAACAGAAGAATTAAAAGAGATAGTCGAGTATACCGCCACATTATATGTAGCAAGATACCAGCCTCTAGGCAAAGAACTTGTGGAGGCTATTTCCGCCATAAGAGTCGCATACGACTTATACCGTATCTCACGGTACTCACGTGAAATTGCTCTACTAATGGAAAGACTTGAAGGATTAAAGCCTCCTGAGGACGTGATAGAGGCCTCAAATATTGTTGAATCTTCTTTGTCTAAGGCTTACAACGCATATAAGAAAGAGAGCCAGGAGCTTTCGAGGGAAATAGCTGAGGCCGACGACAAGGTTGACAAACTATACATCAAAAGACTCGACAGTCTACGTGGTAATCCGACTATGAGCGTAGCAGATATAGGAGCACTACTCATATTAAGGCATCTTGAGCGAATAATGGATCATGAAGCCTACATAGTAAAAGCCAGACAATTCTCTCAAAGCTAAACTTTTGAATGTAATCCTTATCCATTTTTATTATAGTAGAAACCCCAACTCGAAATACTGCACTACGCGTCCTCTAGAGCATCAGTTAAATAATTCCTCTAGACCCACCAGTTACCCGGTGCAACCTGTTGGCAAGGGTTATAGTAACTGGGGCGCAGGCTTCATAGGAAGCCATACAGTTAAAGCCCTCATCCGGAGAGAATACGATGTAATAGTATACGATAACCTTAGAACCAGCTCACAGGAGAGGATACCGGAAGGAGCAGTCTTTATAAAAGGCGACATAACAGACTTGGAAGGCGTCAGGAAGGCCTTGAGAAACGTAGACTACGTTATCCATCTAGCCGCCATAGTCAGCGTCGACGAAGCAAGGAACGAACCATACACTGCTTACAATGTTAACGCTAAGGGAACACTCAACCTGCTGGAGGAATCGCTTAAAGCAGGGGTAGAGAGGCTTGTATACGCCTCGAGCTGCGCAGTCTACGGAGACCCCGTGGAAATCCCCATAAGCGAAACACCCCCCTAAAGCCGATAAACACATATGGAGCATCCAAACTCGCGGGAGAAGCATTAGTCCACGCCTACAGCGAGGAGCATGGACTATCGACCATAGCATTGAGATACTTCAACGTCTACGGGCCTGGCATGCAGGGAGGATCATACGCCGGGGTAATACACAAGTTCATAACCGCTGCGCTAAAAGGTGAACCACTCAGAATATATGGAGACGGCATGCAGACTAGGGACTTCGTATACGTGGAGGACGTGGCCAAGGCTAACCTGGCCGCCCTAGAGTCGAAGGCCAAGGGGGCATACAACATAGGCACAGGAAACTCGATAAC
>CAYVIZ010000056.1:0-6354 GCA_964451715.1 uncultured Desulfurococcales archaeon | reverse complement strand
GGGCCTACGTATTCCTCTGTTGGCCTTATTATCTTGTTGTTCTTGACTTGTTCTATGTAGTGGCTTGTCCATCCCACTATTCTGCCCATGGCGAATATGGGTGTGTACATTGGTATGGGTATTCCTAGCAGGTAGTATAGTGGCGCCGTGTAGAGGTCGACGTTGGCGGGCAGGTTCTTCTCCTCCTTCATAACCTTCTCAGCCGCCTCCAGCACCTCGAGCCAGTAGTGGCCGCCTTCTAGCTGCTCTATATACTTTCTGAGCACGTCTGTCCTCGGGTCGTGTACCTTGTATACGCGGTGTCCGAACCCCATTATCTTCTCCTTCCTAGCGAGCTTGCCCTTTATGTAATCTACGATATACTCCTTGAGCGGTACACCCTTAGCCTTGGCCTCCTTCTCCGCCTCTAGGAACATCACCATGGCTTTCTCGTTAGCACCGCCGTGGAGCGGTCCCTTTAAGGCGCCGACCCCTCCTGCTACTGCACTGTATATGTCGCTGAGCGTGCTGGCGATCACTCTCACGGTGAACGTGCTGGCGTTGAACCCGTGGTCCATGTAGAGGACTAGGCTCGACTCGAAGGCCCGGGCCTCTACGGGGCTGGGTGTTCTGCCTACTATCATTCTCAGCACGTCTGTAGCGTGGTCTAGGCTTGGATCAGGCCTTATCAGGGTCCCAGTCCTAGCTAGGTGCCATGCAGCGGTGAATATCACGGGTATCTTGGCTATGAGCTTGAGGGCGTGGTCGTATAGGGTTTCATCGGAGAAGTCCCATTCGGGTGCATAGTACTGGCCTAGGAGTGTTACACCGTATGCTCCGTAGTACATTGGATGCGTTACAGGGGATAGCTTCAGTGCGTCGTAGAGTTTCTCGGGTATGTTGCCCCTCTCATAGTCTATCTTCTTCTTTATCTCCTTGAGCTCTTCCTCGCAGGGCAGGTGGCCGTAGAGGAACAGGTGGGCCGCCTCGTAGAAGCTGGCGTGTTCTCCTATGTCGTCTATTGTGTAGCCCCTGTATATCGTGGCCTCTCCGCTGGGGTCTACCCCGCTCAGGTGGGTCTGGTCGACTATTACTCCCGCGAGCCCCTTAGGAGCCCTAATGTATTGTTGCTGTGCCATAGTATGGTTCACCCCTATAAGGGATTTGCATATATAAATTGCTATCTAAGCCTGTATAAAAGCCTATTCAACCTAAACTACTGTAACAAACGAGTAATTAGACCCGGCCAGCGAGTATTACACAAGTGTTATCCACGTAGCATCCCGCTCTACTCCTTACAATTCAAACACGTGGAAGAATAACCACAGGGATGACGAGTAATGAACTGCTGGAGCATCGGAACCAGCGAGCTGGTTATAAAGGCGATAAAAGCTGTGAGCGAGGAGGAACCCTTGGGCCTTTATCCAGGGGATCTCCATAAGAGAATAATAAGCGAGCTGGGAGGGTGTAGCGACCTGTTAGTGGTGGAGGATGGGTGGAGCCCTATTATCCAGAAAGCCATACAAGTTATAATTGACTCCGAGCTGGGATACGTTGACGCTGAGGGGAGGCTCCACGTGTCCGACGTGGCCCGGGTCCTAGCTTCTCCCTGATACCTTCTTGTTGCACTCCTCTATCCTCTCCTTCAGAACAGATATATACTCCTGGATAGTGTCCCTGAGCCTTTCAAGTCTCTCCAGTATAGTGGATGGAGGGCATCCTCTAGGCGTGTGGGGAGGCATATAACTCTGCAGTCTCTTCCTCGCCTCAGTAGCTATCTCTATCAAGGTGTTGGCTATGTCGTAGAAGCCGTTGAGCTCATTATACAGTATGGCGGCCCCTTCACGTGTGAGCCTGTATATCTTCTTGGCCCGCCCCTTCTCCACTATTAGATCCTCATCCAGGAGGCCGTCTTCCTTCAACTCCTTCAAGACAGGATATATGCTTCCCGGGCCTCCTTTTATGAGTCCCTTAGTTATTTTCTCTATGCGCTTGGACAACTCGTAGCCGTGGGTGGGCTTGATAGCTAGTAGAGAAAGGATGAGGAAGCGGATCCTATACTTAAACGGGTCTGCCTCAATCCTCCTCTGAGCCATCCTTTCCCCCTCCGGGTTTTAGGGGCCACCAGGCCTTGTCCTTCATTAACGCTACTACTGGGGGAGTCAGCAGTATAGAGGCATTAAGCCCGGCTAGTAGGACGCCGAATACCAGGGCTGACCCCATCTCGGAGAGTCCCGGGGTGGACGTGGCTGCAAGCCCTATGTAGGCGCCGGCCATTATGGTTGCCAGGCCTATTATTATCGGCGTCCCCTTCACCATGCTCTCAACAACTCCTCCCGGGCCGCATTCCTCCTCGCACTCTTCCCTGGCGCGTGCTAGGTAGAAGCTGTTATAGTCCATTCCTACCCCTAGTATTGCCGTGAACACTATCACCGGCAGGAACCAGAGCACGTCCTGGCCCATAAGGTTCTCATATATCACTATGGCCAGCGCGCTCCCAGCATAGGCTGCTAGGACTACTGCTATCACCGCTGACAACGCTGTGGCCACTCCACCGTATGCAGCTAGGAGCGTTATGAACATGAGTATTATAGCTACTGGATAGACTCTATGGTAGAACTCATCGTTGATGAGGTTGGTCAGATCCAGGTACACGGGGCTCATCCCGCCTACTAGAGAGCCGCTGTCCACCATGTGGGCTGTTTTCCTTATCTGGCTGGCACAGTCTACACCCTCGTGTGACACCGGGTTGACCGACATGTATACATCGACTACCCTTCCATTTGTCCCTTCTTTTACGATGACGTTCGATACACAGCTCAGGCTCCCAACCTTGCTGACCATGTCCTGCGTCTTATTGCTTGTTGAGAGAACTATATGCACGGGATACAGTATTCCGGGATCGTAATACGTGTTTATAACATTCAGCGATTTAGCCGACTCGCTGTCCCTCGGCAGGTTCAGGGACATGTCATAGCTTCCCTGGAAGCCTGTCATGACTATTGCTGCACCCGCAGCCATAACAACTATTATGGCTAGGGGTATGAGGGGCTTTGAAACTATAGGCGCCAGCAGCCTCCTAGACAGCTCCTTCTTACCCTTATTCTTCCTTGCGGTCTCGACAGGGTGCCTGGGCCACCAGAACCAGTTCCTCTCCCCTACATACGCCAGTAAGGCCGGTATGAAGGTTATGCTAGCCAGCATCACTGAGAGTATAGCCAGTGGGACTCCTTTACCTATCGAGGTAACGAAGGGGAAGTCCCTTGCCACCAGCATGCTTCCAAAACCTATCGAGGCTGTAAGGGCGCCTGTAAGAACAGGCTTCCACCCCTTCCTGAACGCCTTGGCGGCGGCTTTCCTCGAGTCAAGCCCTTCCGCGGCAGCCTCTCTAAACCTCTTAGAGATGTATGCCGCATAATCGACTCCTAGGCCGAGACCTGTCGTGTACATTATGGTTCTTGAATGGGTTGTAATGTCTAATAGACCCGACTTCGCGAGGAAGAAGGCTAGCGCGAGGCTTGTCACCAGCCCGAAGCCTATTCCTATGAAGGGCAGTATTACCGCGGCAACACTCTCTAGCACAAGGGCCAGTATAACGAGGACGAGAGCCATGCTTATCTTGTCAGACTTCTCTATATCCTTCTGGGCACCCTCTCTCATCTCGTGCTCCATGAAGTCTGTGCCGCCCAAGTAGATGACGGGGTTGAATCCTGTTTCACGAAGGATTCCGTCAACCCTTCCCTCTAGCTTCTTAAACGTCTCAACAGGGTTCTCTCCTCCCTGGGGGTTGTAGGCTATTATGAAGCCCGTCAGGTTCTTCTCCACCATTATGCCTCTAAACCTCTTTATTACATCTGGGAACACATCGGCGAGCTTTACACGTGTTAGATTATCCACCGCCTCATCTAGACTCGTGTTACCGGTGTAAACCTTCACAGCCGTCTCCACGATAACCCGGGCTTCATTAATACTCATGTTTCCCTTCTCAGCGATGCTAGGAGCAAGAACGTCGGGCAAGGCCTTTACCAGCTTATCCTCGCTCACTCCTAGGAGTCCTTTACCTCTCAGGGCTTCTAGGAGACTAGTTAGCTGCGGCTGCCCTAGATGGGTGAAGATGTTCTCTACGAAGAAGTAGGCTGCATCGTCAGGGCTCTTTATATCTGGTATGTCGCTGGGCTTCAACTCCGGGTTGACTCCCTTGACGAGCAGGTATGTAGCCGCTCTGAGCGCGCCTGTCTCCGATGCCAGTAAGCCTTCAGCGTTTGGATCCCACCATAGTATGATCTGCGCCGCGTTCTCCACGAGCTGATCGGCTTTGGGTACGCCTAGCTCCTGCATCGAGCTTAGGAACACGGATTTTATAATACCCATAACGGTCTCCTTCGATACGGGCCGGCTCTCGTTAGCTATCTCGTCCGCAAGCTCGTCTAGCATGGGATTCCCGCTTATCCCGCTCTTAGTCTCTAGGAGGGTCTTAATCGTGTCCTTGAGTACGGTGTATGAGGTTGTTTCATTGCATTCCACAGTCTTCAATTCTTTACCCATGATCTCGGCGATGCCAGCCACCTCCGCTGGCATGCTCTGTTCCAGCATACTAGTCACAGCGTCGACTATGGCCGGCTTCTCGTTCTCCTCCAGGCCTAGCAGTACTTGGAGCAGGGATAACTGGGCTTGGTATATGTTTCCTGACTGTAGGAGTAATTCCTTATGCTGGGTGTTGTTGGCGAGATCGTTTACTAGGATGTTCACCACGAGTTGATAGAGAGGCTTTAAACGGGCCTGCTCTTCCTGGCTTGTGTTTGATGCTATTGCCTCCCATGTAGCATTCTCTGCTATGCCGAGTGCCAGCAGGTTGTTAAAGACCTGTGGTCCCCCCTTTGATAGAACCGTGTAGAACACTGCTTGGATTAGCCTCTGGTCTACGGGGGGTATACCGTATTCTGTTAGGTTTGTATAGGATTCCACGGTTTGTATGTCCTCCGGGTTAAGTGTGCCGCGCTGGTATGCTGAGGTATAATTCTCCAGTATGGCCTCAGCCCTCGTGGCGTCGTAGTATGCTGTAACTAGGGCGGGTAGGAGCTTGTTGCATGCTATGTAGTAGGTTTCCTCCATCTTTCTTAGACCGGGTATCTGGGATTCGAGTTTGACCGAGGAATTGTATAATCTAACATAGGATGAGTCCATCCTCATTATGAGTGTTGCCGACTGGTTGACACCGTTTCTACCGTTTATATAGGCATCGTTCGCTTCTAAGACTCCTTTGACGGCTTTAACAGTCTGATTAACCCCTTGAGTGAGCCCGGTTTGAATCTTCTCTTCTATATCGGTTATAATATCTATCCAGCTGAATAGGCTTCTATTGTACTCTGTCCTGAGCTCGCTGTATGGAGCCTTCAGCTTGTAGTACGTGTCTAGGTCGACGGGCACGTTGTGGACTAGTATCATGTAGCCGGCCGCCGATCCCGTGTTTGTGTTGTTCCCCAGTATCCTGCTTAACTCCTTGTCCGCTTTTACGCTTTCTACTTTCTCCGGCAGGAATGACTCTGTCTGGGTTTTTACTACACTGTCAAGCTGTCCTGCATACTGTGCTAGTAGGGCTACTATTATTATCCATGCAACTATTATGCTCCAGGGCCTCTTCTCTATCACTCCAGCCAGCATATATTGTTCACCGATATGTATCGCTTATCATTCTATACAATAAAAAGATTACCTACATATAAGACCTGGAATAGAAGGGGTAGAACCAGCTCCATGACAACATACATGGTATTCGACGAAAACTACGAGAGGTATGACAAGTGGTACAAGGAGAACCACCTAATAGCATTGAATGAGGCTAAAGCCTTAAAGAGATCGATGAGAAAATACACACCCCAGCCATGCCTTGAAGTAGGAGTAGGGACAGGATGGTTCGCCTCAAGAATAGACTGCACGCTAGGCTTGGATCCCTCTATCAACATGCTGCAAAAAGCTAGGAGTAGAGGAATAGAAGCCATACAAGGGGTAGGAGAGCGGCTACCTATAAGAAGCGGGTCACTAGGCTCTCTGGTTATCATAGTCACACTATGCTTCGCAGAAAACCCTACCCTAATCCTAAGAGAATCACATAGATCACTCCGCAGGAACGGTATCATAGTCGCTTGCATAGTCCCCCGCGACAGTGAATGGGGCCACTATTATATCGAGCTAGCTAAAAGAGGCCATACCTTCTACTCGCTGGCAAGGTTTTACACGGTGGACGAGGTAAAAGATCTGATGGAAACAACTGGTTTCCATGTGGAAGAAGTTATAGGCACCCTCACATTCGGGCCCGGAGAGGAGCCTGTCCCCGAGAATCCTCGCCCGTATACTGGTGAGGAGGGTTTTGCGTGC
>CAYVIZ010000055.1:0-6476 GCA_964451715.1 uncultured Desulfurococcales archaeon | reverse complement strand
CAACACCAACCATTTGCCTAGAGTCCTCCTATTCCCCCCTCTTAACAGAGTATAACAATCGGTTAAAGATACAAACTCTGTGTTATAATGGAGTATATTAAAAGCAATATATAAATCTATGTAAATAGCATACCGTGCTACAGTTAATAGGCAAAGCATGGTTATTGTATTATAGTTCTTGTGGCGTTCTATTTAAAAACCAGTAACCTATAGAGATATGTTTTATCGGGATGCGGCCGTCGTCTAGCCTGGACTAGGACACCGGCCTTCCAAGCCGGGGGTCCCGGGTTCAAATCCCGGCGGCCGCACCAGAATCCTACCTGTCCCACCGTTCTCCACATGTTGAGTTTATCTACTATTTTTGTTGACTAGACTACTTGTCAGGATAAGACGTCGTGGTAACAGGTTTTAAAATAATGGTTACGATTACCTAGATTCTATCTAGCCGGTTCCATATGAGAAAAAGATAGTGAGATCCTAAGTGTTTCTTCACATATATCATAAGCTCAGCTACACTATTTATTATTGCTATATGTTTTACTGGGATTGTAGGCAAGTCACTCAAGACTTGAATTCACTAACATCTTTTTATATCGGTTATAATATTAAAAGTAAATGAAAAACTATTTGATGCCTAAGGGTGTTTTCCTTGAGTAGACTAGGTATAACTCATAAAGGAACTCCCTACAATTATTATGTAACAATTGTGATAGTTACCGTATTGTTTGTATTTGAAGCTTTCGGCTTTACTATACTTCCCGTCTCTGATACTTATGCACAGAATTTCTCTTGTCCTGCTATGTTAACTGTAACAATATATGGGAATGGGAGTGTGGTTACCACTTATGCAGGAAACGCAAGTATAGCTCCATATAGTCCTGTAGAGAACGTGAATGGCGATAATAGGACTTATCGGCTGTTATATGATATATGCGCATCTATAGTAGTTTATAAGAACAATACTATACTAGAGGGAGAAGGCCACTCTATAATTAACTCTTCTATATTTCTTATTAATGTAGTCAATGTTTCAGTTACTGGTTTTAAAATAAACTGGAGCACAGTTGTGGGAGGAGATACTGCTTCCATATATATTATAGGCTCGTCTAACATAGTGGTTGAGAATAACATTCTAAATATATTTCCAGATCATGGAATAAAAATCTACAATTCAAATCCTAGTATAAACCCGTTCAACATAACGGTAAGGAATAATATACTAAACGGGATTCCCAATGCTGATAGAAGCGGAGTATTAGTTCTAAATGAATACGGGGGTGGCGATTTTAGAGGGATCTACATTGAAAATAATACTATTGTGAATACTACATATGGAGGTATTGCTATAGAAGGAAGTACGAGTGGTATTGTGGTGAAAAACAATAAAGTTATAAACACGGTAGTCCTTTCCGGAATAGATGTTATTGGAGCCTATAATGCGAGTGTTGAATCAAACGTTGCGGATGGAATACTTATTCAGTCATCTTCTCACGTAACCGTTAATTCAAACATCGTAACGAGCCAGTATGATGAACCTAGTAACTTCTCTCAAATAGGTATAATAAACTCTACTGATGTGTTGGTAGTTAATAACAGTGTAAACAATAACATCATCTCAACGCTCTACATAGGCTATGGATCAGACAATATTACAGTACTGCACAACAACTTTACTGCAAATAATGGATATGCAGTCATAGTAAATTCCACTGGCAGGATAAGGCTGCATTATAACTCCTTGTATAGCGGGCTAAAAGATGGTATTCTAAGCTTAGTAGTTACTCCCGATGTGAACGCTACGCTTAATTGGTGGGGTGATGTTAGTGGGCCCAGTGGAGTTGGATACGGCTCAGGGAGTAGTGTATCGTATGGGATATTATACAAACCGTGGTTAAATGGCCCACCTCCCTGTGGTAGGCCTCTATACTCTATATGGGAAGATCGTGGCTCAGTATTTCTCTCTACCTATCATAACATCACAGTACTCAACTCCACAGGATATGGAGGATTGCTTATAACAGCATCTGGAAACGGGGGACTAGAATCTTCAGCAATGCAATACTGTTGTAATCCTATAGGATGCCCAAACCCCATCTCGCCGGGCTCTCCTGGATCAATAGTTTTAGGCTATTATGATATACATATAAATTCGTCTTCTACAGTAAGCAACCTCATTATACGTATATATTATAAGAAGACAAGCAGTGCAGATGAGTCTAAAATGAAAATCTACTGGTGGAATAACATAAGCGGTTCCTGGCTTGAAGCAAGTAGTTATAGAGTGAACATCACTAATCAATTAGGATATGATGGATACGTAGAATTAGACGTAAACACGTCTACAAGCCCCAACCTAAACCAGCTAGAAGGTACACCTATAGTGATACTTTCACCCAGAGTCGTTACAGGCAACTCGACAACTGTAGGTGGCTATCTCTTACTAAACAACAGTCCGAGTGACCCCTATGAACTTCTAGGCTCGATTATTTTGACTATAACAATAATAGTATTTTTAATATTCACCGTAAGGAGAAAATAAATTCTTTTTCGTTATTTTATCCAACCTTGCCTAATCATATATAGACCAATAAATATATTTACTGAAAACTTAATAACTAACAGCCTAGGTGTAGATCACTGGTTATAGTACACCCTGTACTCGCATCTTGGGCTAGTAAAGAGAGGAATATGAGAATAATCATATCATCGTTTAAACGTGTACTTCACTGTTGCTATACTATGAGGCTCCGCTGCACCGATCCGCCTGTAGCCTCGACGGGCCTCCTCTACAGTATGGGGTTCAATCAGTACTCTGTACGAAGGTTTTGGAGTGAACTTCCTCTAGGAGTATACAACGTTCCCCTCTATACGTACCTGGATACGTTTTTTAATCTTGAATTAGAGCATGCAAAGACCCCAGTGAGAGAAGCCGAGTGCGAGGGAATGCTCGTTCCACTAGATAACATAGACTCTATCAAGTGGAGGGAGATATCCACCCCTCAGAGCCACGTGTTATATGCTAGGATAAGTGGTAGGATAGAAGGCAACGTTATAAAAGTAAACGTAGTTAGGCTGGCTAAGGTAGTAGAGACCTATGAGCCCGGCTGGGTAGACATGTTCCTAGCTGGTGTAATGCGTGTTTATAGGGATAAGAGTCTTCTAGCAGAGCTGGAGAAACGTGTTCTAGAAGAACTCCTTAAGAGGAGGAGCATCCTTTCTTTTATACTACCCCATATCCCTAGTTCCAGAGAAGACCTCCACAGCCACGTCCCCCTAGTCCGGTTTCTCTCAACGCGTAGATAAAATATACAAGTCACGCTCCTAGAACCCTCTCTCCGAGTATAGGAATTGTACAAGTGACGTTATTCCCTTTATTAGCCGTAAATTTATACGGTGTAGGCTAAATGAGTACCAATAACAAGAAGGGGGATGTTGGGAGACTCCTAACTGGGATAAGGCTAATTTTCAATAATCCTATTTCAAGGGCATACCTCAAAGCTGGCTCAAAAAGGGTTGAATGCTGTGAGGAGGATAGGTGCAGGAGGCAAACGATATTCTTCCACGCCCTCTCAAATATGGCAGGGGAGAAAGTCTCCCAGTGCCCGTTAACCCCGAGGTTCACAATGTGGCTCATAAAGCAGACGATCAAAGTGGGAGTACACGTTCTTAGGGGTGATATGGAAAGTGCTGCTCTAGCCCTTAGAGACCCTGCCGTAAGGAGGGGTATCTCACTGGTTGTGGAAGGCTTGGCGGAATATGGCGTCACGGTTCCCCAGAAGCTTCCTGCCCCGTTTCTAGTCGTGTGGAACTTCACCAACATGTGTAACCTTCGTTGCATGCATTGTTATCAGAGAGCAGACAAGCCTCTTCCAGACGAGTTGACCCTAGAGGAGAAGCTTGATGCGGTGAGACAGCTGGACGAGGCAGGCGTGGCGGCAGTCGCCCTCAGCGGTGGAGAGCCGACTATACATCCTCATTTCCTTAGAATAGTCAAAGAACTAGCTGACAGAGATATCTACGTCTCTGTGGCAACTAACGGGACCATATTCTCCCGGATGGAACGCCTCGAAGAAGCCGTGAAGGCAGGGCTACGTTATGTCGAGGTAAGTGTGGACAGTGCCAAACCGGAGGTGCACGACAGGTTTAGAGGTGTTCGTGGTGCATGGGAGAAGGCCACAGCCGCCTTGAGGAATGCGGTTGAGCTAGGAGTAAACAACGGCATGGCTGTCACAGTAACCAAGCTGAATATAGGAGAGATAGAGGACATACTCGATCTAGCAGAGGAGATAGGGGTTAACAGGGTAATATTCTTCAACTTCGTCCCTACAGGCCGGGGATACACCTATTCTTGGCTGGACTTGACTCCTGAGGAGCGCGAGGAGTTCCTCCGAACCATATATAGAGAAATGAAGCATAGGAAAATAGAGATAGAATCAACGGCACCCCAATACGCCCGCGTGGTCCTGGAGGAGAGCGGGGGCAAAGAGATATCACCCACACATTTCTATGTAGGTGAAAACAAGATAGTAAATGCTCTAGCAGAGTTCGTAGGCGGCTGCGGTGCAGGCAGAATATACGCGGCACTCCAACCCAATGGAGATGTGGCACCATGTGTTTTCCTCCCAATAAAAGTCGGCAACATAAGAGAAAAGAACTTCAAGGATATATGGATGGAGAGCCCCCTCTTCAACACGCTTCGAAACAGGGAGCTCCTCAAAGGTTACTGCGGCAAATGCCCCTATAAATACGTGTGCGGAGGCTGCAGGGCAAGAGCATATGCTTACTTCAGCGATGTAACAGCACCTGATCCAGGATGTATACTAAACAAGGAAGACTGGGATAAAATACCCAAGCCCCGTGTCAGAGTAAGCCCGCCTTCAGGGAAGAATGCCGGGGGTGACCCCGGATGAGGGTCACCCTCATACAATCCCCGGGGCTCCGAAGACTAGAAATATACCAGAGCATAGGCGTTAGAGCACCACCCCTAGGCCTAGCCTCGATAGCAGCGTTCATAGAAAGAGAAGGCCATAAGCCGAGGATAATAGACGCTGCCACACTAGAGATGACTGTAGAGGACACTGTCAGGGAAGCCCTGTCAACCTCGCCGGACGTTGTTGGGATATCCGCTGTTACACCAACTGTAAACGCAGCTTACCAGATAGCAGGAATGATCAAGGAACATGATCCAGACATACCTATTGTTATAGGCGGGCCACATGCCTCTTTTATGTATAGGGAAGCCTTATCCAACAGTGTTGACTACGTCGCTATAGGGGAAGGAGAAGAAACCTTCAGTGAACTCCTCGTACATCTCGAGAAGAAGCATGGTGAACCTAGCGAAGTAAGGGGATTAGCATACAGGAATAGTCTAGGAGAGGTCAAGCTTACCCCTCCACGCCCCCTCATAGCAAATCTAGACGAGCTGCCTCCACCTGCTCGCCACCTGCTCCCCATGGACCGCTACACACTCTTCGACAAACCAATAAAGATAATACACATAATGGCGAGCAGGGGATGCCCATACGGGTGCATATACTGCACCACAAGCTATTTCTGGGGCCGCCGCTACCGGGTTAGGAGCGTTGAGAACGTGTTAAACGAGCTGGAGGAGGCTACCGAGAAGTATGGGACGAGGATAGTAGTATTCAGCGACGACGAGTTGACTCTTAACAAGAAATGGGTAAAAGAGTTAGCCCAAGGCATAATCGAGAGAGGGCTAGATATAAGCTTCACCTGCGGCTCCAGGGTAAGCAGCATCGACCCCAATATGCTTAAGTTACTGGCAAAAGCAGGATGCACCACTATATACTACGGCGTAGAGTCCTACAAGCAGGAAGACATAGAGAAAATAGGGAAAAAGATAACTATAGACCAGGTCTTCAAAGCGGTCCGCTGGACTCATGAAGCAGGCATGGAAGCGGCGGGAAGCTTCATACTAGGCTTCCCCTGGCAAACCATAGATGACATGAAGCTCACAATAGAGTTCGCTAAAAAACTCAATGTAGACTACGCGCAGTTCACCGTGGCTACACCCTATCCCGGCACGCCCCTCTACCATCAGGCAGTAAAGGACAACCTAATAGAAGTATGGGACTGGGATTACTATACAACGATACACCCTGTAATGAGGGGCTATCACTTTACACGTAGCCAGTTAGCTAGAATAATAAGTCAGGCCTATAGATCATTCTACATGAGGCCACGCTTCCTTCTAAAGCAAATAAAGAGAAAGAGATTAAAGACAATACTCCAGATAACAACGAGGATAATAAAGCGCTACTTGGAATCACGTTACGAAAAAGAGGAGAGATACAAGCCGAGGAAAATAGAACCATCTAAAAAGATATTGAAAACAAAGATATAATCCCGGATCAGATTTGGTGGAGTTGAAGTAAGATGACCGTTGATCCGCGGCCCCATTCCTGTAGAATTGAAGGAGGCCGCGGTGCGGATCAAGGGAAAACCTTAAAACACTT
>CAYVIZ010000054.1:0-6545 GCA_964451715.1 uncultured Desulfurococcales archaeon | reverse complement strand
ACCTCTCCAATAGCCTCGTCACCTATCGCGTGGGTTGCAACTCTAAGTCCTCTGGAAAGCACTTCTTTGCCAATACGCTCTATATCCCTGCTAGTAAGCAGGAGTCTGCCTTTATTACCGGGATCATCAGCGTAATCATCGTAAAGCGCGGCGGTGCGGGCTCCGAAGCTCCCGTCGGCGAATAATTTAACCCCCACAATCCTGACCATGCCTATATTCCTGCTGGAGTCTGCCGGGAACTCTCTCAGCCTATGGTGGTCCGGGTAGCATGAAACCCTATGTCTGAGGGTTCCCTCGTCTTCGAGTCTTCTAAGCGCCTTATACTCCATGGGACTGCAGGACATGCTTGAGAACCCTGATACCCCAGCCTCCCACAGGGCGTTGAGTGCCGTGGCTAGATAGGGCTTCAAGTCTATTTCCTCAAGTATCCTGGACAGGGTATACTCTACAGCGTCCTCCCATAGTATCCCATTCTCCCTGTCTACTAGCCCCGGATACTTCTTCCAGGGTTCTGCCATCTGGAGAGCTGCTGTATTAGCCACTGCCAGGTGACCACATACCCTCACCGCTATGGCCGGCCTGTCCCTCACATACTTGTCCAGCATCCTCCTAGTAGGAAGCTCCCGGGAATCGTCGAAGTTTTCTTGATCCCACCCTCTCCCGTATGCTATTTCACCTTTGGCATGTATCATACCGTGTGCCACATCAGAGGGGGTCTTAGAGCCTGATAGGTCTACTCCCTTCAGGTGTAGCCCGAGCCAGGTAAGGTGGAGGTGTGCGTCTATGAAGGAGGGTATTATGTAACCGCCGAGCCGGAGTCTTGAGGCGTAGGAGGGCGGGCCTCCTCTTATAGGCCGTGCGTTCCCGTCTTCGACTAGAAGCGTTTCTCCTGTCTGGTTAAGCGTGTGGTCGTATACTGCTAGAGCTTCCAGTGCAAGCGTTGGAGCCAATACGGGTTCACCGTAACAAGTTAATGCTTACTTTTTATATATAACCCTTTGAGAAATATATAAAATAGGTATAGTTAAGAATTGCGTGTAATGAAACATAAGAGCCTGTTGATAATTGTTACTATAGGAGTAATCCTTGTAATAGCTGGTTTAGCATCGCACAGGGCTAACGAGCCTTTAATGTCCCTCCAGAAGGGGCCGCAAATAGTAGACGAGGTCGACCTCGGTACCGGCGAATCGTATACTGCAGAGATAAAAATACCCGGCTACGCGGTTAAACCATATGTCAAGTTTCACATCATTCCTGAAGACATGAAACAAGGCCCTCTATCCTATGTACTCGTAATACTAGACGATCACGGGCACAAGGTTATCAGGTGGGAACTTAGTGGAGAGACATCGGGCACTAAAAATCTAGAGGGGCCAGGCACATATAAGCTGGTTGTATACAATAGGGGGCGTAAACTAAGCTTTCTCGTATCCGTTTATACTTACTATTATGTTGCCCAGCAAGTGAAGAACATGGAGAACGTATCCACCGCGGCCAGAGTCTTGTACTATCTGGGAGCCTTAATGATCGCGGCTGGTGCAGGATTATTTCTAAGATCTTGGAGGAGGTAGCCTTCACCGCTTGTACGCGTCTTCGCTGCAGCATATAGTATGAACACGTACTGCAGGAATGTTAGTATCACACTGTATGCAACGTAAAACCTGTCGTCGAACACCATGAGCGTTATCCTGTCAATGAATCTTATCATCCCGGTGTTAGGGTTCCTTATGTGGACGTGGAACCACCAGCTGGTAGGGAAGGCTATAGGCCATAACCCTATCCAGAAGACGAGTATTAATGAAAGGATCTTCCCTCTTCTATCAAGTAGGGGGAGAGCCGCTAGAGCCAGAGCTATCAGGGGGACTAGGTACTGGTGGTTTATCCTCCAGTAGGTTGCCGTGAACACCGCGTATGAGAGTGCAGCAACGACTAGCGGGTGCATGTCATTCCTAACTATTTTTATGGCAAGATATAACGATAACAGGGTGAAGGGTAGAGGCCATATTCTTATCAGCCACATATAGCTGCCACCACTGGATAGGTGCATATATGTGGCTAGGCTTGATACACCGTTGAAGCTATAAGCCAGGGGTAACGTGTAGTGGGGTTCCCCTGCCTCGTCAACAGCGCCGAGTAGATGGATTAGCGATGTGGGGCAGGAGACTAGTATGGGGAGAAAGGGGAGAATCAGCCCGGCTGCAGCGTATGCAGAGAACCTCACCAGCCTCTTATCCTTGACGGACTGCAGTAAGAGCGATGCCAAGACGGGCAGGGCCGTCTGCTTTACGCTGGCAGCGAATCCTAGGAGGAAAGGCGGGAGCCTCTCCCGGCTGTAGAGGGCTAACGCTGTCAGCACAAAGAAGAGGGCGAGCTGGTCGAACATGCCGTATATAGAGGATATGTATATGGTCATTGGGTTCAGGTAGTAGAGCGCTGTGACAGCTATAGGCGTCACTCCACGGCTTCTCCTAGAGGCTATAAAGTACAGTATGAGTGCATCAGCCGTGTCGGCGGCTATGAGCACGGTTTTAACCGCCACTATCCAGGCGGGGTCTATGTAGACGTAGTAATGCCCCCTCACCCATGAGGCTTCAACTCCTCCTCTAGTAACATGCGCCAGGAAGCCCAGGATATACATCCAAACAGGACCATAAACATAGGGCCAGTCATAAGGCCAACCCTCACTGGCCCAGTTGCCGGAACAAGAATAAGAGTAAAAACACAGCCCGTGCCTGATAAACGTCTCCGCGAACCCGTGAAACTGGGCCAAGTCGGAGCCGGCCGAGTAGGGTGTAAAGAGTACTCTAACAAGGAGGCCTACCAGTATTATTAAACCAAGCAGCAATCGTCGTCTAGTAACACTACCCCCTGAATCTGCAAGGTTGACCATAGCCGCATCGCCAAACTCCGCATAAACCCCTCTTGGGGGTCAGGTAACCCTTATATGTCTACCAACGATTTATTAGTGTTCAACCCTCCTTTACAATTACTGGATGGACAAGATGATCAAATGCCCCTTCTGCGGCTACACAGCAAAGTCGCTAGAGGATGCTGCCACACACCTCCTCGGAAAGCACAGGGACATAGTCAAGGATTATGCCGTAAAGAAGACAGGCAAAGCCACGCGGAGATCATTAAGACGTGTAGCGTTCTGCCTTGCACAATTCGGGTTCCAAGAAGACAAGTCCTGCAATATAGCCGGTGATTCTTCACTGTAGCATATGAAACCTATATTATCTAGGCAGCCCTACTAACCCTTTTTACATGGGTGACGTTCTCCCTTGCCGATAAGAGTCGAGAGAGACGACCTCATATCCTGGATTATAATAGACCGGGAAAACCAAGGCAACAGCCTAGATGAACCCCACCTCAGAGAGCTTGCCTCCAAGATAAGGGAGGAGTGCAGCAACACTGATACAAGAGTCATAGTGTTAACAGGGAGCGGAGAGAGGTTCTTCACCACAGGGGTAGACCTGACTGCCACGAGCAAGGTGAGAGGCATGGATGACGCGTGGCGCCTAATGTACCTCGGCCTAGGCGGCGTATGCCTGGCCTTGACTGAGTGCAGTAAACCCGTTATAGCAGCGGTCAACGGTCACGCCATAGGGGCTGGCATGGAGATGCTGAACGCTGTGGATCTGGCTGTAGCTGTTAGGAGGGCGAAGTTCAGCAGCCCCGCCGCTAGGTGGGGGATGGTTCCTCCAGGCACGCCCACTATAGGCGCCTTCCTCCTAGGCGCGAAGCATGCGGCGATGATAGCCTTGACGGGTAGGACCTTCACAGCTGACGAGGTTAGGGAGATGGGGCTTGTTAACATGGTCGTCGACACGCACGAGGAGCTTAGAACGGAGGTGAGGAAGCTGGCTGAAGACATCGCGAAGGGAGACCCCTTCGCGATTTCGGAGACGAGGAAGCTCCTCGCGAGCGCCCGGCTCCACTTCTGGGTGGATAGGGGCCTAAGGGCTCTGGCAGAGTCTACTGCGAGGCCTGTGGTTGCTGAGAAGGCGAGCGAGTTCCTTAAGGGTAAGAGGGTGGTTGAGAAATAAGGTGTTGAATCCTATTTGGACAGCTTCCCCGCTATACCCACTATCATAGCCTCCACTAGTAGGGCAAGCGGGGCCGCTATGTATATGGCGTCCCATATAGCCCACTCCATGTCTCCCTCAACACTATACGTCGCCGGGTAGACGTAGGCGGAGAGGAGTACCCATAAGGCCAGTCCCGCAGCCACGGCTGTGACAACGGTTTTCTCGTTGGGCTTGCTTGATATGAGGCCTGCTATGAAGGGTACGGCGTGCGTCATTAGTATGAGCTCCCAGCTTAGATTCATCAGCATATATATCGTGGGCGCCTTCAACGCTATGGCCAGGGCTAGGATTGATATTACTGGAACCATGAGACGGGCTATCACTAGCTTGCCCCGCTCGCTCCTGCCCAGTCCTAGGGCCGGGGCTATATTCTCAGCGGCAACCACGCTTGGCACCAGTATAGCGCTGTCAGCACTGCTCATGAGGGCTGCTAGTATGCCTACGGCGAACAGTGTGAACAAGGGGGTGGGGAGAAGGTCTACGGCCAGCTTGGGTATCACCTCGTCAGGGTTATCCATGGAGGGGTATATCTGGGTGGCCATTATGCCTATCAACGCCGGTATGAGGCCTAGGATTATGTAGGAGAAGCTCGCCGCCAGCGCGGATTTCCTTGCTACAGACTCGTCCCTGGACGCCGCGGCCCTCTGAACCAGGTCCTGGCTGTTCACTGCTCCCAAGCCTTGGACGAGCCAGGATGATATGTAGAATGCGGCGCCCATAGCGCCGCAATAGCCCAGGTATCCGAAGCCCTTCTCGGGGAGTATGCTGAGCGCGTCCCAGGGTATGGTTGAACCGAAGACCGATAAGCCGCCGACCTCGTCTAAGACTACTAGGAACAGGGCTAGTATGCCGGCTACTAGTAGGCCTGCCTGTATCAGGTCCGTATATACAACCGACCATAGGCCGCCTATAGTAGTGTAGGCTATGGTTACAGCTACTCCTATGAGTAGGCCGTACGTGTAGCTCACGCCTGTGAAGACCTTCAATATGGTGCCGAAGGTTACTAGGAGCGAGGCACTCCACCCCATGTAGGCTAGTACTTGTACTACCGCCGACAACGCCTCCATGCGTGAGCCGTATCTGTCGCGGAAGAAGTCGGCTATCGTTATGTAGCCCCTTCTCCGCAGGATCGAGGCGAAGAACAGGCCGAACAACAGTATGCTGAGCCCTGCCCCGATAGGGTCCATTATGACCCCCCTCAAACCGAAGCTGTAAGCCATAGAGGCGCCTCCCATAGCCAGGCCTGTGCCGAACCATGTGGCCAGTATCGTCGCGTAAGCCATTACAAAGCCTAGTCTCCTGCCTGCAACAGCGTAGTCGTTGAAGCTCTTAGACCTCCTGGAGACAGCTATCCCTAAGGCGACCATGGAGGCCAGGTAGATGGCCACGGCCACGAGGGAGTATCCCACCTTATCCACTCTCATCACACCCCCTCACATAGACACTCATCTTGTGCGCCTTGAGGCCCTCCCAGTCAGAGAGGAGGACAGCCTCGCGGCACGCTGACCGGAAACCGTCTCTGAGGGTGAAAACATAATATATGGGCTTGAGGAAGCAGGCGGGGGTTAACCCGCCTGTGAACCGGGGCCAGCCCATAGTTGGCAGTACATGGTTGGCTCCCGTGGAGTAGTCTGCAAGCGCGGGAGGAGCGTAGGGCCCTAGTGTTATCATACCAGTGTTCCTGGCCTGTGAGAGGAGCCTGTAGGAGGGGTTCTCCACTGCTATATAGAGGTGCTCGGGCGCGTACTCGTTGGCCGCTCTAAGCGCCTCGTCTAGATCCTCGACTAGGAGCACTAGGCCTCTCCTGCTTATCGACTCCTCCACGACTCCCCGCGTCTCTAGGCGGGCTACTATACGGGATAACTCCTCTATAACCCTGTCAGCGTAGTCTTCACTGGTTACGGCCAGGATCACGGTTGTGTCAGGCGAGTGCTCCGCCTGGGCGGCTATATCCCATGCAACCCAGCTGGCCTCGATGCTGCCGTCCGCCACGATGAAGAGCTCCGTGGGTCCTGCTAGGAAGTCGACTCCAACTCTACCATAGAGGAGGGCCTTCGCAGCGGTGAACCACTTGCCTCCCGGGCCTGCTATCATGTCTACCTTCTTCACGGTCTCAGTCCCTAGGGCTAGGGCGGCGGCAGCATAGGCTCCCCCAAGCCTGTATATCTCGTCGTATCCCACCATGTCTGCTGCCACGAGTACTAGAGGATCAACACGCCCGTTTTCTCCGGGGGGTGTGGCCAGGTATAACTCTTTTACACCCGCTACCCTGGCGGGTACTCCTGTCATCAATACTGTTGATGGATAACTAGCGAGTCCTCCGGGGGCGTATACTCCAACCCTCTCCACGGGCTCGTACTTGACTCCCGTTATGAGACCCGGATACAGCATTGACTCCGAGCCCCGGGGCAGCGTGTCTCTAGCAACTTTTTCAATTCTCTCCTTTACCTTGTCGAG
>CAYVIZ010000053.1:3905-6666 GCA_964451715.1 uncultured Desulfurococcales archaeon | reverse complement strand
CACGGCACTATAAGACTAGAGGTCAAGCCCTCACAGGCCTACACCTGCAGCTCTCCAATACTATACCTAGGTATAACAGCTTCAGACTGGTACAACGGCACGCCGGTGACTTGGGAGGCCGGATCCGTGGTCCCCCCACGCTTTGTTTTAATGGGGCTTCACCCTCTCCCTGCCAGCTATGCCAATGCTACTTTCGCCCCTGACCTCCTCACAGGAGGCTTACTGGCTAATATGGGTAAAGAGCCTGTACAAACTGTGGGGGGTGAGTGGACGGCCTACCACTTCATACCCGTCGGGAACAACGTGGTTGTCCATCCGGTGTATGGTGATATATACGTTAAGACTGACGTATACTATGATGCCAATACGTTGATACCAGTTTATAGTACGCTCCACATAGATATACCCAAGATAAACCAGTCAATGGATTACACCATCCAGCTGGTAAGCCATAGCAACAAGCTGCAGACAAGAGCATACTCCATAGCCATAACAGGTATAGTAGCAGGTATAGCCCTAGCTTTAGGCGTTAAAGATGTTTTAGAAGGCTTGGGAGAGGAGTAGAGGCTCCATGTCCTCCTCTTGCATAGCCATATTTCTATCAGCTATAGGGTTAATACTACTCGCGTCCCTAGCCGTCCATTACACGTTAAAGAGAAGGGTTAGAATCTATTGTAGGTGACCTCTAAGCTTAGCCAAGGCGGTTTGTTCTAGATCACGGTTCCTTATCTCTTCAAGTAGAAGAGCTAGGAAGCGTTCCGGCTCAACCATTCTAACCTCAACATTACCTCTCCCTCTCACAGTGATCTTACCCTCCTCGGCCTCCCGCTTCCCCACAATTATTATGTACGGTATAGCTTGCGTGTAAGCTGCACGTATTCGCTTTCCTAGACTCTCGCTGCCGGTGAAAACCTCTACTCTAACCCCTTTACCCCTAAACATCTCCACGTAGGAAGCCGCTATCTCCTCCTGCGCCCGGGTGACCGGTATAATTGCAACCTGTATAGGGCTGAGCCAGGTGGGGAGTTTCCCCGCGAAGTTTTCTATTATTATAGCCATGAACCTTTCGACACTACCTAGTAGGGCCCTATGAACCATTACAGGCCTCTTCTCCTCTCCTTTCTCATCGGTATAAGTCATATCGAATCTTTCGGGAAGATTGAAGTCAACCTGTATAGTGCCACACTGCCACCACCTGCCCAGGCTATCCCTGAAGTCCACGTCTATCTTGGGCCCGTAGAATGCTCCCTCCCCTTCTTTAATCTCGTAATCCAGACCCAGCTCGTCTAGCGCGGCTTTCAAAGACTCGGTTGCCTTGTCCCACGCTTCTATAGTGCCTATATACTCCTCTGGGCGTGTTGAAAGGCTGACTTTTACGTCTCTTCCCTTGAAGCCGAATAACCCGAGCATCCAGAGCAGCTTGTTCAGTATGGCCTTCACCTCGTCCTTGACTTGGTCCTCCCTCAGGAAGGCATGGCCGTCGTCCTGGGTGAACCCTCTAACCCTCAGCAGTCCATAAAGCTCTCCCCGCTTCTCCCACCTGTATACAGTGCCGAACTCGGAGAGCCGCAGGGGTAGATCTCTATAGCTTCTCGGCATGCTTTTATAGATGAGTATATGGCCGGGGCAGTTCATGGGCTTAACACCGTACTCGTCCCCCTCTATCCTAGCGAGTATCATCTTGTCACGGTAGTGTGTTAGATGCCCGCTTATACGCCATAGAAGGCTTCTGTAGACGTGAGGCGTGTAAACCTCCTTATAACCGAGACTATCGTTTATCTCTCTGGCAAGCCTGATAAGCTCTTCACGTATGATCTGACCCTTGGGGTGGTAAAGGACTAGCCCTGCCCCTGCTTCCTCGTGGAAGCTGAACAGATCAAGCCTCCTGCCGAGGATTCTGTGGTCTCTTTTCTCTGCTTCTTCAAGCCAGGAGAGATAAGCGTCCAGCTCCTCTCTGCTCCTGAATGCAACCAGGTTTATCCGTAGGAGCCTAACGTCTCTGCTCGGATTATGGGTTGACACATTGGATACATAGAGATATAGTTTCTCCGACGGAGAAGGGTTAATCTCACCCTCTAAGGGCACTTCAACACCGCCTGATACACACACCTTAGGCCTGCCCAGCTCAGCTAGTATGCCCTCCACCTCCCTTACACTGCACTCGAACTCAACTCCACCTTCAAGCTCTCCCAGAAGCTCCCTAAGCTCTGACACACTAGGATAAACACCGCCGCTGTCGAAGTCGCATGCAAGCCCCCTATCCGATACACTACAGCCCAGCGGTTTGAACCCGTACTTCTCTCTTATAACCCTTGAGACAACTATACCAGCGTAACCCTGAAGATCCTGGTCTATAAGAGGCTCCTTCAACTCGGGCACCCTAATCCAACCCTATGATGGAAGGATAAAAGGAGTATATCCGATAAAAACAGTTTTGCCACATACATACGTGTTCCGTAGACTATAATTTGAATATACTGGCTTTTCTGAACCGTAAAAACAATCCGAGTAATACGAGAAGCGATACTAGGATCGAAAGCGGAGTGACGAGAGAGTAAAGCCACATTCTCCTAGGATTCAACACGTATAGACCCCCTTCTTTCGTGCCTATGGCAAGCCTCCCCTGAGGACTCCAGTCAGACGAGGAACACCTACCCTTCAATTCCATGCTTCCAACAAGCTTGCCATGGATATCATAGATAAACACACCGCCGTGAGGATTAAGATAAGAATCAAACCACTCCGTGGTAACCGCTATTAC
>CAYVIZ010000053.1:2158-3805 GCA_964451715.1 uncultured Desulfurococcales archaeon | reverse complement strand
TGAACCGCGCGGTAATGTTTCCCGCTGAACATGCATAGATCACCCCTCTACTTGGGTTATACCCAACATCTAGTACGCTTCCATTCATCTCTCTAGAAAACAGTATACTGCCGTTGTTAAGGCTTAATGCAACCACAGAATCTAACGGCAAATCCGCTGCTACGAGAATGTATCCATCGCCCCGGTCTACGGTTAAATCATCCATGAAAGCCTCTAGGGATCTATTCCATACAACACGTTTATCCGCCACATCCACCAATCCAACGAGCCCCGTCTTCTCTATGAAGACGAGTATACTATCGTTATACCATTCCACCCTGGTTACAGGAGAGCTGACATCAAGAGACCATACACGGACTCCATGCCTGTCGTATATGCCTATTGAACCATTGCTTATCCACGGGCTTAAACCCCCTACAGCGACAGCAACCCATTCCCCGCTAGGACTCCATTCAACCTCTCTAACCCACCCGCCTAAACCGTTCATACTCCACTCTAACCCTTCTTTACTGGCTACCCAGGAAAAGACGTTTACAAACGCTTCAAAAGAGGCCCCGTAGACCACTGCTAGTAAGACCGTGATCGCTAGTATTCTTTTATAGCTACGTCTCCCCTTACCCAACAGCATTCTCCTCTTAGCATTCATCTCTTCCTCCTGCTAAGCCTCCTAAACCTCTCCGTTAAGCCCAAACCCACTATCATAACCTCGCTCCCCACTATTCTCGCTAGGGCATAGAGTATGAAGACGAGCTCGACGATATGGAATGCTATGCTTATCCATACAATACCGGTTACCCCTGTAAGCGACAGCTTTAACGCTAGAACCGGCGCTGAGAGAGGGACAGCAGCTATGGCTATCTTAGCGGCTTCTCCGAGGCCAGTGAACTGTATCATTGCAAGCCCATAGCCTACTAGGAACACAAGCGTCCACACTACGCCGGATAAGGATTGGCTGCTCCTAACATCCTTCCCGAAGAGTCCTAATAGCATGGAGAGAGACGTTGAGAGGAGGACCCCTACAACTAACGCAACACCTATAGCCGTCATGTTAGACGCGTTTAGAAGGTTTCTCAGGAGATCTATGGCGAATCCTCCACCAGCCATCTTTGTAACATTCCCTATATAGATGATCAATCCGAGGGAGAGGCCCAGGGTGGCTAATATCGATATAACAATGCTCCCAGACAGCTTCGCTACCACGATGCTCTTCCTGTTAACCGGGAGGCTCAGCAGAACCTCTAGGGTATGCTCCTCCTTTTCCACCCCCATAGTGGTAGCCGCTATCTGGCTCGCATAACCCACTACTATCAGTGGTGCAAATATTATAGAGAACAATAGACTCGTGACCTGGCTTGCCGCCTCAGCGCTATATATACGCCCGGATAAGGCGACTTTCCCCTCAACCTGGACAGGATTGTAGACGAATGCTGTTGAAACGTTGGCTGCTTCAGCGAACCTCTGCCTAACCACGTTTCCATAGCTGCCTATAAGCCCGTTTAGTGCAGAAACACGGCTTGCCTCTGATAAACTGGCTTCCCTCATATACGTGTACACGTATAACTTCCCGGGTACCCCCTTGGTGATGTTTTCTCCGAACCCCTCGGGTATAACTACTACCCCTGTGAACCCTCGTTCCTCAGCGTAGAG
>CAYVIZ010000053.1:0-2058 GCA_964451715.1 uncultured Desulfurococcales archaeon | reverse complement strand
AGGGGCCATATCAAGCCATAGACACCTCCTTAACCAGCCTCTTAAACGCCTCCTCGAGGTTCTTAGCCCCCGTACGCTCCAAGACCTCCTCCGGAGGCCCCTCGATTAATAGGCGGCCCCTATAGATTATCCCCACCCGGTCACTAAGATACTCCACTTCAAGCATGTTATGACTGCTCAGCAGCACGGTTACCCTATACCTTCTCGAGTACTCCTTCACCAGATCCCTTATCTCCATGCTAGCTAGTACATCCAAGCCGCTCGTAGGCTCGTCAAGTATGGCTAGCCTAGGATGGGGAGCCAGTGTTCTAGCCAGCTGGAGCCTCCTTTTCATTCCCTTACTGTAAGTCTTTATCTTATCATGGAGCCTTTCCCCTAGCCCGCTTATTTCAGCGGCCTCCGCCGCTATTTCCTCCATACTTCTACCCTTGACCTTATAGAAGCCGGCCATTAGTTTAAGATATTCTATCCCCTTAAGATTCCTGTATGCACCCGCCTCCTCGGGCAGGTATGAAATTATTGACCTGACCCGGTCAGGCTCTTTGACAACATCATTGCCGAAAACCTCGACCCTGCCGCCCGTAGGCTTTATTAGCGTTGCAATTATGCGTAACGTGGTGGTTTTACCCGCCCCGTTAGGGCCTATTAGAGCATATATCTCACCCTCCGAGATCCTGAAGGAGAGCCCTCTGACGGCTTCAACCCCGCTTGGATAAATCTTATACAACTCGTTAATCGTTACCGCGTCAGTCAATCCGGGATACACCCCGTCCAAGTAATATTTTCTAATACCTACATTAAGAAGAATATTAGTACAACCAACTAACCATTAAACCCTCTCATACTCCTGGCTATCAGCTTGTATAACAGCGCCTGGGGGAGGCCTTCATCAAGCACCCGCCCATACTTGTCCAGCAAATCATTGATCAGTATATCAGGTAGCTTGCCTTTCCTCAGGGCCTTCTTAAACCTTCTCTTATTGGATGCTTTCCACAGCATTGTCTTCAGCTTAACACTTGCCATGAAGGATAAGACGTAAAAAGATACAAGTATTATAAAACCCACCGTCTCCAAGACGAAGCGCGTCCTACTTAAAGTACTTCCCTTCAAGGCTTACAAGCCTCCGATTACCCTCCCGTCTCGTCCTCAGCACTCCGTAGCCTTCAAGGAGCCTCAGCCTATCGTATATTATGCGTCTAGACGCGCTTCCACGCACCCTACGAACCTCCCTTTCAAGCTCGGATACACACATCTCACCCTTAGCCGCTAGTACACCTATTATTACCCTGCTAATGTCATCCATCATTCCAAGAGACTTGAGGTCGGTGTAAACCCTTTTTATCATCCCGATCAGACCGATAAGCCTGCGCGGCACACTAATCCCTAGAACAGTTATAGCTAGAGCCATGAAGACAGAGTCATCCCCCTCTAGATAGTCCTGAAGAGCGTTTATACGGGCCTCGAGCTCCTCCAGTTTATCCTTGAGCTCTTCGAGCTCTTTGTCAGACGCCATACCGCTTCACAGTACAGCTCCCTTAGCATCTTATGTAAAAAGCCTAGAGCGGATTTTACTCCTCGCTGCCTTCATCCTCCCTAGAAAACTCCTCTCCCTGTTTACCCTCCTTCAGCTTCTTCAACTCCATCAAGGTTTTAAAGAGCTCGCCGAGGGATTGAGGATCCCCCCACGGCTTCTTCTCTCCTTTTTCCATCATGCCTCCCGTGAACTTGCCCATCAGGCTCGAGAGGACCTGCGCTGCCTTCATCCTATTCTCGAAGTACTCTTGCGTCATCTTAGCCGCGAGGTCTTCTGGCATGTTAGCTTCTCTAAGGCTCTCATAGAAAGCCGCTACTTCCTCACCTATCTTTCTTCCATCCAGTGAGGCTCCAAGGGTCTTCATGAGATCCGCTAATGGCTCCTTTATATCCCTGAGAAACTCTGTTACACTCTTTAGAACAAAGCGTAACGTCATGACGTCTCCTCTATCGCTCTCAGGTATCAGGCTAATTAGGTCTTCTCCCCTTTTCTCCTCCTTTTCACTCATAATGTCCTCACCATAT
>CAYVIZ010000052.1:0-6737 GCA_964451715.1 uncultured Desulfurococcales archaeon | reverse complement strand
TGTGTTTATTTTGTTAAGTCTATGTTATTGATATTATTTTTGGGATTGGTGTGGTTGGGGGATGAGGAGAGACCACGGCGTGAAGCCCTCTGTGGGCTGTGATCATGGTCGGCGCTACTGACCCTGTTTTCTTCTTTTATCTCTAGGGTTTACTGGTTAGGGGTGGTAGGTATTGTATAATTATGGTTATATAACTGTTGTTATATAATTATGGTTATATAGGGTGAAGCGTTGCGGAGAGGAGTAGTTCTAGACAGGTGGGAATGCGGCTACCTCAGAGAATACAGGGGAGGATGGCTGCTGGTCTACGGTAGGCGGAAGACTGGGAAGACGTGGCTCCTCCGACGGTGTATCGAGTGGAGCCTCTATGCTACTGTGGCCCATTCTGGGAAGTGTGTAATAGATGATGGATCAAGCCCCGGTATCGTGTGGGTGGATGACTGTATGAGGAGGATAGCCGGTCTGCTCAAGCGTGGAGGCATCGTTGTCCTCGACGAGTTCCAGAGGCTCCCCCTGGAGTACTGGGATCTCCTCTCCACACTTCACTGGGAGTCGGAGGGGGTTCTGGTCGCATGCGGCTCCAGTATGAGTATTGCCTCGAGGGTATTCAACCGTGGGAGCCCTCTTCTGGGCATGTTCCAGGCTTTCCACATAGACGTGGCAGCTGTAGAGGATACTATAGCCTCACTCCACAAGGCCGGCTTAGGGGATAGAGAGTCTGTTCTATGGGCTCCGCTTGCCAGGGATCCCTGGATACTGTCCCACATAACTCCAGGCGGGGATCCCTGGCGCGTCCTGGCAGGGGCAGCGTCTACGCTGGCGCCTGTAGCGAGGGGACTTGTAGGAGAGGTGTTCGCCGAGGAGGAGAGGAGCATGACCCGGGTTTACGATACTGTCCTCCAGCTACTCGCTGAGGGCGTGTGGAGGGCTTCAGATATAGCGCACATACTGTATAATACGGGTTTATCAACCACCTCCAGCCCTGGAGCGGCCACCGGCATACTGTCAGTCCTCGAGTCTATAGGCCTGGTGGAAGGAGTTCCACTCTGGAAGACCCGTAAGGCAAGAGTCTACTACAGGCACAGGTCAAGCACCACATCGCTACTCTACCGCCTCTACCCCCTCATAGAGGCCGGCCTCGAGCCCGGGCCTGACACAGTGAGGTCCTGGTACGGGATAGAGCTGCAGTTCACACTAGCAGAGCTGCTGGCCAAGCACCACTCCCTGGAAATGGCGTACACAATCCTAGCGGGAGGAGAGGATGTTGACATAGTACTCCTAGACAAGGGTAAAAAGCCGAGGTGGGGATACGAGGTGAAGCTAGGCCCTCTAACAAAGAGGGATGCGGAGAAGGCCGTGAAGAGAATGAGGAGTCTGGGCATCCCGAGGACCGGGCTGGTTTCAGCGTTTAAGCGTCCTCCACAAATAGGAGACGCGGCGCTAGGCCCTGGAGACATAGTGGAAATATCGCTCCACCTCTCAAAAGCCCGCAACGCCCAGCCATGAGAAGCAGTTACACACGAATAACATATATCTACCTTAGGTAGACACCCGGCCGCGAATAACACCTCTAGCTTACACGGCACCTATACTAAGACACATGGATTTACTGGCCGGCGATTTTAGGGGTTTAAAGCCCCTTCAAGGGTCTAGTATATTATCTCGAACCCTCTGCGACCCTCGCATGCCACCCTTGAGGCTTCAAGCCTGTCTACACGGGCGTGCGGAGGACCCCTCAGCATGAACGCTACCAGCCTGCCTACCGACTCGTATGAACCTTCTAACTGGGCCTCCACTCTACCGTCAGGCAGGTTCCTTACCCACCCGTTCACCCCGTATTCTAGTGCCTTCGCCCGCGTGTTGGCTCTGAAGAAGACTCCTTGAACCCTACCTGAAACCAGTACTCGGAAGCAAACCGTCTCCACAGTCCTCTACACCCCTCTCTCAGAGGTTAAGCCTCCTCTCGCAGGCACCGTAAAAACAGTTGTCGCCGGCGGTATTTATTAACGGAGACATGCAAATATATTAGTATTTAGGCTCACACGGCCTAGCCGTGGTGTTCAGATATGGACAACAGTAATGATATATGGGTTAACCTAGCCTTCCAAGCCGGCGGCGGCTTCATACTAGGGTTTGCCGTAGGATACGCTGTCAAGAAAGTCTTGAAAATACTGGTAATAGTACTGGGATTGTTCACTATAGGCCTCCTGTACCTGGCTAACCAGGGTATTATCTCAGTCAACTACGACGCTCTCGCAAGGAAGATAGAGGGGGCCGCCAACACGACGGTCTCGACCGGGTTAGGGTTCAAGTCTTATGTCCTGGCAAACGTGCCCTTCGCAGCCACCTTCATAGCGGGCTTCGGGGTAGGATTCAAAATAGGGTGACGTGGAGAGGGTTTACTTGGAGATTTTCATACCTGGACCTATATCCTCCCCGCTGCACTGCCCACCCGTCTCCACTATAGCCTTGTGGAAGTCTTGTAGGACACTTACAACATCGGCTGGAAGCTCCTTCTCCACGCACAGGGAGCCGGGGAGCTCGTCTACTAGGCGTAGCCCCATCCTTCTCTTGTAGCCCCAGACGGCGTTGTCCACGGAGACTATAGTCCTGGCTAGATCCGCGTGTTCTCTGAAGCCCGTCTTCTCAGGCCATCTCTGCTTGTGTACGCTCTCACCGTACATCTCACGGTATATCGCGTCTGTGACCACGGGCATTATCGGTGAGAGCGTTATGAGGATTGTTTTCAGTATGCGGTGAAGCGTCAGCCAGGCGCCGCGCTGGAGCCTGGCAGGGTACCTATCGTCCCTGTTGTAGGCTATCTTCTTCGCTAGTTCAAGGTAGTGGCTGGCGAAGAAGTTCCAGGTGTACTCGTATATAAGGTGGATAGGGTCGAACACGTCGAGGTCGTCGTAGCCCTTCTCTATCATCTCAAGATACTCGTCTAGGAGCCCCATGAACGCCTTGTCCAGCATCGAGTACTCGTAGTCCCCGCCGGGTTCTGGGAAGCTGCTGATGAACCTCGCTATGTTCCACAGCTTCGTAGCGAAGAGCCTCCCCGTCTTTATCATCTCCCTGTTAAACCTGTAGTCATAGCCCAGCTTGGCGGCGGCCGCCGCCCAGTACCGGAAGGCGTCTGCGCCCTCCTCGTCCAGTATGGGCTCCGGGTCTACCACGTTTCCGAGGCTCTTATGCATAGCCCTCCCCTTAGAGTCTAGCCCCATACCCGATATCCTGACCATCCTGAAGGCCGGGCGCCCTGTTAGCTGGTATACTCTGAGTATGCTGTAGTATAGCCAGGTTCGTATGATCTCGTATCCCTGGGGGCGCAGCACGTTGTCCTTGGCCCTCTCGTAGAAGCCGGGATTATGGAACCACCGGGTCACATATAGCGGGGACACGCTGGAGTCGAACCAAGTGTCGAAAGTCTTCTTCTCCCCCACCAGCTCGCTGCGCGGCGCGCCGCAGACAGGGCACCTCTCGAAGGGCGGCTCCTCCATCCAGGGGCGATAGTATCTGCCGGGCTCCGGCACTAGCTTGGCTCCACACCTCCTGCAATGCCATACCGGTATCTCTGTCCCGTAGTACCTGTCCCTGGATATGGGCCAGTCCATGCTTATTCCTTCCATCCAGTCTATCAGCTTCCTCTTGTGCATGAGGGGCTTGAAGTCCATAAGGTCTATTATCTCCTTGAGCCTGTCGAGGAACTCCATCTGCTTGAGGAAGTACTCCCGGCGGTGTATTATCTGTATGGGCGTGTGGCACCTCCAGCAGGTAGGCACCTTATGCGTTATCTCCTTTTTATCCAGAAGCAACCCCTCCTCCTCTAGGAGCTCGGCTATCCTCTCCCGGGCCTCCTCCACCTTGAGGCCGGAGAGGGGGCCTGCCTCCTCGGTCAGCCTGCCGTCCTCGTCCACTATGACCTTCGGCTCTAGGCCCAGCTCCTTGAAGAGGCGCACGTCGTCCTCGTCCCCGTAGCTGCATATCATCATTAAACCAGTGCCATACTCTGGATCGACCTGGGGGTGCGGGAGTATCCTCACCTCATGGCCGTAGAGGGGGGCTATGGCCGTCTTGCCCTCTAGGTGCTTGTATCTATCGTCATCCGGGTTGAAGGCGAGAGCCCGGCATGAGGCTATGAGTTCGGGTCTAGTGGTGGACACGGGGAGGGGTTCCCCGGTCTCTTTCAACTTGTATGCTATCGTGTATAGGTATCCCCTCCTCTCCTCGTGCTCTATCTCGGCCTCCGCCAGAGTGGTCTTACAGCGGGGGCACCACCGGACGGGGCGTTCGTCCTCGTAGATGAGTCCTTTCCTCCACAAGTGTATGAAGGTGGCCTGTGTCATGGTCCTGTACTCGACGCTATCCGTGCCGTTCCTCCAGTAGGTGTGGCTGCAGGCCATCTTGTCCATTATGCGGGTTAGCTCCGACTCTACCTCGTCTAGGAAGCGGCTGCACAGCTCTATGAACTTGAGCCTGCCCTCGGGGGTGGAGGCCATTTCATGGGCGTTTATATTATAGGTCTTCTCGACCTTAACCTCCACGGGCAAACCGTTCCTATCAGCGTAGAAGGGGAAGACCACGTTGTAGCCTTTAAGCCTGAAGTACCTTGCTATCATGTCTATCTGGGCGTAATGGGCTGCGCCGGCTACATGCCACTTGCCGCTGGGGTATGGGGGAGGCGTGTCTATGACTAGGAGGGGGCGCTCGTCCCCCGGGTCCATGGTATACGCGTACAGGCCCTCGCTCCTCCAGAGCTCGCGTATAGCCTTCTCCCTGCTGGGGTCCCAGCGTTTCTCCTTTATCCTAGGCTTGAAACCCGCCATTAATCTGGCACCTAGTTGACTCGATTGGCTCTCCCTGGAATATTAATAATGCCCTCCCGGCATGCTAGTTATTTATTAGCCTTTAAAGCCTAACTTAACTGGAGGTGGGAATACCGTGTCCGAGGAGGACGTGATTGTGGCTTATGTACTCATAAACACGGAGGTGGCTATGGAGCACGAGGTTGCGGAGAAGATCAGGGAAGAGTTCAAGAACTACGTTGAAGACGTGAGAGTCACCTACGGGCAGTTCGACATAGTGGTCAAGATAAAAGCTAGGAGTCTGAAGGAGGTAGACAAGGTTATAACGAGGATGCGCGCCGTAAAAGGAGTCCTAACCAGCCTCACCCTCATAGGAGCCTAGGGAGCCCCGGGCCTCCCTAGGCAGCCTGTAGCGGAGAAGGGCCACCGCACCCCCCAGGGGACGCAGCCTATCGCCTGCAGGAGTATTATGAGGAACTATCAGCGCCTCCACTCTGTACCGGCTGGCCTCGCCTAGAACCTCCTCGGCCATACTCCTCTCTTTCTCATCGGGAGAGTAGAGAAGCTCGTCGAGGATTGCGAGGATTGATGCCGCACCTATTCTAACTGTTGACAAGACATCGGGGAGCGTGTAAGCGACCCTGTCGGGATCCCTGTGAAGCAGTCTATAGAACTCCTCGAGGAGCGCTTCAGCCTTGACGCTCTCAAGCTCCCTCAGCACCCTATGGATCTTATCCCTCCTCAACGCCTCCTCGACACCCTTCACACCCCCCATACTGGCGTCGTCCACCTCCACCCTCTTACCATGGGCGAGCTCCTCTAGTTTACGGGCGACCATCTCCTTTAGGAAGCCGGGGCCTACAACTATGATCGTGTCTGCCTTCTCCTGGGACGAGAGCAATGCCGTCCTCTCCGCGATCTTGTTTATGGAACCCTCTAGCACAGTATCCCTGGAGGGGTCGTCCTTCCCCGGTATATAGAGCTCGCCCTCCTCGAGGAGCTTCAACCCCTGCATTCCTACAAGCGCTATAGCATACTCGTCATAGTCGACCGCCACGATCAGGGCCTTACCGGTGTAGGCTTTCCTGTCAACCCGAGATAACTCGGCACTGCTCCATCCCCCGGGCTTCTCCAAGACCAGCTCGCTTCCAGGCTTTATGCTGAGGGTGTGCCAGGAGCCTTTGAGGCCGTACCTCTCGGGTCCCTCGACTATTACACCTTTTACCCTGAGGTTACCCGTGAAGGGCTGGAACTCCGTTGACTTAACCCTCACCTTCAACGTCATCGGCCTCCTCTCAGACTCGCCTGTATCGGAGACCCTTACGTCCCTAGTAGTCTTAGCCGTGACTAGGTCCCCCTCCCTTATGACTGTTCTGAGGATCCATAGGTCCTCCTCGTCCTCTACGAGCAGCTTCACCGCTCGGTTCTTCCTGTCCTTCTCGAGCACTTTCAAGCTGGACGCACCAGTGCATTGAATAACATTTATGCCGCACGGTAATATTAATGGACACGGGTTCCCCGGTGAGAGTGTACCCCTCATGGAAGACTACGAGTGCGGCAGCGCGGTAAGGGAAGACTTGGCTGGTGTTTATAGGATAGAAAGAGAAGTATTCGGGGACGACGCCTGGGATCCCTTGTCCATAGCCTTCTTCCTATACCTAGACCTGGCGGTTTTCACGGTGTGCCGCTCCGGCGGCGAGGTAGTCGGGTATGCTATAAGCGTACTGGAAAAGGACAAAGGGCATTTGCTCAACATAGCCGTTTCCAAGGCCTATCAAGGCAGGGGGTTGGGGAAGGCTTTGCTGAGTCTTGTGGAGGAGGAGATGAGGAAGAAGGGGGCCCGGATGATGTATCTAGAGGTAAGGAAGGATAACATTAGGGCTATAGAGTTCTACGAGTCCCAGGGCTACCATGTATCAGGGGTGAAGAAGG
>CAYVIZ010000051.1:0-6740 GCA_964451715.1 uncultured Desulfurococcales archaeon | reverse complement strand
GTAGCCCCGGGTGAGCGCTGCGAGTACGGCTTTCTCGAGTAGGCCTAGGGTTTGACTCGTATCTCGTCACCGAGGATGCCCTGGTGTGGGTGTCTTGTTTTTATTTGTTAGCGTCGACGCGGGCCCCGAGGAGTTAGGTGTCCTTGTTTAGGAGTATTCTTGAGTATTTCTCTCTTACTAGCCTCTTGTTTATCTTGCCTACGCTGGTCTTGGGTAGCTCGGGTACTATTATCACCTTGTCGGGGAGCCACCACTTGGGTATGAGTCCTTTTTCTACGAAGTTTGTTTTAAGGTGTTCTATTAGGGTTTCGGGGGTTAGCTTGTTTTCCCAGCCGGGCTTGGGTGCTACTAGGGCTACTGGGCGTTCCTGCCACTTGGGGTGTTCTGCCGCGATGACTGCTGTCTCGCCTACTCCTGGATGGGTGCTTATCGCGTTTTCTAGGCGTAGGCTGCTTATCCATTCTCCACCGCTTTTTATGAGGTCCTTTATCCTGTCTTGTATTGTTATTGAGCCGTCGGGGTTCCATACTGCTATGTCTCCTGTGTGGAACCAGCCGTGATTCCAAGCTTCCATCGTTTTCTCGGGGTCTCCGTAGTACTCCGGGGTTATCCAGGGGGCGCGCAGGACTACCTCGCCCATCGTCTTCCCGTCCCGGGGCACTGGGTTCCCGTGGTCGTCTACTACCATTATCTTCATTAGTGGGACTGGGTAGCCTGTTATGCTTCTCCTCATCTTGTCTAGCTCCTCCTCGCTCTTACCCCGTGCCAGGTGGTGGGGTATCTCCCCCAGCGCCACCGCTGGGGCTGTCTCGGTTAGGCCGTAGCCTCCTATCACCCTTATACCCCTTGCCAGAGCCAGCTTGGCGAGGCCTTCTGGTAGTGCTGATCCGCCTGTTATGAACTTGAGGCCTTCTAGCCTGTGCTTGCTACTCTCGGGGTGTGTGAGGAGCATGTAGAGTATTGTGGGTACTCCGCCTGTGAAGGTTACTCCCTCCTCGTCTATTAGGTTCAGGAGGGTTTCCACGTCTAGCCTGCCTGGGAACACTTGTTTTATCCCAAGCATTGTAGCAGAGTAGGGTAGCCCCCAGCTGTATACGTGGAACATGGGGACTATGTAGAGCGCTACGTCCTCGCCTGTCAGCCTGGTGGGCCCGAATGAGGCTAGGTGTAGCGCCATGGACATTGCGTGGATTACTATCATCCTGTGCGTGTGGTATGCCCCCTTGGGGAGCCCCGTTGTCCCGCCTGTATGACACATGGCGGCGGGCATGTCCTCGTGTAGGTCTTCAGGCCACTCGTATCCTCCCCCGTGCTCCTTTAGGAGGTCCTCGTAGTGGTGTACGGGCCTGCCTGCTATCTTGGAGGGCGCCTCGTCGGTGTCTACTACTATTATGTGCTCGAGCTTCTTGAGGCTGCTTGCCACCATGTCGACTAGGGGTATGAAGTCCTTGTTTACTATGAGGATCTTGTCGCCGGCGTTCCCCATGACGTGTACTAGCTCTGATGGGGAGAGCCTTATGTTGACTGTGTGGAGTACTGAGCCCATCATGGGTACTGCGAAGTATGCCTCGTAGTGCCAGTGGGTGCTCCAGTCCATTGTAGCTACTGCCTCGAGCCTCCTTACGCCGAGGCTCTCCAGGGCTCCTGCGAGCCTCTTCATACGATCTGCCGTCTGGGTGAACTTGTTCCTGTGTAGGCCCTTCTTCGTCTTGGAGACTATCTTCATATCGGGGGACAGGTCTAGGGCGCCGTCCTATATTGTTTTTATGAGGAGCTCGTATCCAGGCCTCTTGGGGGGTTTCTCTGGGAACACCATGGCTCTACACGCCTCCAAGGCTTTGGGGGTCTAGTAGGGGTTTTCAAGGGCTTTCTTGAGCTCCTCCACCACGGAGGGGTCTTCGAGGACTGTGAGGTCTCCGGGATCCGTGTTTCTCACTAGTGCTCTTCCAACGCGTCTGACGAGTTTTCCGTTCCTGTTCCGGGGGAGCCTTGTGGTGAAGTATATTTGACCTACCACGGCTATGGGGCCTACCTCCCTCTTAACCGTCTCCCTTATCTCGCCTGCCAGCTTCTCCGAGGGGGTGTAGCCGGGTTTGAGGACTATGAAGGCCGCTGCAACCTCGCCTTTGACAGGGTCGGGCTTGCCCACGACCATGGCCTCTGCTACTGAGGGATGCCTTGAGAGGCCGTCCTCTATCTCCGCGCTTGTTATGCGGTGACCTGATATTTTGAGGGTGTCGTCTATTCTGCCGACTATCCATATGTAGCCGTCCTCGTCTACCACTGCGGCGTCGCCGGTGGTGTAGTAGCCTGGTATAGCGTAGTAGGATTGTATGAGGCGGTCCACGTCCCCCTTCCAGCCCGGCTTACCGAAGCCCTGTGGGTCGCCCCAGACTGTGAGGAAGACGTAGGGGGCTTTGAAGGGGGCTTTTATTGCTAGGGCTCCTATCTCCCCGGACGCGACAGGTTTCCCGTCCTCGTCTACTACCTCCAGCTCGAACCCCGGCATGGGGACGCCCGGTGACCCGGGCTTTATGGGTAGCTGTTCTATGCGTGTCGGTATAGCTGCCATGGCGAGGCTCTCTGTTGAGCCGTATATGTTTATCACGGGTATCCTCTCCCTTCCTATGGCCTTGTAGACCCACGTCCAGAGGTCTGCGGGGAAGTGTTCCCCTATGCTTACTATGAGCCTGAGCGAGGAGGTGTCATGCCTCTCTACCTGTTCTCCTATCATCCTGTACATCCTGAAGAGGGTTGGTACACCCCAGAAGATTGTGGCCTTGTACCTCTCTATCAGGGCTAGGTACTGGTCTGGCCTGGGGTGGTTGGGTGCTCCGTCGTAGAGTACCGCGGTGTAGTTGAATATGTGGGGGCCTATAACGTGGGCTACTATTCCAGTGCTCCACCCTAGCTCTGATATGTTGAGCATAACGTCCTCGTCGGCTCCTTCGTCGGGGAACCCCATTATTAGGCGGAGCAGGCTGTAGACTCCTATTATGGCTGATACGTGGCTGTGGACTATGCCTTTCGGCCTGCCGCTTGTGCCGGAGGTGTATAGTATGGTTATGGGCTCGTTGGCCTCCATCCACTCGGGCTCCACGTAGGCGTCCTCGCCTGTCTCCTCTAGGAGCCTGTGCAGCCAGACGTCGCGGTCCTCCCTCAGCTCTGTATCGCTGCCGTCGAGCCTCTTCATTACAATTACCTTCTCAACACTCTCAATGTTCTCCAGGGTCTTGTCGACTATTTTCTTGAGGGGTATACGCTTACCCCTCCTGACTGCGGCGTCTGCGGTGAATATGAATCTTGCATGGGAGTCTTTTATCCTCTGGGCTAGGGCGTTGACTGCTAGTCCCGGCGAGATGGGGGTGAATATTCCGCCTATCCTGTTGACCGCCACGACCAGGGCGGCTGCCTCGGGTACTGTCGGCATGTATACTGCTACACGGTCGCCCTTCTTTAGGCCGAGTCTTTTAAGGGCTGTGGATATCTGGTTTACCTTTCTGAAGAACTCGTTGTAGCTTATTGTGGCCTTGTTGCCTGCCTCGTCCTCCCAGTAGTAGAGCACCTTGTTCCTTCTCCAAGTTTTGTTGTTTAGGTCTAGAAGGTATGTCCAGTTAGTGTATCCTCCGGTGAAGAACTTCTGGAGCGGGGGGTCTGTCTCTGTGTACCTTGTCCAGGGCTTCTTCCAGTATAGGAGCCTTGATGCTATGAGGGAGTAGTAGTCCTCGGATTCCTCTATAGATTTCCGGTATTCCTCGAGGTATTTCTTGCCTAGACCGGGGAATACACGGTCTCCTGTAGCGGGGTGTGCGGGCTTCAAGGATGAGACCTCTCTTGGAGGAGCATGCATCCGTTTAGGATGCTATTCTATATATTTTAACCCGTAAAATATTATATAAATATATCGCCATAGATAATATAGTGTATTATTTAAATTATTCTGACAAAAACAATATTACTAGAGGCGATACATTATTGCCTAACTACAAGCTCCTCTCCGATAAAATAACCCGAGAAATAAAACTGAAAACCAAGCCCGTCGCGGTGAAGATCATAAAACACGGTGATACCGGTATACAAGGCAGAATGTTGAAGCCTGCCAGAGACCTAGGCTCAAAGCTCACACTGTGCCAGATGATAGGACTCAGCAGATACCAGGGCCTAAGCATAATGGCAGAACTAGAGGACATGGCGTGCCCCGGCACAATGCTCATATTCGGCATGATAAAACCCCCGGGGTTCATAAAGGAGGGGGCCCTCAGCCATGGCCTCTATACTGAGACTAGAGAGGCTGCTGTCAGGTTGGATCTCAGCATGCCTATTCTAAGGGAGGGAGCTAAAGGGATAGTTACCGCACCCCTTGACAATGCGTCGTTCGACCCGGATGTAATAGTATTCTACGGTACACCCAGCCAGCTCCTTAAACTGGTCGCCGCATACGTGTACAAGCATGGGGAACCAGTGAAGTCGGAGTCATACGCTAAGGCGGGGAGCGACCTGGCTATACTGTCCTCCTACCTCGACGGCAAACCCAGGCTCTTCCTGCCAGGTCTGGGAGACAGGATAGTAGGAAGGGTAGAGGAGTACGAGATGGGGTTCACTCTCCCTGCAAGCCTCCTAGAAGGCGTTGCCGAGGCCGTGGAGGAGCAGAGTAGAACAGGGTTTATAGTATACCCGCCTAAACCCATACTAGTCTACCCCGTCGACTTCGCCTCCATCCCTGTTATAGGAAAGTATTATAAGGAGATGCTCAACAAGGTGGACGAGCTTGCAAGGAAGTAGCATGGACAAGCTAGTCGAGGAAACAAGGAAGAAGGCCCTCAGCCTCCTCAACGAGACGGAGAACTGTGCGTACTCCCCCTTCATAGCCCTATCAGAAGCGCTGGGGCTTGAGTTGACAGAGGACGCTAAAGCCATGCCTATAGGTTTTGCAGGCGGAATCAGTGGATCCAGGCATATATGCGGCGCTTTATGGGCTGCAGTAGCCGCCGTGAGTGCCTACACTTCTAGGAACAAGGGAGAGGGGAAGACTTTTGCCGAGATATACATGGAGACGCATATGAAATCCGCTAAGGTTTTCAGGAGGTTCGTCAGAGAGTTCGGGAGCCCCAACTGCGGAGATCTTAACCCCGAGTTTGAATGGGCTACCGAGGAGCAGCGGCGTAAGTGTTCTAGGATAGTGGCTAAGGCTGTTGAGATAGCATTGAAGACTGTCTATGAGTAGAGGAGGATTGAAGGGCTTTGGCGTTTAAGAATATAAGCGAGCTAAACGATACATCCTGGGACCTCGTGGTCATCGGGGGAGGAACAGGAGGAGCCGCAGCAGCTGTTAGGGCAGCCCAGCTAGGGCTTAGGGTTCTACTAGTGGATAAGGGGCCTCTTGGGGGTACATGCGTTAACGTTGGATGCGTGCCTACCAAGTTCCTCTTGAGGTTCAGCGATGTATACCACTCTTTCAAGGAGGCCGTAGGATATGGGCTGGTGCATGCCTCAGGCCTCTCACCGGACTTGAACGCGTTAATGGCTATGAAGGACGGGCTTATACAGATGGTTATATCATACTATACTGACAGGATCTTCCCCAGCTACGGAGTTAGCGTTGTACTGGGAGAGGCTATGCTCTTATCGAACAGGAGGGTGGCAGTGAAGGGGAGAGACGACGATAGAGCTGTCGTTGAGGCGGATAACATAGTAGTTGCTACAGGGTCTAGGCCCAAGCTGGTGAAAATGGAGGGCCTTGAAGAGGCTTTGAGTAGGGGGTTCGCTATAACGAGCGATGAAGCCTTATCGCTTAGGGAGGTGCCGGGGTCCCTTGTTATAATAGGAGGAGGAGCTATAGGTGTTGAGATGGCGTCTCTATGGCATAAACTGGGTTCCAAGGTATCTATAGTAGAGGCTCTTGACAGGCTTCTACCCATGCTGGACCGTGACTTGGGGAGAGGGCTTGAGAGGATACTAGCAGAAAAAGGCGTGGAGATCCATACTAGGACGACTGTTACACGTATAGACCCAGATAAAGGAAGGGTGAAGCTTTCAGGGGGCGAGGAGATCGAGGCAGACAAAGTACTGATAGCCGTGGGTAGAGTGCCTAACGTTTATGGGTTAGGACTCGAGAATGCAGGCGTGGAGTTCTCTGAGAAGGGGTTACAGGTAGACGATCACTGCAAGACAAATATAGGCAACATCTATGCTGTGGGTGATGTTACAGGTAGACACTTCTTGGCTAGTACAGCTATAGCAGAGGGTATAGTTGCGGCGGAGAACGCGGCGGGCCTTGACAGCAAGGTAGATTTGTCCCTGGTCCCCATAGCGGTTTTCTCTAGCCCCGAAGTAGGGAGCGTGGGGGTAAGCGCGTATAAGGGAGACCCCGGCTATATAGTGGTGAAATTCCCTAACGCCGTTAACTACCGTGCTCTAGCAAGCGGAGAAGCCTACGGGTTCTCCAAGGTCGTAGTAGAGAAGGAGACGAGGCGGCTTGTAGGCTTCCATATGGTTGGCATGTACGCTTCGGAAATAGTTAACGCCGCCGTCATAGCTATTAGGAAGGGGTTAACGCTGGATGATAGCAGGGATCTAGTCTTCAGCCATCCCGCCATGTCGGAAGTCTTCCTTAACGCTCTATGGTTATCCAACGGCGTCAATGTGTACCTCGAGAAAAGGTGAGGAAACACTCTAGGCTAACTATTTTATCCTTCTTTTCCGAGGAGAGCCTCTAGAGCTTCTTCTATGCTCGCTCCAGG
>CAYVIZ010000050.1:0-6934 GCA_964451715.1 uncultured Desulfurococcales archaeon | reverse complement strand
ATCTTTACAACTAGATAACCCGCTTCCTCCCCTATCTCTAGCTCTTCCCCGCTCACCACCTCTCTAGCCCCTATCCTGTCTGTCCCTATTAACTCTCTGCTCACCTTTATTGAAACGTTCCTTACAGGTATAACAGTACGTGCTGGATGGACACTATAGGTAGGGGAGAACCCTGGAGTAGACTGTTTCGAGGGTCCACTGGGTGCGTGCAGTATTCTCTGGTTATAAGTGTGATTCACCAAGTGGACGGCCACCCCCTCACCTACATGGTAGAATTCCGATTGAATAGTATCAGGCGCGTCGACCAGTATAGGGGGCTGAGGCAGGTATCTTTCAAGGGGCCTCCTGAGGAGCTCCAAGTAATCAGGATGGCCGAGGCGTGTATAGTGGAGGCCTAGCCTCATAGCATAATACAACATGCCGCCCCCCACACCGCTAGTGCGGCTATACGCTATTGCCGCTACATCCAACACGGAGTCCGGAGCAGGCGTGCTCCTGCCCAGCGTGTACTCGTACCCGTAGTGGCTCCTCCCCAGCCTAACCCAGGCCAGCACACTCGTGTCTATGGGCCTTATACGCGTGAACTCGCCCAGCCTCCACTCCACTCTTTCATACTCGAACCGTATACTCTGATCCCCGAAGGGGACAGCCTCTGGCAGGCCTTTCCACAATTCATTATCTAGATGAGCATAGGCATAGCCGAAGCGGAAGACGCCCTCGTACTCGACTCCCAGTACGTCTTTTAAGGCTAGGGTATGTGTATAAGTGTAGTCCGGCTTCATAGAGCCGAACTCGTGGCTGGCTATGAGATACCCACCGCTCTCGACGAAATTGTATAAGCCACGTATACACTCGTCCGAGATTACGGCGGCATTAGGTGCTACTATGATCTTATAGCGCGACCATACGTCGTGCTCTCCTATATCCTTCAAGGAGACAATGCTCCACGGCATATGCATGTGGGAGAACATGTATGCGAAACCAGAGAACTCGCCCACATAGTACTCCGGGTTCTCCCTGTACTTCTTCTCGATAGTCTCCGTCGAGAATGCTATAGCCACGTAGCGTACAGGGTTACTAGTATCGAGGTAATCCTCGATCCTCTCCAGCTCCCTGTATACCTCCGAGGCTGGCTCCAAGGCGCGGGGATCCTCGAAGAACTGGCTGCTGAATACCAGTACCCAAGGCTGACCTCCCGCGGCAACTATCTCCCTTATACCCTGCTTAACATGTATAGGGGGAGGAGACTGGCTCGTACGCAGCAAGTAGAATAGGTTCCTACTAACGAAGACGGGCTTAGAAAAGTCTCCCAAAAGGCCCCGCGTCAGCTTAGAGGCCAACGTAAGCATTCCAGGCGCGTTCGTATCGGCCTCAGAGGCCTCAGCGAAAACGGCGTCCAGGAGGCTGCGCGCCTTCTCAACTATAACGTTCCCCCTTCCAGACCACCCGGCGGGATGGCTGTTATACATGAACAAAGCGTCACGACGGGCGAGCTTAGCGGCTCTCCACAACTTCCTTATGGCGTCGACGACAACATTCTCCCTCCACTCCCAGGCAACCCTGTACGCCTCCTCGTCAGCATCCTCGCCGCTGGGGAGCTCGAAGCCCGTCTCGTTCTTGAACCTTGTCCTACAATACTTGCAGTAGCACGCCTTCTCGGGGTCAGGCATGTATCTGAAGCTGTCGAGCAAGACCCCGTCGGCCCCCGTGGCCCTGAGGGCCTCCTCCGTCTCAGGCGCGAGGTACTCCTCGAGGGCTGGACTGTTTATACAGACCAGAGGCCAATGCGGGTCGCTTATCCTCTCCCTAGAAGGATAGTGCTCCAGCACGACTACTTCTCCATCCCTCGTCCTCTGAGCCCAGCTAGGGTGAAGCCTGTACACGTAGCGGTTAGCGGTGTGGGCTGTCATTATTATTACCCTTATACCCTTCTCCCCCGCCTTCTCGACGAGCCTAGACAGGTCCAGCCTCGAGTTCGGATGCCTAGGGTAGAGCTTGCTCCCATCGTAGAATACGCGGCCCCATGCGTCCCTCGCGAATACAACGAGCACATTTGCGTGGATGCGTGAAGCCGCCTCGAGGAGCAGATCCTCATCCACTCTATAAGCGTAGAACCCGTAGGGATCCTCTAGGTTGAACTGCAGAACTCTGAGAGGCCTGTTCCACCACCGCAATACTCAACACTCCCTCAAAACCCTAAACAGTAGAGCCTCCGCCACTTCCATACGTCATCTCTTCTGGATTCACTAGTTGTTTTAAGGGTTCACCCTCCTTTATAATATAAATAATTGGGTCACCCTGCCATGACTGTTCGCCCACCGAACGCTGGAATATGGGGATTCTACCCGGTTGAGAGGGAGCTGCTGGTTAAAACCCTAGAGAGATGCTTCAAAGACGAGGTATACGGGCCCGGCAGGCTCCCAGGCCCCCGTAGAAGCGGCAGGGCTATAGGGGGAATAGCACCGCACGCGGGCTACACTTACAGCGGCCCGTGCGCGGCATGGCTATACCTTAGACTAGCCGAGGAAGCAGTGGATTTCGATACTGTTGTCGTGATAGGCACAAACCACACGGGCTACGGGGGAAGGCTGACTACCACGACATACTACACTAAGTGGACCACGCCACTAGGAGACGTATCCATCGACTCGGAGTTTACGGGGAAACTGGTCGAGGCAGGAGTGGTAGACGATCATAGGGCCCATGAGCAGGAGCACTCTGTGGAGGTGCAGCTCCCCTTCCTCCAATACGTGTTCAAGAACAACTGGAAGCTGGTACCACTCGTAGCCCAGCCCATGACACCCCGTGAAGCAGAGGCGTATGCTTCTCTACTAGAGAAAACAGCGTCGGATCTAGGGAGGACGCCGTTATATATAGTGTCAAGCGATTTCACACACCACGGCCCCATGTACGGCTACGTGCTATACACGGTTAACCCCATCGAGAAGGTCGGAGAACTAGACGCCGGATTTATAGAGAGCATAGAAAAGCTTGACCTAGAGGAATTCTACTCTCTAATCAATAGATACAAAGCCACAGTATGCGGGTGGCCGGCTATAATGATACTCATGTCCATAGCTAGGCGGAGAGAACTCGGATTAAAGCTCCTCAAATACTATAACTCCGGCGAGCTCACAGGCGATGAATCGGTAATAGTGGGATACGCCTCAATAATAGCCACGAAGTAAAGACAGGTAATCAACCAGCCTGTCAGCAGCTATCACAACTACTCTTGCACTCTTATCTATTAAACCATCCTCCACAGCCCTGTAGATACCAGTTAAAGCCGCTCCAGTGGAGAGGCCGGCCATAACACCCGTATACTCTATAAGCTCTTTCACCCCCCTAACAGCCTCATCTAGAGAGACCGGTATAACACTATCCACGATTCCCACTCTAGCCCTGTAAAGCCCCGGCACTTCTGATGACGAAAGCCCGGGAATAACGTCTCCTACACCGTCTCCTCCGCCTAACACTGACCCGCTAGGCGTAACAGCGGCAACAACCACATGACCCAGCTCTTCCTTCAGCCGAGAACCTACACCGGTTATAGTGCCACCGGTACCCACACCCATGACAAACGCGTCAATCTCGCCATCTGTCTGGAGGAGAACTTCCCCTCCAGTTCCATTGTAGTGGGCAAGCATGTTAGCCTCATTGGAATCCTGGTTAAGCATAAGGCAGCCTCTGCGCTCCGCATCCTCCACCGCAATAACTCTCCCCTCCCCTGAGGGGACCTCGACTACTTCTCCTCCTAGAAATCTTATCATATCCCTCTTGGAAGGGAGGGCTGCAGGCGTAACGTACAGAACAGACTTCAACCCCAGATAGTGTGACACCCAAGCCACGGAAACAGCAGTGTTTCCACTGCTGGCCTCCGCTATACAATCGTAACCCTTGAGATCCCCATTCTCCAGCGCAGCCTCCACCATGGATACCGCTATCCTGTCCTTATGACTCCCCGCCGGGTTAACGTATTCCAGTTTAAGGCAGACCTCAAACCCTCCTATACGCCGGCACCTGAGAGGAGTCCATCCGACCATGCGGGAAAGCCTGTGTATAGCCCTCCTCATACCAGCCGTATTCATCGTCCCTCACATGCTAGCCGTTTATTAGCCCCAGCTTCTTGAGTGTATCCCTTATATCATCCACGGACTCAGGGTTCTCCAGCACACTCAGGTCCCGGGGGCTCCACCCTCTCATGAGGCCTCTTATTATCCTCCGCATTATCTTCCCACTCCTAGTCCTCGGGAGATCCCTGACCGCGGCTACGTACTTGGGTGTGAAAGGCTTGCCAAGCCTCTCGGAGACAAGGTTCTTGAGCTCCTCCGGTAGCAGCGTGGAATCCCGGCCTGGCCTCGGTATGTAGAAGCATGCTATAACCTCTCCCTTGACCGGATCAGGTACGCCCACACAGGCAGACTCCGCTACTGCGGGGTGGGAGTTGATTATGTCCTCTATCTCGGCTGACCCTATCCTCTTGCCCGCCACCTTGATAACGTCATCCGCCCGCCCCAGTATAAACCAGTATCCATCCTCGTCTATAAGAGCCCAGTCGCCGTGATACCACACCCCGGGGAACCGGCTCCAGTAGGTCTCCAGGTAGCGTTCAGGGGTTTCCCCGAAGAAGCCCCAGGTAAGGCTTGGTATGGGCTTCTTGAGCACGAGGTATCCCACAGATCCCCTTACAGGTTTTCCCTCGTCGTCGAACACGTCTACATCACAGCCGAGGCCGGGGCCCCAGAGGGTGGACGGCTTCAAAGGCACAACGGGGGAGGGGAGGATTATCGGGCCGAACATGTCTGTTCCACCGCTCAAGTTTATAAGGGGTCTACCACCCCTGCCGAGCCTGTACATTACCCATAGCCAGGTATCCCTGTCTATGGGCTCCCCTGTGTTGCCGAAGGCTCTGAGGCTCTCCAACCCGTAATCCTCGACCCTGCCGCCGGCCTCCTTCTTCAGGAGACGGGCTACGGTAGCCGCGAAGCCTAGCTGTGTGATCCTGTGGTTCTCCACGAGGTCCAGTATCCTTGTGGGGGAGGGGTAGTTTACCGCGCCCTCTAGTATAACATGCGTTCCGCCTAGGGAGTTTGCTCCTATTATCTGCCAGGGCCCCATCATCCATCCTATATCGGTTATCCATAGAAACTTGTCCCCGGGCTTTAGGTCCATGTTGAAATATATGTCCTTAGCTGGCATGAACAGGGCTCCGTGTTGCCTTATCCTTATACCCTTAGGCCTACCTGTTGTGCCACTAGTATACATTACGAGCGCAGTCTCCTCCCCGTTTAGCTCTACAGGCTCAAAACTAGGCCGGGCCCCGTTCTCGAACTCGTCCATCCAGTACTCCCCCGGCCCTAGGTCAAGCTCTAGGCCGAGGCGCCTCGATACCAGTGTGAGGCCGGGCTTATGTCTCGTAAGCCTGAGGGCCCCGTCAAGCTTCTCCTTCAGCTTCACTATCCTACCTCTCCTATAGTAGCCGTCCGCCGTCACTATAGCCTTCGCCTTACTAGCGTCTATCCTCTCAGCCACGCTCGCCGGGGCGAAGCCGGAGAAGACTGGGGCTACTGCGGCGCCTACTTTGAGGGCCGCGTAGAACGCTACTATCATGTCTGGTATCATGGTAGTATAGAGGAGGACTATGTCACCCCGGCCCACGCCGTGCTCGGAAAACCGGTTTGCCAGCCTGTCAACCCTCTCCTTGAGCCGGGCATAACTATACTCCTCCACCCTCCCATCCTCTCCCTGCCATATAAACGCGGTGCCCCCTCTCCCGGCATGGCGGTCTACACAATTATACGTGATATTCAACTGGCCCCCGAGATACCACCGGGTCCACATAGGCCCCCCTGACGGGTCCATCGTCTTATACGGCTCCTTGAACCACTCTACTCCAAGCCAGCCGGGCAGGTTCCCCCAGAACCACTCCAGCTCCCTGATGGACTTGTCCACAAACTCCTTGTAACCCTTTATGCCGTGCTTCTCCATGAAGAGGGTCACGTTAGCCTGGTCTACCAGGTCGCGGGGAGGATACCATATACTAGGAGGATCTGGCAAGGAATACACACCCTTATACTATATTTCTTATAGCTAGGGATGATATAAAACATACCTCCCTGGAGAGGTATGACAGGTGGCGGCCCTTATCCACCAGGTGTTACTAGTCCTAGTCTTCGGCGTGGTGGGAGGAGTAATAGGATACGCTACGAACGTGCTGGCGGTAAAGATGCTCTTCCACCCCAAGCGGAAGAGGTGCATCCCCCTACTAGGATTCTGTATACAGGGATTGCTGCCCTCGAGAAAGGACGAGCTGGCTGAGAGGCTTGGAGAAGTCTTCCAGGACTACATGGCCAGCATGGGTGTAGAGGACAAGTACATGGACCGGCTCAACTCTACTATAAACACCGTTATAAGAGAGACGCTGGAATCCAGGATACCAAGCATAACCCCGCTCAGGAGCATCTCCAACACACTCACAGACACACTTGCCTCCACCCTGACGCCCCTCATAGTGAAGCTAGTCAGGGAAGCATCCACGAGAATAGACCTGAAGAGCATAGTGGTAGAAGAACTAAAAACCCTCGACACGAGGGAGATGGAGGAAATATTCAAAACCATAGCAGGGAGAGAGCTACGCTTCATAGAACTAGCCGGCTTCATAGTAGGATTCATAATAGGCGTGGCAGAAGGCCTAGTAGCCCTCACCCTCTGAGAGAGGCGTAAATACAAACCATTAAAAACCATGCCTACACCCCGCCACACCGGTGAATAAAATGGAGGCATACGTAGAGGACTACGGCGTAGAAGGCTGCGACACACTCCAAAAGCTACTCTCCTCAAAAGAACCAGTAGTAATAGCCTTCTCCAGCCCCACCTGCGGAGCGTGCATGATGTACAAACCCGAATTCGAGGCGGCCAAAGAGATAGTGAACGG
>CAYVIZ010000049.1:0-7469 GCA_964451715.1 uncultured Desulfurococcales archaeon | reverse complement strand
TTGGGGTTTCCCTGAGTCATATATCCGGTGCCACACTATTAATAGCTAGGAGAAGGAGATCACTTGGCTGGGAGGCTACTGTTACCGGTATAGGAGGGAGGGCAGAGCATGTTAAAGTTTACTACATGGAGAAACCCCGAGGAGTCGAAGGTATGGAAGCGATCATTGTCGACGATGTAGTAATTGAAGGGGATACCTTGGAATCACTTATAGATATAGCAGGGAAATCCGGACTCGTCATATGTTGCATGTACAGTATTTATGGCATAGGAGGTTCTTGGAAAAAGAGACTACCAGTACTTAGTGTATTATACGAGGCGCCAGTCTAGAGCCCCCTCAGGAGGAGGAACCAGTTCCCCATAATACATTATCCTTGTCTATCACATTTAGACCAGAGGCTAGTTTTACCCTTGGCACCATTCAACGCTTGCACCCATCTTCACCGGGGGCTCAGATAAGAATATTCTTCACCATGAATATATCAGTACTCGGCAAACTCTTCACAGCCCATAATACGATTTCCTTATACAATTACGAGGACTAAATATCTGTCGCATAAGGGTTTTACATTGAATTAGGTGCATATAAGTATTATATCGTTAAATACGCCCGGACAAATAGAGGTCTAGTTGCGGGTGAAGATAATGGCGACGCAGAACTATAGGGAAGTCGCTCAAAGAATGAAGCAGATACAAGAGCAGCAGAAGAAGATTGTAAACAAGATGAAAGAAATAAAGTACAAGATAGCAATCCTAAGCGGAAAAGGAGGAGTAGGGAAATCCTTTGTGACTGCTAGTCTAGCCGCGGCTCTTGCTTCTCAAGGATTGAAAGTAGGTGTTTTCGATGCAGACGTGCATGGACCCTCTATACCAACCATGTTAGGACTGAAGGAGGGAATAGGTTTAACAGCCGATGAAACCGGTATACATCCAGCGGTAGGAGCACTGGGTATAAAGGTAGTGTCTGTGGGCCTCCTTATTCCCAGCGATAGCACGCCTGTAATCTGGAGAGGACCCTTGAAGACAGGGGCTATACGGCAGCTTCTAGCGGAAGTAAACTGGGGGGAACTGGACTATTTACTCATAGACCTTCCGCCGGGAACGGGGGATGAGCAGCTTACCATAGCTCAGCTTATTCCCAGCCTTTCTGGTACGGTGATAGTTACCATACCCTCAGAGGTCTCCAGAGTCGTTGTGAAGAAGGCCATATCATTTACTAACAGACTGAACATACGTGTTATAGGTATAGTGGAGAACATGACCTACTTCGAGTGCCCCGATGGCACACGGCACTATATATTCGGCAAGGGTGCCGCAGAGTCGCTTGCTAAAGAGTTCGGGATAGAGTATTTAGGAGGCATACCAATAGATCCACGTATAAGAGAATCAAATGATCGTGGGAAGGTGTTCTTCCTTGAATACCCCGATTCTCCTGCGACGAAAGCGTTCTTGGAGATAGCTGGAAGAGTGAGAAAGGTAGTAGAAGGCGGGGGCAAAGAAGATTAAACTATTAAGATTAAACTATTCCGAGACGAGATGCCAGCTCCGACGCGTCAACCTCAGGTGCTAATTTGACATAGGCTTTCTTTTCTCCTTTCATTGTTATTAGAATGCGTACCTTCTCAACTTTTACCTGGTAAAGTTTCTCGACAGCATACTTTACGTCATGCTTAGTAGCGTTCCTTGCCACAATAAGAGTTATAGTGTTCTCCTTCTCGAGCAAGTTAGACGCTTTCTCCGTACTTACAGGTGCTATTATAACGCTATACGGATCCCTCATTGTAGAACACCTCCGAATCTCTTTACAACATCTTCAAGCGCTTTCTCTGTTATAACCATTAACCTACCGGGGACAGCACCTGGAGCGAGGTCTAGGACGTTGACAGTCCAGCCCGTAGAAACATCTACCCCTGGCAGGTTCCTCACAGCCTTGGCGAAGGGGGATTTCAAATCGGATACAATGAAAAGTATGCTTTTCCTCTCTTTGTAACGGCGTCCCCTCATCTTTCCTTTGCCTGCCCTTATTCTGGTTCTCTCATATGATCGCTTAACGTCTTCATACAACTTTGCAGCATCTAGAATATTAATAACGTCTTTCACCCTCGAGATAGACTTCTCCACAGTACTCGGTAGAACAAGGGGGAGTCTATCAAGGTCGAAAACGTGGCCCCTAGCAGCTACCATGTCTACTCTAGACGTGGCGGCAAGAGCGCTTATGGTGGCGATTATTTTTTCTTTCTTATTTATCCTTTCATGTATTCTTTTCTCGACGCGGGGCGGATGAGCCAGATGCCCGCCTACAGTCATGTTAACAAAGGCTGCTCTAGAGGTTCCCTTTATTCTGGGGACACGTGAAACACCATGGTGAGCCCCCCAGCTCTCCGCGGTTGTTCTCTTACCGGCGAGAGGGTCTCTGCCTTTCGGTTGAAGCTTGGCAGTAAACTCTGAGTAGTATGCTCTTTTTATCAAGTCTTTCCTAACAGGGTAAGCGAAGAGGTCGGGTAGCCTATAGGAGGCTACTTCACCGTTTTCCACGTTTAGGAACGAGCCTTCTATAGAGGCTAGCTTGTATAGTGACAGATGAGTATTGAACTTCATTACCGCTCACCCCTCTTAGTTACCTTGTTTCGAGGATAGGCTTAGATAGGTTATTACAGGCTTTATATCGTCGAGCTTCGTTATCCATCTAGGAGGCCGTACAGGGTATCTTAGCACTACCGGCCTCTTGGCCGGTCCCGGTATTGTTCCCTGTAGGACCACGAAGTCCGTCTTCACTATACCGTAGTTTAGGAACCCGCCGCTGGGTGTTATTTCTGATCCGTCGCTTCCTATCATGAGTATCCTTTTGTTGAACTCTGTACGTCTATGGAACCCAAGCTGGCCTGCCTGCGGTGTTTCACTCCACGTCCCTCTCCCATGGCTTCTGGAGCCGGACTTCCTGCTTCCCTTCCTGTGTTTATGCCAGCGCGGGAGCTCTTTTACTCCGAAGCGTTTTATCATGCCTTGGAAGCCCTTGCCCTTTGTAACAGCGATAACATCTATGAACGAGCCCAAGTCGAAAACATTTGACACTCTAACTAGTTTTCCTATGATGCTTTTTGCATAGTCTAGCTGGGCTTCTAGGGATCCTCCACCTATTTTTATTTCAAGTAAATCGGGTTTCTTCTTTTCAATGCCACCTGCAAGCTTGGGCTGAGATGCTGCCAGCACCCTTAACTCGACTATCTTATCCAGTTTGGACTCTATTTCCTTTATTCGTTTGTCGAAATCGGTTTGCCCTAGTGTTTTTATTTTTCTATGCAACTCCAGCTCCTGAGGAGGAGTTATCCAAGCTTCACCTACAACCCTTCTACCAACATTGGGGTCAAACGTGTACGCCCTCAAGGAGAGCGGCATCATTGGAGGGGTCTCCACTACAGTAACAGGAGTGAATATCTCCATTCCATGAGTCGGCGAACCCTTTCTCTGGTCAACTATGAATGCATGTGTCATTCCAGCTTTATACCCTAGAAATGCTAGTAAAACTGGTTTATCCAATCCCACTGTGGGCCAACTCTTTACACGTGGCAGTATGCTAGCAGCTCTCTTCCTAGGCCTAACTCCGAGGCTTCCTCTACGCGGAGCGTGATGTTTACGTGCACCCATTGTCAGCAGCCTCCATCTCTGTATTATGCACCCTCAATACTCCTCAAAAACCATACAGTCCATATTAAGGTTAAAAACTATTCTATTGCCTGACTCGGCATAGATCTTCTCTCACAGCTATTGATACTATCTTCCTCCCTAGGAGTCTGAGAAAGAGTTTCTTGTTAATCCTAAGCAGGATTTTTTCTAAAAAGCCTAAATGAGGCTTCGCCCCTGCGGCGCGTGGATGCCCGCCTCCCCCCATATTGAGAGCTATTTTCTGAACGTCTACTTCACGGCTCCTCAGAGATATAGACCCATTGCTCTTTGCTATTACAGCTACTTTAATATTGAAACGTGAAAGCATGTATGATCCGACGAAACTATTGGTAGGCGGGCCGCGTTCCTTCATTACCAGCCCGATACAACAGTCTTCACGGCATACTACTACAAGTCCCTTGTCTATCTTGTTATAGTTCTTGAGTTCCTCGTTTACATATTCAACTAGTATAGACTCTAGCTCTTCGTCCCAGAGGATCCCAGTGGCTAGCTTGTTTACCACCATGTTTCTACGTTTATCGCCGTTGTTCCCGTTTAGTGTTACTATCCTGAAGAGCTTCGGGGCCAGATGATGATCCCATCTCCATAAATCAGCGGCGCAAACCGCTTTCTCTAATGTTGTCAAGTAATGAGCAGAGTCATCAGATGAGTTTAACCGGGTAGAATAACGTGCTACTACTCCCGTTGCACACGTCGACGTATCGAGATGGAGGGTGACACCTATCTCCTTTATCTCCTTTATCCATTTTTCATCCCATATGTGATGGTCATACCACTCGATTTTTACTCCCTTTGAGAAGGCTTTCCTAAGCTTGTCTTTCAGGTCATTGTATATAGCTGGGTTTACGCCTATATCCATGATAGCTATAGTGTCCCCTTTTTCTAGGTATGCTACGTATTCTTCTATAAAGGAGTTAATATTGTAGGGTTCCACGTATACTATTGTTACACTAGGATTATTGGGCTGGAGGCCTTTAGCTACCAAATAGGCAGCCGCGCTTCCCGCTCCATCCAAGTCGGTATGCGTGAAAATATAATACCTCATCTAGCATCCTCTGTAGTCAACGGATTGAAGCTCGTTTTCTATAAAAGGCTTAACCTCTCTGTACGTATCATGTAGGCTCTGGGGTATAACCCTCACACCTCCTGTGACAGTCATGAAATTCGCATCACCGTTCCACCGGGGTACTATGTGAACGTGGACATGGCCCTCTATGCCGGCCCCTGCGGCTCTGCCTATGTTCACACCTACGTTAAAGCCTTCAGGCTTCATAGCTTTACGTAAGGCCTTCAATGTGTGTTTAACAAGTATGGAGATCTCCTGGAGCTCGCAGTATTCGAGGCCTTCAAGGGAGGATACATGCCTGTATGGCACTATCATAAGATGACCTGTGTTGTAGGGAAACCTGTTAAGTATGATAAATGCATATTTGCCTCTATACAGTATCAGGTTTTCTTCATCCCGGTTTTCTGAAGGCAATATACAGAATATACACCCCTCCTTACTGGCTTCCCCCGTTGATTCTCTTATATACTTAATCCTCCAGGGCGCCCATATGATTTTCCTCTCATCCAACTAGCTTCCACCAAATAGAAGGGTAAACGGGTAATCGCCTATAATTATGCTTAGCACATACCCTACAAGTATAAACGCTACATAGGGAAGACCTATAGTCACCCATACATAGTCATTTTCATTAACTAGACCTTTATCCACCATAGATTTTAATTTAGCCCTATGCTCCTCCGGCTCTTCTTCAATATCGAAGGTATACCTTACACTCTCCTCTTCTCCTGGAACCGTCAAAGGAAACCAGAACCCTTTACCTCTTATATAATCTCCTATTCTCTGCGGAGTACCAAGAAAACAAAGCACCAACTTCCTCTTGTACCTAGACCTTCTAAGTACACCATAATTATACGTGAGATTATGAAAACAAAAATAGAAGGGTACTGCTATCGATGATAACGCCGAGTACAAGACTGTAAGCAACGGTACTGGTATTAAAGACGAGGCGAACAGAGGTACAGGTATAGACAGTGTTATGAACACAAGAGCATAGAGATCCGCTCCTCCCATATAGCCTACCATGTAAAGAGTGCCCAGTAGAGCTATAGCAATACCGGATAACACCATATAAACATACAAGTAACTCAAGGTGGTTCCTTCAACCTGTAGCTCTAGAAAGGAGAGTAAGACTGATATTGCCGAGACATAAAGCCAGTATACAGGTTCTATTTCCCTCTTCTTGAGATCCCAGTAGGAGGCAACCAATATTACTGCCAACACGTAGATATCCCTAACCAAGTCTAGATACGCTTTCAAGGTGGATGCATCCCATGCAATACTGCCGTGAAGCAGTTAATTTCTTGAAGGAATATATATGTGGTAATAAAGTCGAAAGTGATTGTATTATAGACCCAGACTACTCGACACGTAATTTGCGTGTAATGGAGAAACGATTAGAACCATGTAGATACAAGCCACGTGAAGACGTGGGGGCAGTGTTTTACTGGATAGTAAACCATGGATGGATGAAACTCGTTTATTGTATGGAAGGAATTGAGTATAATGTTTTTGAATACAAGAAGAACGTTAGAGACCATATGAGCGGGCTCAGCTTCAATGTTACATTGGCTAAAGGACTTATAGATGGGAAGACCGTATGGGTGGTTGACTGGGATATGACCAGATATGTTTACCGGTTCTATATGGATCCAGTGTTTAAATGTTAATCGGGATCTCTTATACCCCATTCAGTTATGGCGAACACCGTTTCACCCTCAGGTAAGTGGGGGGCGTCTACTATCCTTGCAATTCTCTTATTACCCCGACTACGTTTTAACTGCAGCCTGACGCCTGGTGCATGATAAAGAACATGCCCGCCTACAGCCTGTGTTGGATCTCCATAGAAAACATCAGGCCTCGACATCACCTGGTTAGTTATAACAACCGCGATATTATAGACCTCAGCAAGCCTCACTAGCTGGTGCAGGTGTTTGTTAAGTTTTTGCTGTCTGGCAGCCAGGTTTTCTCTTCCAGGATATTCTGCTCTGAAATGACTTGTCACGGAGTCTACTATAACCAGCTTTATATTCTCCTGAGACACGAACTCGAAGAGCTTACCGACAACTTCCATCTGATGATTACTATTTATGGCTCTTATCCAGTAGATATTATTCATAATCTCATCGGGATCCAAACCCAAACCCTTAGCCATAGCCTCTATTCTTTCCCACCTGAATGTACCCTCTGTGTCAATATATACTGCTTTACCTTCGAGACCCCCTTTATCTTCGGGAAGTTGCACATTGACGGATAACTGATGGCATATCTGCGTTTTACCTGATCCATACTCGCCGAATATCTCTGTTAACATACGAGTTTCAATACCCCCACCTAAAAGCTCGTCTAGGTTTTTGCTCGAAGTAGTTATCTTCCTCGTATTCATTCGTTCAAGCTTCAGCTCTAATGCAGTCTTGAAGGTTATATTTAGAGCCTGGCGCGCGGCAGATATTATCTTCTGTGCTGTAACTATGGGTATGCCAGTATCGACACTGAGCTCCTCAGGCGTCACAACAGCTATAGCCTGGAGGGTAGTGTAACCTGCATCACGGAGCTTTGAAATAGTTGTTGATCCTATGCCGGGAAGTTTGGTTAACTGGTTAATTGAAAGTTCTTCTGCTTCTTCATGTTTGGCATTGTCTCCCGACAAACTCTTATCACCATTTCCCCTTTATCTGAACATAAATTTTTCATAGAAAGGTATTAAACCTGATAACAGG
>CAYVIZ010000048.1:0-7501 GCA_964451715.1 uncultured Desulfurococcales archaeon | reverse complement strand
GGAACTAGTAGAAAAGAAGAAGGTTAAATGGGTATTAATGACAATATAGAAACCCTTGAACAAAGGATTCATCACTATCTACTAACATTAATCAAATGTTGAAGACAAGCTTAACCGAGTCTTTAACATGGATCAAACAGGACACTACTATAGTTATCAAACTCCTATACAGAATCTATCCTCCGATAATGATCTTATAATCCCGTAATGAAGACGGGGGAGTAGTAATACTTTTTCTTAGACGCTCTAATGCTGTACTCAAATTATAGAGGATATAATCCCAGGGAAGAGGTAATGGGGGCATAGATCAGCTAAAAGAGGATGCCCCGTGGTCGTGGGAAGCGGAAGCCCTAGGTTTACTGGTATTGTCGTTGAGACTAGTGTAGTAGCGATGTTTATGTTTGAGTTGTAGTTTGGCTAATTTTTGATACCAAGGTATTGTAATCGTTTAAGTTATGTATGTAATATGCCTCTACACCATACTTTCTTGCATTATTAACCATTACCTTGTCAGCGCTTACCAATTTGGCGGATATAATGATAGCTGCGGCAATGTAGAATGCGTCTATAGCTCTACACGCTGTTGTTAATGATATATCTAGGAGTAAATCATATTCTATCTCGTCTATGAGAATGATCTTATTCATTATCTCATCGTACAACTTTCTGGCTATAGTTGTGGGTTTTCTTCGAGCAAGTTGAGAAGCGAGTTCTATACCGAATACTTGAGGCTCAAAAATATTGAGGCTCCTCCCGTCTATGAGCCTGAACAGGCTACGCGCCCTACTACTGCGCTGCTCATCATAAATGAAAAGCCTATCAATGAAGACCGAGACATCAACTACTAAACTCATCAGCCTAGGCTACCTCCTCTCTTTTAGAAACTCCTCTAGTACATCTTCTTCAACCCTCTCAGAATACTTATCAAGTACTTCATCGATACCCCTGGACACACTGCCTCCCCGTAACCCAAATAACCTCTTCATTGCATTTCTAGACATGCGGAGTCTCACAACATCATTAGACACAACTCTCCACCATGGAATACTATTATCCTATTGAGCCTCTTAACTCTTCTCAATGCCTTCGGATTATCTACTCAGAGATCTGAAATTGCCAATACTCTATCAAAGACGATGAACATAAAGGCAATCTCTACTACTTGAAATTTACATAACTTGAGTTTCAGCCTAGCATGAGTTGATCGTGTTAATGCTAGATTTTCTCACCCGTTGTTTGCGGTGACGCTCAGATGAAAGCATGCTTTCATGTAATCCTCCTGCTGAACCATATTATCATGAAGTAATTGTATATACAGCATCATATCTTCACAAAAAGATAGTCTTATAAATTTTCAGGTTTTCCTTTAAGATATAGTATAGGCGTTGCTTCGCTTCTATGGGACTAAGGTTTCCTATTTCTACTTTCATCATAGTGCCCTTACCAGATAATTGATCTTCTACCGTGATGGATTGTTTTGGAGTAGAGGAGTTATGGAAGGCGTTCTCGGTATTCTCGTTTCTATAGGGTAAACTGTAATTACCTCTTAAGCCTCCTTATTAATATTGCGGGAGGTGTACATCTTTTGCCCAGTCATACTCTTGACGACTTGATATCCGAGGGCTACTATGACCCCGAGACCCGTACAGTGCGGGTCATAACCGGCCCTGAGCTTCATACTGCGAACTGGCAGATCGAAGGAGCGTTGCGTATGCTCTTCAACGTGCTTGACCCTATGGTTGCTAAGGATCCCAAGAACCTCATAGTATACGGGGGCACGGGGAGAGCTGCTCGGAGCTGGGATGACTTTGAGGCTATAGTGAAGGCGTTGCTGGAGCTAGGGGAGGATGAGACCCTAGTGGTTCAGAGTGGACGTGCTGCAGGAGTCTTCAGGACGCACACGTATTCTCCCCGTGTTCTCATAGCCAACAGCAACCTAGTCCCCAAGTGGGCTACATGGGAGTACTTCAGGGAGCTGGAGGCTAAGGGGCTGATAATGTATGGACAGATGACGGCGGGGAGCTGGAACTATATAGGGACGCAGGGCATACTACAGGGCACCTACGAGACGTTCGCCGCCGTGGCTAAAACCCACTTCGCGGGATCCCTCGAGGGGCGCCTAGTGTTGACGGCTGGCCTGGGAGAGATGGGAGGCGCCCAGCCCCTGGCTGTCACTATGAACGGGGGAGTAGTGATAGACGTCGAGGTTGACAAGCGCATGATAGAGAGGAGGCTCAAACTAGAGCAGCTGGACACGTGGACGGATAGCCTCGACAAGGCATTGGATATGGCTTTAGAGGCTAAAGAGAAGAGGAGCCCGTTGAGCATAGGGCTACTCGGCAACGCCGCCGAGGTTTACCCAGAGCTTGTAAGGGAGGATGTTATACCTGATATTGTCACGGACCAGACGCCGGCCCATGACCCCTTAGCATATGTACCTGAGGGTTATAGCGTCGAGGAAGCCGAGCGGCTCCGCGTAGAGGATCCTGGGAAGTATAAGGAGAAGTCGATGGCGAGTATGAGAAGACAGGTCGAGGCCATCGTGGAGATGAAGAGGAGGGGCAGCATAGCGTTCGAGTATGGCAATAACATTAGGAGGCAGGCATATGACGCGGGCTTCAAGGATGCATTCGATTATCCGGGCTTCGTAGTAGCCTATATACGCCCGCTCTTCGAGGAGGGGAGGGGACCATTCAGGTGGACTAGCCTCGTCGGCGACCCGGATGATATCTACAGGATAGACGATATGATACTATCCGAGTTCAGCTACAACAAGGAGCTCACCAGGTGGATAGAGAAGGCTAGGAAGTATGTTAGATTCCAGGGGCTCCCGGCCCGGGTTTGCTGGCTGGGATACGGTGAGAGGGCCAGGTGGGGCAGGATAGTCAACGCTATGGTTAGGAATGGAGAGCTAAGCGGCCCCATATGGGTTGGCCGCGACCACCTGGACAGCGGGAGCGTGGCCAGCCCCTACAGGGAGACGGAGGGTATGAAGGACGGGAGCGACGCCATCGCTGATTGGCCTCTGCTCAACGCCCTCCTCAACGCGGTGGCGGGTGCTACATGGGTTTCTATACACCACGGGGGAGGAGTAGGTATAGGCTACAGTATACATGCAGGTATGAGCGTGGTCCTCGATGGCAGCAGGGAGATGGATGTGAGGGCTGAGAGGGTGTTCACAACCGATCCGGGCTCTGGTATAATGAGGCATGCGAACGCGGGTTACGAGAAGTCTATACGTATGGCTAGGGAGAAGGGTGTTAAACTTCCCTATGTATTCTATGTGGAGGAAAAGAAGAGGCAGAAGAACTAGCTAGACGTATAACGTTTCACTGTTTTCTCCATTCTCTCCCGATTCTTGGAATACCGTGTTAAGCAGGTTGTCCGCGTCTTCCCTGTTCATGCCGACCTTGTTGACTAGGAACTTCTCCAGCCTCTCCTTGTTCCATCCTTTCTCCATCCTCTTCTTGATCATCCAGACAAGATTAGCCAGCATGTCCTGCTTGACCTCTGCAGGGATCCCGTAGACATTGTATATGGCCAGCATAGTGTTCAGGGTGAATGTGAGTGTGTCATAGAACTCTTCTTCCCCGAGAGTCTTAGTGCTAAGGTCTGAGGCAACTACTACTTCCCCGTCTCCTCCTTCAAGGTATATCTTCGCCAGAGGAGTCTTGTTCAGGCTGAGGAGCTTCCTGTAAACCTTAAGCTTACTAGCCGGCTCCAAGTCGGCAGTATATATTCCCGTATGTATCATCAGGCGTATAGCGTTTACTTCACGGTTGTCGAGCACAAATAGCTTGACTGGGACCTTGGGGTTTATAGCCACCAAGCCTACAACTTCTCCCCTACTGTCCTTCACGTAGTCAGTGTCCCATGGGAGCTCCGCTATCTCCCCGGCTTCTTCTCCTCCCTTCTCAAGCCAGGACTTCACCTTTTCCAGGATTTCCTCCAAAATGGAACCACCCGTGTATATAATTAGTCTATCCCGGGAAAAAAGCATGTAGTTGGCTATAGATTCATTCTTGCCGGTCTTCCAGTTCTACATGTATTCCCATATACCGTATCCCTTGTAGTTATAGACAACAGTCTTCAACGCTGTCACCTGTTCTATACTATAGCCTATACCTTCCCTCCCTATTCCCGAGTCCTTCCTGCCGCCGAAGGGATAATATCCTATCCCGTGCCTGGGATACTCGTTTATATAGATAGCACCCACTTCTAGGAACCTTATCAGCTTCCTTATCTTGTTTACATCCTTACCGAAGACAGCCGCGTCTAGACCGTACCTCCTCCCGTTAGCCAGTCTTACTGCTTCATCCACGCTTTCCACGGGGGTTATCAGCGCGGCGCTGGCGAAGACTTCCTTCTTGTACAAGATGGCCTCAACCATCCTCTCATGATCGGTGAACTCTATCAAAGCGGGCTCTATGTACCTCTTACCTAGCCTCCTGCCGCCGTATAGGAGTCTGCCTCCACGGTTTACAGCATCCTCCACAGCCTTAACCCAGTCCTCCACGGTTTCCACGTCTATAACCGGCCCGATATCAGTGTTCGGGTCCCGCGGGTCTCCTATCCTCGTCTTTGAAAGCTCTCCCACCAGCTTGTCCTTGAACTCATCATATACTTCTCTCTCTACCAGCACTAGTTTTATAGAATCACAGCGCTGGCCGGTATAGCTGGTTATACCGGTGGCTATCTTGGATGCTGCCAGGCCTAGGTCGGCGTCGGAGAGTACTATGGCCGGGTCTCCTCCACCCAGCTCCATTATATACTGCTTTATCCCCCCGATCCTCATGACTTCAAGCCCGGTCTCCGTGCTGCCGGTGAGGCTTACAACGTTAACATAACTAGTTGCAGCAACCTTCCCCGCCACCCTTCCTGGGGCGGTTATTAATGCTATAGCATCCTTTGGGAAGCCAGCGTCTAGGAGTGCCTTAACAAACATGATCACCGGAATGGGATCCTTGCTGGGAGGCTTTAATATTATAGCGTTACCGGGTAGGAACGAGTAAACCGTCTTGTTGACAGCATCAAACAACGGGTAGTTGAACGGTATTATAGCGTACACCACACCGTATGGCTCCCTCCTAACTATACCCTCGCTCTCCAGCGTATGCTCGTCCCAGTCCCCTGGAACATAGTCACCCGGAAGAGTCCTCAGATCCAGCGCGGCCCTCCTAAGCCTGTCTATGGACGCCTCCACCTCTCCACGTGCAGCCTTATACGTTTTACCAGCGTTAACGACGAGAGCCTCCACGAACGAGTCGATATTCTCCTCTAGTATATCAGCAGTCCTCTCAAGTATCCTGAGCCTCCTAGCCCCCGGCGTGTTCCTCGCCTTCCACCTCCCCACCTCGTATACTGTCCTGGCAGCCTCGACAGCCTCTTCCCCCGTAAGAATGGATACCCGGGCTATAATCCTCCCATCGATAGGGCTCTCTACATTCTTCTTACTGGCTGTCTCGACCCACTCCCCCCTTATGTAGGTCTTAAACTCGGGTAACCCGCTTCTATCCACAAGTATGGAGCCTATGAACTCGGGATCTAGCCTCAACTGGGATGGTTTAGATATAGTTTCCTCTAACAAGCATCAATCACCATATAGGATAGTTTCAGCTGGAGCCAATAAGTGTTAAACAACAACCCCGACTCTATTAACGTAGGCCCAGGAAGTCGAGTTCATCGGAAAGCCAGGAGGCGTAGAGCTCTACTCTCCTGTGGAGCTCTAGAGGCACAGACTTGGACTCCTTCAGGTATAAGTGGTCTAGTAGTCTCAGGATTTTATCCCTGAGATGCTTGAGGGTGTCATTGAATCCTCTCCCCTGTTTACCCGACTCGTATATGACTCTGAATATGCCTATAGCGCCTAGGGCATCGAGTTTATCCGCGTCGCTAAGGATTTTTGCCTCCATAGTTCTAGCCTTTATCCCCAACGAGTAGCTATGAGCGAGTATAGCGTGTACTACATGGTCTATAACATCATCTTCATACCCCATTCCTTTAAGCAGCATTCTAGCTATTTTAGACCCTATTACTGCGTGATGAGTCTCCGACTTGTAGGATCTTCCTATATCGTGTAATATTACCGCCAGCGCTAATACCTCATCATTTACATCCGCATTACTCTTCTCCAGAATTATCTCACAATACCTCGCTACTCTCTCCACGTGAGGCCATCCGTGCACAGGATCGTCTCCCATGTTGACGTGGGTATACTCTGCTATCAGCTTCACTCTGTCATTTAGGCTCAATAAGCTATTCATTGACTACACTCTCATCGTATAATATAGGCCCCTATCTGGAATGTATTTATAAAGATTTTAAGTGTTTCCATTTTTATAGTAGAAAATTTGTTTTTAAGCTAGGTATTATAGATAGCATAGCTGCCAGCGTCTGATCCTCCATCCTAGCAGGCGGCCCCGCTCCTGTGGGACAATGCTCTGTAATACTTCCTTATGCTCCTAGCTATATAGCGTACAATGCCATCAGGCTCATCCGGCACGTATTCACCGATGTGTCCGAGAATCCTTCTATCCGCCTTGTCGGGATTAAACCCTTTGTTCTCTAGATCCGACACGACTAGATCGGCTAGCCTAGTAGCCTTAAAGAGGAGGTATACAGCTTCATCATAGTAGTTCCTGGAGCCGAGGGTTCTCTCTGCACACCTAACAAGCTTCCGGCTGGATTTGACATTATAAATGAAAGCCTCAGCCAGTTGGATAGGTATGCCGAGCTCGCTTGGCGCATGCCTAATAAGGAAAGAGGAATAACCGGTTATAACCTCGGCCTGGTATGTGATGTTATCCATGTTTATACCGGATAAGTACTTGTCGATACCCCAGGGTTCTTCGGCACCCATCAATGCCACTACTCTAGCAGCGTCGCCCAGAGCCCTTCTAAGTGGTAAGATGCCTATCTTACAGCTCGCCATGGAAAGCACGAGGGAGCCGAGTAGCCATGCATCCTGATAAGATGGTTCCAAGCCTTCAATACAGTATTCACTTAGTAGTGACTGGTAATCTGGTGAAGCGTATCCAACATCGTGTAAGAGCCCAGTAAAAGGTAGCTGCCATACGCGTCTATTATGCCTCTTTGCTTTTTTACTCCATTCCTTCAGGAAGAGTAATGTAGCCGTATAGGCCACTGCCTTGGCATGGCTACCTAGCCTGTAGCCGCATGTCCTATAGAAGGGCAGCATCTCCTTTATCCGGGTCTCTAGAGTCATCATTAACTTTGACACCCCCGGCCTGATGGCTATGTATTTTAAATAATGAAGGGTGTAGCCAGACCGGTGAAGACGTGTTCAGGGCATGGTTGCAGTTATATATTATGTATGGTATGCTGCTTGAAAAACTTTTTGACATTTAGTCAAGATGATATGTATGCAACATAAATAACAACCCCCTGGACTCACTAGATTAACGAGGAAGGTGCAGCGCTTATGGTCATGCTTTACAGGCTGGAAAACCCTATACCTATACCCGCCCTCAAGTACATAAAC
>CAYVIZ010000047.1:0-7697 GCA_964451715.1 uncultured Desulfurococcales archaeon | reverse complement strand
GAAGGCCAGGGAGTTCTGCATAGACGAGTACCGTGACCACCTTATATACAGGGAGCTGGCCGTTAGGGAGAAGAATCCTCAGAGGAGGGAGATACTGGAGAGGCTTTCCAGCGAGGAGTACGAGCACTACCTGTTCTGGAGGAAGATCCTTAACCAGGAATGCGAGGCCAGGATATCACGGCTGTTCCTCTGGATCGTGGTTATAAGCCGCCTCATACTCGGGCTCACCTTCACACTTAAAATGCTAGAGCGCGGCGAGGAATCCACCATAGAAGAGTACCGCAGGTTCCTGCCACTCCTGCAGGGAGACGAAAAGAGGGAGCTCGAGTCTATAATAGGGGATGAGGAGAAGCATGAAAGGGAGCTTATGAGCCAGATAGACGAGGCAGTCGTCAGGTATATGAGCTTCATAGTGCTAGGCCTGGCGGACGCTATAGTTGAGATAACAGGCGTCCACGCAGGCTTCCTCGGCGTCACCAGCAGTACCCTAGTGGCTGGTATAGCGGGGCTTGTCGTAGGCTTCTCTGCAGCTATAAGCATGGCAAGCGCCGCCTATCTGCAGGCTAAGCATGACGTTGAGAAGAACCCTGTATCCTCCGCGTTGACCACAGGCCTCTCCTATATAGGCGCGGTAGCCGTCTTGGCTGCTCCATACTTCATAACACACAGCATGATAATAGCATTCACTGTAAGCGTGTCCCTCGCCGTGACGCTGATAGCGACGTTCACCTTCTACGGCAGTGTGGTGTTCGACAAGAAATTCCTCTCCGAGTTCCTGGAGTCCACAGGGCTCATGCTGGGCACGGCGTTCGCCGCCTACTTCTTCGGGGAGCTGCTAGGCTCTTACTTCGGTATAAGAGGGGTTCTAGGCTGAAGAGACGCGCGTTTAACAGCTAATGACCCCCCGGGCCCCGGCGGCCCCATAGCCCCTCCTTACCTCTGGAGCCGTGATACAAGGTAGAACGAAGCCGTCAGTATAACCACTACTATAAGGACAGCGGTGAGCTCTGCGTGCAGGGCGCCATTGCCTGACGCCGTGTTTTCCATCTCCTCTCCCGTACTGCTTTCTAGGCTGCTTGCCGTGGATGACGTTGTATGGTGTTCTCCCCCTGTTTTCAATGTGGCTAATGTTGTTTTAACCTTCTCCACTGTCTGGTTGCTCCACGTGTTGTTGGCCGGCGTGAGTACTATGCTCTTATTGCCCATCGTGATATACGCGTACCAGTCGGGGGAGCTCGACTCTATGTGTACCATGTCTCTGTTATACACGTATTTGAAGCTTGTATTGACGCCTGCGGGCGCCGTTAAAGCTATGTAGGATGTCCAGCCTGGTGTAAGGTTGAACCTGACGGGTATAATTACAGGTTCTCCGTCTACGCGTGTCAGGTTATGGTATACGCGGCCTTCAACTATAAGTGTGCCGTTGACGTGTTTGCTCTCCGTGGTTTTCTCTATTATGCCCCCGACGGCTATTGGTGTAACCTTGTATGACTGGTTAGCGTAGAGGGTGAGTATGACGTAGTGGTATACCCCCGTGACTATCCAAGTGTTGTTACCGGGCTGTGGTCCATGGTACTTGTAGAGCGGCGCGCCCGCGCCTCCTGTTATTATCCAGGTTATGTTCCTATAGTACTCCTGAGCATAGCCGTGCCAGTGGCCCTGGAGGACCAATGCTATCTTCCCCGCGTTATCGTCTAGGAACTCCTTCATTATCCTTGCACGGCCGTAGTCGAGGTTATAGTTCACGTTAGGCCTGTATGGCTTATGCAGGACCAGTATGAGCCTCCTACCGTCTAGTCCCAGTGTGGCGTTCTCCAGCTGGCTCCTCCAGTACGCGGCGTCGCCGCGCTCGTCGTCGAGGAACACTATCCTCCATCCTGGAATGGAGTCTATCATGTAGTGACTAGGCGCTATAACGTGCTCCCAGAGCTCTAGGTTCCTCTTTATCACATCATGGTTACCCAGTCCGAGCCATACGTTCCAGATGCTTCTGCCCTCAAAGGCCTCTCTCAGGGCCTCTATTTGACCCTTAGTGCCTTCGCCTACGTGGTCCCCTGTTCCTATGACCGCGTACGGCGAGATCTCCTCAGTATAGTTTAGCACCTCATAGAATACGCGGGGCAGAGTGATGGATGAAGTGTCCCGGGGCCTGTTATCGCCGAATACGACTATGTGGTACCATGGGAGCCCCCTGGGTATGGGATGCATAGTAGCATTGACCAGGTTCTCCCCGTAAGCCTCCTGCTGGGAGTTGGTCACAATGTAGAACTGCACGCTGAAAACTATGATAAGCGCGACCGCCAGCACGTTCCTCCCTTCCATTACTACATGAACACCATATACCAGGAAGACCATCCCCCGTCTTGTAATAAGGCTTTTGCCGATGCAAGAGAACAGTGCCACCTATTCACGGAGGCGTTGAAAGGTGTAGAGCAAAATTATTTATCACGGAGTCTTGATATATTATTATTCAAGGTGGAGAACCATCCCAAATCCTCGAACCATATTCTCCACCCTCCATGCAAGGGTAGAGGTGCAGTATAGTTGACCGTGAAGCCCAAAGTAGCACTGATAGGAATGGGCTTCTCCGGGTTCCAGCCGACTACGCCGCATGCAAGCTTCAGGGAGCTAATGTTCGAAGCCGCCCTCAAAGCCTACAATATGGCGGGCATAGAAGACCCGAGGAGCACCGTGGACGCGTTCATATCATGCCAGGAGGACTACTGGGAGGGCATAGCGATCGCCGACGAGTTCGCCCCAGAGCCCATAGGAGGAGTGCTCAGGCCCACATTCACAGTGTCAGGAGACGGCCTCCAGGGACTGGCCCAGGCCGCGATGCTCATACAGACCGGTTACTTCGACGTAGTCGCCGTGGAGGCACACGGGAAGCCCAGCGACATAGTAGACCTCGGGAAAATCTACGAGCTAGCCCTCGACCCCCTCTACACAAGGCCCATAGCACCCTCCAGGTCTACACCCCACTTCATAGCAGCCATGGACGCCGTAGCCTACATGGAGTCCAGGGGAGTAGGAGTAGAGGAGCTCGCCGAGGTGGCTGCGAAAAACAAGAATAACGGCCTAGCGAACCCTCTCGCCTCCTACGCTGCGAACGTCAGCGTGGACGAGATACTCGAGTCCAAGATTGTAGCGTACCCCTTGACGGAGTACGAGATAGCGCCCCCGGTTGACGCTGCACTGGTAGCAGTCCTCGCGAGCGACACGGCCGTGGAGAGGCTCGACGCCTGGGATACAGCGGTCTGGCTCGAGGGCATCGGATACAGTACAGAGACGTATCTACCGGAGAGACACGTCTGGGGCTCAATGCCCAGCATAAGGCAGGCCGCTCTGGCCGCGTACACCGAGGCCGGGATCACCAGCCCCCTGGACCAGATAGACTTCGCCGAGGTGGACGACAGGTATAGCTACATGGAGCTCTTATCCCTAGAGGAGGCCCTCCTAGGGGGAGACGCTGTGGGGATGCTGAGAAGCGGTACCGTATACCCCGACGGCGGCTTCCCCGTGAACGCCAGCGGCGGCAGCCTAGCCGCGGGAGCCCCCTTCGAGGCTACGGGGCTTATGAGGACATACTTCGCCTACACGAGGCTTCTAGCCATGGGGGAGGGACGCGGCCTTGTCGTATCCTGGAGGGGCCCGCCCACGTATACCTCGGCTGTAGCGGTGCTGTCGTATTATAGTGGAGGTGAAGCCGCGTGAGGACGAATATACACGTGAAAAACAGGGTCGCAGTAGTAGGTGCCGGGCTCACGCTCTTTAGGCGGAGGCTCCTCGAGACGCCGCAGGAGCTCGCGGCCGCTGCGTCCCGCATGGCGCTGGAGGAGGCCGGGCTCACGCTAGACGATATAGACTGCATAGTAACAGGCACTGCGCCCGACGCCTTCGACGGGGTTCACTTCAACGGTGAATACCTGGCAGACGGCAGCGGGGCTGTTTCCAAGCCGATGGTCAGGGTCTACGTGGGCGGCGGCACGGGTGTCATGATACCGGTGGCGGCGTGGTGGCATGTCGCGAGCGGTAAGTGCCGCACAGTGCTGGCTGTTGGGGAGGAGAAGATGAGCCACGCCCTACCCCACCCGCAGTACGTTTTCGCCTATATCTGGGATCCCATACTGGAGCGGCCTCTCAAGCCTAACCTTATATGGATATTCGCTATGGAGATGAGGCGCTACATGGCACGCTGCGGCGCCCGTAAGGAGGACATAGCACTGGTTTCCGTTAAGAATAAGAGGAACGCCCTCAGCCACCCTGCGGCGCAGGCTGCGGCGGAGATAACTGTGGAGGACGTGTTGAACAGCGAGCTCCTCGTGTGGCCTGTTAACAGGCTTGACATAAGCCCTGTAAGCGACGGGGCCGCCGCCATGGTCCTCGCCTCGGAGCAGGTGGCTAGGAGGATAACCGATAACCCCGTGTATGTCGAGGGTGTCGGGTGGACGCTGGATAACACGCACTGGTATAATAGGGACTTGTATTACCCTAGGTATGTCGAGTACGCTGCACGCATGGCTTACAGGATGGCTGGCATAGAGAAGCCGTTGAAGGAGATAGACGTCGCGGAGCCCTATGACCCGTTCGACTACAAGGAGCTCCACCACCTCGAGGGACTACAGCTGGCCCCGAGGTGTGGTGCTTGGAAGCTGTTGAAGGAGGGCTTCTACGAGAGGGATGGAGAGCTCCCCTCCAGCCCGAGCGGGGGGCTGCTGGGGGTAGGCAACCCTATAGCGGCGGCGGGTGTGATGAAGACCATAGAGGTCTACTGGCAGCTCGCCGGTAAGGCTGGTGAGAGGCAGGTGAAGAAGGACGTATACCGGGGCGTGGCCCAGGCGTGGGGCGACCTCATGCAGGTTGGCACGGTGATAGTTCTCGGGAGGTGATCACGTGTGAAGGGTTACATGCTTGAGGGGACTAAGCTCTCTGAGAAGGACTTCGAGGAGCTCCCGGGCGTAGTATACTACAGGCCTTTCTCGAGGTACACGTTCTCGGCAGGGTACGCGGTTTCAGTGTTCTTGAACGGGTTGAAGGAGGGCCGTATAATAGGCTCCCTCTGCCGTAGATGCGGCCGCGTATTCGTGCCTCCGAGGAGCTATTGTGAGTACTGTATGAAGCCGACGGACGAGTTCGTCGAGGTCTCTGATAGAGGTGAAATCTCGACGGCCGTGGTGAGCTATATATCCGCTAAGAGGGGCCGGCTAAGCGAGCCCGTGATAGTAGGCGTAATACGCTTGGAGACACCGGGCTACAGGGACGGGAGCTACGAGTTCGCCGGCTTATTCCATAGGCTGTGCGGTGTAACACCGGAGGACGTTATGACTGGTAGGGCTATAGGTATGAAGGTTAAGGCCCGGTGGAAGCCCCCCGAGGAGCGTGAGGGGAGCATACTTGACATTGAGTGCTTCGAGCCGGTGGGAGGTGTGGAAGAGTGATCTGGAGGAGGGAAAGCAGACTGGGAGTATACAGGCATTACCCGGGCAGTATGGATGTCGACGTCTTCAGGTATCCCCCGGGCAAGGGAGGCCTCGAGTTCGCTAGAGCTCTGCTCGAGGGGAGGATAATAGGCGAGGACTGCGGGGAGTATGTACAGGTGCCCCCTAGGGGCTTCTGCTACGACTTGAGCAGGCCTAGAGGCTATGTAGACGTACCGGGTGACACTATGTGGAGTGTTGACACGTACACAATAGTATACGAGGACGATGAGCCGGTGGTGTATGTGTTCGCCAAGCCCGAGGGGGAGAGGCTTACCGGAGGCCTCATACACAGGCTCAAGCCGGGGAGCCCGGTGTATATAGGTATGCCTGTGAGGCCCGTGTTCCGTCCTAGGGAGGAGAGGAAGGGGACTATAGAGGATATACTCTACTTCGAAGAGTACTAGATCACGTGTTTCAACACTACATGTTTTCTTTTTCCTCATTGTCCCACGGCCACATGCTTCCTTTATAAGCCCCGGTATCCCCCTTTGATATGCTTGGTGCACAGGTGCAGTGCCGGGCGACCCTGTCGGAGACGCGTTCCAGAGGCTGATAGAGGAGATATACTGGGTCGAGACCCTCGAGGAGGCGGAGGAGCTGCTTGCCAGCAGGCTGGCCGAGCTGGACGAGGATCTCCGCGAGATACTCCTGGAGAAGAGGAGGATGTACTGTAGGGACATAGCCAGCATAAGCGAGCCCGTGCAACTCCAGTATGTGGCGGAGCAGGAGAGGAGCGCCGAGGCTAAGCTGGTTCTAAATGTTAGGAGCCTGATAAGCACGGGCTACCTCCTCCAGTGCACTCCCAGCTGGCAGAAAATGGACCCCGCCACCAAGGCCAGGTTCCTAGCGCCGCTCTACAGGGCCAGCTACGCCTTCGATCTATACCTGAAGACGGGGAACATGGAGTACTTGAAGGACGCGGAGCGTATGCTTGAGGTATTATTCGAGAGGAGCAGCAAGGCAGGACTCATAGACGAGTTGAACCAGCATATATCAAGCGTGCTAGACGAGTACTACAGCGACATGGAGGCCTGAACAGGCTTGCCCCGGGAGAAGACCCGGATCCTCCTAGCCGGCTTCGGCAACGTCGGTAGAACCCTCCTATACCTATTATACAGCGGCCGCTACAAGTGGGCCTCCAGCATTATAGTGGCCGGCGTCTGCGACTCCAGGGGATGCGCTGTAAAAGCGGACGGCTTCAACGGGGAGGAGGCTGCCAGGCTGTTGGATGCACCCCGCGGCGGCTTATCAGAGACACCGTGGGGTGTGAAGACCAGCGTGGAGGATCTGCTCGGCGAGGTAGACGTGGAGATAGTCGTCGACGCTAGGCCGAGCCTCTACGAGTCTCCACACATGGACATATACAGGCTCCAGGGGGAGAAGGGCTACCATATAGTAACGGCTAACAAGGCCCCCCTAGCAATCCGGCCCGAGCTCATAACGGAGAACCCCCTACGGGAGAAGATACATTACAGGGCAACATTCATGGCGGGCACACCCCTCTTCGACCTACTAGTCTACGGGAGCGCCGGCCGCAGAATACTGGGTATACGCGGCGTGTTTAACACTACAACCACGTACATGCTTACACTGGCAGAGAAAGGATACTCGTTCGAGGAAGCCCTACGAAAAGCAGTAGAGGCGGGGGTGGCAGAGCCCGATCCCAGCATCGATGTTGAATGCGTGGATCCCGCGGCTAAGACGGCTATAATAGCCTCAACCCTAGGCCATGCTCTGAGGCTAGGGGAGGTGAAGCGTTCAGGGCTCAGGAATTCATGGAGCACGGGGGGATTCGTTAGATGCGTCTCAAGCATACGCGTCGAGGACAATGCTGTGGAGGCGGAGGTTGCCCCTCAGGCTGTCGGGAGAGACGACCCGTTGAGGCTTGCCGTTGGCAAGAATAATGTTGCAGTAATAGAGTACGGCGACGGCGGACGTGTAGTATTATCGGGTAGCGGCGGCGGCCCCGTGGCCACGTCGACTATAATGATCTCCGACATATACAAGGCCTTGAGGGGTTTATGGTAAAGGAGTTAAAAAGAAGGATAATTGTGACGCTTATAGCCGCCCAGCGTTCCCCGGGCGGTCCCCTGTTTACCTTGTCAGGTTCTTCCTAACCAGGGGCTCCATGTAGCTCATGGATGCCTGTATCCTCTGGGGGCTCACCAGGGGGATCAGGGCCATCCTCCAGTTGCCCGTTTTCCTCTTCATATTTTG
>CAYVIZ010000046.1:2607-7812 GCA_964451715.1 uncultured Desulfurococcales archaeon | reverse complement strand
AGGAGGCTTGCCTTGAAGAATGTCTCCTTCACCGTTGGTGGAGGGGAGGTTCTCGGGCTGCTCGGCCCTAACGGTGCGGGGAAGACTACTACTCTCAGGGCTATAGCCGGCGTCTTGAGGCCTACGGGCGGCCGTGTCACCGTTATGGGTCTGGACGCGTATAGGGAGAGCCGGCGTGTGAGGATGCTTGTCGGCGTTATGCCGGAGCTGCCTAGCATGTTCCCCGAGCTTAGTGTGATGGATAACCTCGCCTTCACGGCCAGGCTCTATGGTATGGGTAGGGGTGAGGCTTACCGGAGGGCTAGCAGGCTTATCGGGGAGCTCGGCCTGTCCGGCTATTCGGCGTCCAGCTATGCCAGCCTGTCTAAGGGGCTTAAGAGAAGGGTTGATCTCGCCGCGGCTCTCATCCATGATCCTCCCGTGCTTGTATTGGATGAGCCCACGACGGGGCTCGACGTCTTCGCCGCGGAGGGGCTCAAGTCTATAATTAGGCGGCTCGCGGGTGAGGGGAGAACCATCATACTGTCCTCCCATTATATAGACGAGGTTATGGAGCTCTCCGATAGGGTCGTAATACTCTATAAGGGTGTTAAGATGGCGGATAAGAGACCTAGAGAGCTGAGGGAGATGCTGGGCTTGGGAAAGAGGCTCAGAGTCTACGTTGACCCCCCGGTGAAGGATAGCGATATAGGGTCTGTGGAGGACGGCGTGTATTCTAGGAGTAGCGTCAGAGTGGGTAGCCTCCGCGTCCAGCATGGCGTCTTGGAGTTTTATACCTCCAACCCGCTCGGCGATCTCGACTATATACGTGGTCTCCTAGAATCCCTCGGCTACCGTGTGGTTGACGTTGATATGGTGCCTCCCTCTTGGAGGGATGTTTTCTCCAAGTATATAGAAGACACCGCCTCCGATGAGGGGGCATGTAGCTGTGGGTGCGCATGATGGCTTCCAGGATACTGATTGTATTCGAGAAGGATCTGAGGCAGTATTACTCTAAGGCGCCCGTTCTGAGCTGGGGCTTCCTTTTCCCATTGGCAATAATAGTCCTCCTCTCATTCAGCGCTAAAGCCTATGGAGAAGACGTTGTTGTGCCGGGCATGTTCAGTGTCGCTCTCCTCTTCTCATCCACCAGCATGGCTCAGGTGGCGGTGAGCTTCGAGAAGATGAACGGGTCGCTGCAGAGGCTAGTCTATTCCCCCTTGAGTGTTGATGAGCTCCTGGCGGCGAAGGCGCTGGGCGGCGTGCTCTACGGTGTCCTCGGCTCCCTCCTCGCAGTCACTGCTGTACGGCTTCTCACGGGACACGTCATCCTCCTCCACACGCTATTCTTCTCCGCGGCGGTGATCATAGTTGCCTTGAACTACTCGCTCTTATCCACCGCTATATCACTCCGCTTCGAGCCCGTTAAGGGTGTCGCCGTACTGAACCTAGCCCGTTTCCTCATGGTGTTCCTCGGGGGCATGGTTATACCTAGGATCCTGATGCCCGGCCTCCTCCAGCCCGCCGCCTATCTTTTCCCCTCACTATACGCGACCGAGGCGCTAAGATACTCACTATACAATACATGGGACCTGGTGGACCCGTATACTTCTCTCATAGTCCTCTTCATAACTACGGCGGCGTTGTTCATGGTTTCGAGGAGGCTCCTCGAGGAGGTTATGACGCCCTAGAAACCCCTCTTTAGGCTACTCCTCCTCTACCGGGCTGCAGACGCACTCCTCGACGCCTTCTATCTCATCGCAGTCGAGGAGTGCGGCTTCCTCCGCCTCCGCCACAGCATCCTCCCTGCTCTCAGCCTCCACGCTGACCAGGCACTTCACCTTGCATTCGCACACGTATTCATCCATAGCCATCCCTCCCATTACCCGCTTCAGGGCCTCATTACGCCGACCCAGTACCCCTCCTTGTCCATGTATATTCTTATAGTCCACCCTGAGTCGAGCACTATGAACCCCTCCTCACCGCTAGGGATCACGAGCTCGACGGAGTCCGCCCTGAGTCCTATACTGTGCTCCTCCAATCTGAGAAGCTGGAAGAGCTTGAAGAGCAGGTCCATTCTACCGTAGAACATCTTGCCCGCATAGTTCTCGATAAACTCCATCAGGCGCTGGTATTGCTCCCCCGATACGGGATACCTGTAGACGAGCTCCACCATACGCCACCCTTATCGAATGCTGTACATCTAACAGGGTTAAGGGTTCATGTTATAAATTGTAACGCTAGGCTTGTACTCCTATGTTGAGGACTGAGAGTAGGGCTCTGTGGAATACCTTATCATGCCCGGCAAGCCACGTATAATACTTGTCAACACCCCTCCTAGAAGCGGCCACGATGCCTTTTTCACTGATATGTACAACTAGGTTAAGCCATGTAGTCCCCCAGGGCTTTGCGTCTTCTAGTTGCAGCGCTCTTAACACTAGATACGCGTATCTATCCTCTCCCCCGTCAGGCGTTTCATCTACCTTCTTCCTGAATGAGGGTAGTCCTATGAATCTGCGGAGTCTCCACTTGTTTAGCTTTATTGCTCTCTGGTACTCGGTATGGGCGATCTCGTCCCTGAGCTCTACTAGGTCCCTTATCTGGGATCCTACAAGGGTTTTCGGCTTGAGGGCAATATATCCGGGTTCCACAGAGTCTTCAAGCTGGTCTACGGGCCTTATCATAAGCACCTTACGTGCCCTTATTTCTGTGTGGTCCCAGAAGAAGCTGTCGAATCCTAGTATAGCATCTCTTATTTTGACAGTGTTGTATGGTATTGCTATGCCTCTAGCCGCCTCCACTACTCCCTCCTCCCGGACTGTATATTGTATCCCTCTTGCGCCAGCCTACTCTGTACCCGATTCTACTCTATATGTGGTTGAAATATTTATTAAAAGGAATCCCATAATATATTCTAATCCCGACCTAAAAGGTCTTGAACAAAAATAAACGAGAGGTGGTTTTACCTATGGCGAGGAAGAGGCTTGGAATAAGCCAGAATGCCGCTATAGCCATAGCTGTTATAGTGATCATAATCATAATCGCCGGAGCATATGTAGCCACCAGAGGCGGAGGAGGTGGAGCTACTACTACGAGCCAGGCCGGGACGACTACGCAGACGGGCGGCGGGGCCGCGACCACTACCGAGACAGGCGGCGGTACCACGAGCCAGACCAGCACGGAGACAGGCTCACAGACTACGACAACATCCACGCAGACATTCACAGGTCCTGAGGCCATGGTAATAGAGACCAGCAATGCATACGTGGTAGTAGGCCCTAAGGGGGCCCATGTACCCCAGATACCCGGTGGGAAGCCTATAATAGCCGTTGCATACACTGTAGACGATAAGAAGACAAAGCCCGTGGAGAACTCTACAGGCTTCGTGGACATAGATCCGGCGTTCTATAGGAACCACGACGTTGACGCGCTTATCATGGCCGCTAGGAAGGCCACTGACCCCAATATTAGATACCAGCTATACGAGGCTATATATAAGCTCAGCAACGAGGAGGTTCCAACCCTCTGGCTTGGGCAGTACATATTCGTACGCAACTACTGGGACTGGGTGCACGGCAGATACTATCATCCCACACTAGCTGAGAGGTTCGACCTGATATGGGAGGACAACGATGCCCCCAACGTTGACATAGGAATAGGGAACTACGCCAACAACATGAGCACATACGTAATAGTAACACACGGCTGGCCCGACACTTTCGACCCCGCAGCAGACTATGAGACATTCGGCTGGGCCATATGGCACAACATAGGAGACGCCCTCCTAACCTACTGGAAGGAGGATACCGAGCACGTCAAGCCCGACCTAGCAGTTGCCTGGGCCCACAACAAGGATGGAACAGAGTGGTACTTCGTTATAAGGGGAGGAGTAAAGGCTTATGACCCATGGCATCAAAAGACGTACGATATAAACGCTGTTGACGTACTGTTCTCCATATGGAGGATAGCCAGGCTACAGCTAGACCCCAGCTGGATGATAACCGAGTTCATAGACTCTAATGCAAGCAGCGTGCTCAGCGAGGACGAGTTCAACCAGCTGCTACAGTCTGGAAAGATAACAGCAGAATACAACGGCAAGAGCGGTAACCCGACCAGCCTGCAGGATCTATTATCAATGTTCGGATACAACGGTGAGACTGCAGGCGTAGTGAAGCTGAAGCTCAACTATCCCTACGGTGCCATACTGAGCATCCTCTCAGACCCCTTCGTGTCAGTCATACCTATGAAGTACCTCTTCGACAACGTGGAGGAGCTCCAGGGCAAGTACCAGGAGGCACTCCAGGCAAGCCAGAACGGTAAGAACCCTGCCGCATGGGCCAACTACATAGGCACAGGAGAACAGGAGCCCACTCACCTGTACCTACACCAGTATCCCGTCGGCACCGGGCCTTACTATGTGAAAGAGTACCAGGAGAACAGCTACATAGTGCTAGAATACAACCCCTACTACTGGAATAAGACCCTGTGGAACACCCAGCCCTACGGATCCAATGGCGTACCAGTGCACAAGCAGGTTATATACCTGATAAACGACGACGCAGTGTCCAGGATAGAGATACTGAAGGCCGGGCAGGCGGATACGGGTGCCATACCCCTTGACAGACTGAAGGACATAGACGGCTACCAGTACCAGGGAAGCAGCCACAAGATAAAAGTCGAGTCAGGCCTGAAGGAGCCTACGATAATCTACATAGTGCTCAACACTAACAAAGAGCCCTTCAACAACAAACTGGTAAGACAGGCTCTAATGTATGCTATACCCTTCGACGAGATAAAGGACACTGTATACGCTGGCTACCTTGCAAGGCTATACGGCGTGATACCAGACGGGTTCCCCGGCCATAACGATAACATAGTGACCAAGTATACATTCGACCTCAACAAGGCGATGGAGCTAATACAGAAGTCAGGAATAGACCCGGCCAAGTACAGCTTCGAGATATGGTATAACACGGGTAACACTCAGAGAGAGAAAATAGCAACACTGCTCCAGACCACTTGGGGCCAGCTAGGATTCCAGGTGACGGTGAGGTCTCTAGAGTGGCCGACACTACTCGGCAAGACCGAGAAGGGCGACTTCGATGTATACATAATAGGATGGGCTCCAGACTACCTTGACCCAGACAACTATGCCGGCCCACTATTCTATGGCGGCACAAAGTTTAGCGTGCTCGACTACGGCATGTACAACAGTGTAGAGCAGGC
>CAYVIZ010000046.1:0-2507 GCA_964451715.1 uncultured Desulfurococcales archaeon | reverse complement strand
CTGATAGGCGTCACGTTTATTGTTTTCCTCATAGCCGCCGTGATACCCGCTAACCCCGCCCAGCTATGGGCTGGAGGGGAGAAGGCGAGGCCTGAGGTCGTTGAGAGGATAAAACAAGAGTATCACCTCAACGATAACATTCTCGTCCAATACTATTTCATCATGACTAAGCTCTTCAAGAACGAGATGGTCAGCCCGGTAACACATCATTACATATGGTACGATCTTGAGAGATACTTCCCTGTAACCTTCCAGCTAACACTGATTGGGTTCACTTTCATAGTTCTCATAGGAATACCTCTAGGAATACTCGCAGCATTAAGAAGGGACAGCTGGATAGATACCATAGTGAGAATACTAGCACTTACAGGAGTCTCTACACCCATATTCTGGATAGCCTACCTGCTTATCTTCCTCTTCTTCACCAAGCTGGGGTGGATAACGCTTGCAGGAACCCCCACTCCACCCTACAGCATAACAGGTATACCACTCATAGACGCAACAATAAAACTAGACTTCCACACATTATCACAGATACTTGCAAGATACACACTGCCAGGCTTCGTTCTAGGCTTCGCCGGTATAGGAGTCGTAGCTAGGATAGTCAGGAACTCATTCCTCGACAGCATGAGCTCCGACTTCGTAGAGTACGCCGAGGCAAGAGGCTTCAGCAGGATGAGGCTCTACAGGCACGTGCTGAAGAACGCGCTGATACCGGTTGTTACCGTGTTGGGCCTAATGTTCGGCGGCCTCCTAGGTGGGGCACCTATAACCGAGACAGTATTCGGCCTGCCCGGCCTGGGAAGGTATATGCTTCAGGCAATACACAACTTCGACTACCTAGCTTTAGTGGGATCGGTTTTCTTCGTGGCACTAGTCTATATGACCGTCAACCTGATAGTCGATATACTCTACGCATTCATAGATCCCAGAGTTAGGTACTGATTCGCGGCTGAGGTGCATAGTGTTGGGCAGCATAGACGAGGTGTACGAGAAGAAGCTCCTAGACAAGCTTTCAGACAAGATGATCGATGGTTTCTCAGCTATAGCCGAGAAAATCAGGCCCGGATGGAGGGAGAGGAACAAGAGCAGGATAGACGAGTGGAAATTGATGTTCTACGCGTTCAACAGGTCTATCCCAGGCATAATAGGCCTTGTGCTCGTCATCGCATATGTTATAGTCGCACTTGCAGGCCCATACCTCGCCCCCTTCAGGTATGATATACCGCTCCAGTTCTTCGACAAGAACTCATACCTGGCACCTCCACGTACGGTAATCAGTATACCCAACAGCCTGCTCGCCACAAAGTTCGGGCTTACACCAGGCAATCACACCCTCCTCCTAGGTGGAGACGACTATGGCAGGGATCTATGGAGCAGGCTCCTCTACGGTGCTAGAACCAGCTTCGTAGTGTCGATACTCGTCATGGCAATAGGTCCTTGGATAGGTATAATAATAGGGCTAGTCTCAGGCTACTATGGGGGGAAGGTAGACGAGCTTATAATGAGGATAACCGATATGTTCCTATCATTCCCCGGGCTTATACTGGCAATAGCCTTCTCAGCAGTACTCCCTACCAGGATCTCAGGCTTTCTATCCTCCCATAAGACGGTTGCATCGATTCTCCTAAAGCTGTTCGCTCTGCAGCCACAGCACGTCGGTGCAATGTCTTACTTGGTCAGCGTTATTGTGGCCCTCTGGCTTGTATGGTGGCCGGGCTATGCAAGGCTGGTGAGGGGGATGACCCTCGGGGCGAGGGAGAACCTTTACGTTGAGGCGGCGAGGGCCCTGGGTATACCTACTAGGTGGATACTCCTTAGGCACATATTCCCTAACATACTCGGCCCTATACTTGTGTATATAACACTCGACTTTGGAGGAGTCATACTGACAGAGGCAGGACTGAGCTTCCTAGGCGTGGGAGCCGTACCGCCTATAGCCGACTGGGGTAGAATAATATACGATGGCTCGGCCTATTTCCCCAACGCGTGGTGGCTAGTGTTCTTCCCCGGACTAGCCATACTGCTCGCGGTTCTAGGCTTCAACCTTATAGGGGACACCTTAAGAGACGTGTTGGATCCCAAGACGCGTAGAAGCATAGAGTTCAAGGTGAAGAAGAAGCCCGCTGCTGGCGGAGGTGCAGGACAGTGAGCGGGGAAAGAGATTGTAAACCTTTGATAGAGGCGAGGGACTTATACATAAACTTCTACACCTATGCTGGTGTAGTAAAAGCTATAGATGGTGTAAGCTTCAAGATATGCCGTGGAGAAACATACTGCCTCGTCGGAGAGACTGGCTGCGGGAAATCCGTCACGGCCAAGGCTCTCACCGGGCTTATACGTCCCCCGGGGAGGATAGAGAAGGGGAGAGTAATATACTACGGGCTCAACGGGGAGCCAGTAGACTTGCTGGGCCTCAGCGAGGAGGAGCTCCGTAAGATAAGGGGTTCAGAGATATCATACGTATTCCAGGATCCCTCAGCATCCCTTGACCCCCTGTATACTCT
>CAYVIZ010000045.1:6989-8178 GCA_964451715.1 uncultured Desulfurococcales archaeon | reverse complement strand
GTTTCCTCTAACACGGTGTCAAGCCCTAGCAAGCGGCCTTTACGGCCCGACATGCGGGCTCCTGGAAGCCTTACTATTTCGTATGCATAGTGAATAGTCTCTAGAGCCTCCTTCTTGTATCCTAGAGCATATAACGCCAATCGTATTTGTATCTGTGGAAGTTTCTGATCTGCTCCTATAACGTTGATGACCTTATCTGCACCAGTAGCCCTGTACTTATATACTGTATAAGCCATGTCACGGGTCGTATAGAGCGTTGTCCCGTCACTCCTAACTAGAATCAGGGGAGGCACGTCGAATCCCTTGGGTATCTGGAGCCTCTGTCTAACCTCATCTATTGAAGCAGCCTCCGAGAGATCAAGCGCCTCCGTGTCCTTGTAGTTTACTAGGAAAGGGCTTCTCCTAGCCTTCTCGAGAACCTCTCTCACCAAGCCGCTCCAAACCATGTCGCTCTCCCAGTCCCAGTTATCGAATTCTACTCCAAGCCGCTCCAGTGTCTCCCTGAACCCTTCTAGGCTTGCTTCCACGCTTTCCCTTACCAGGTGTACTATCTTTTCGTCAGTTTTCATCTCATATGTTCTCATTATCCGCTTAAGCTCCTCCTCTGGATCCCTACTTTCTTTAAGCCTCTGGAAACCTTCTAGGAGAGAGTCGCCCAACTCCTTGGGTGCCGACTCTAGAACCTTGGCTAGGTCGGCTAGTAGGCCGTCTCTCTTGTTTATGAGCTCCTTCACCTCTTCAGGGTTGCTCGTTGATTCTATCTCCTGGGTTAAGCTATGTATATCCAGGAGGAGGTGTGTGATACTGTAGATGTACCCTATCATCCAGTCCGGCTTCAGCCCATGAATCCTAGATAGGTCTTTTAAATCCTTGCCTAGTAGGCTTATACCTAAAGCCGCAACTGCCACTTGGCGGCCCACGTCATCTATGTAGAAACGCCTGTTAACCCTGTGACCCCTCGATCTAAGCAGTCGTGACAATGTATCTCCTAGGCTAGAGTTGCGGGCGTGTCCCATGTGTAGGGGGTGGACTGGGTTAGCGCTTGTGTGTTCTACTACAATGGTTAATGGTTTACGGGTGGGCGGCATGGATACACCGTTTTCCCTGAGTAGTTCGAAGTAGAGCCTCGATAGTTCTACCTCGTTGAGCCTTATGTTGAGGTAACCGTTCCTTAATTCAATTCTATTAA
>CAYVIZ010000045.1:0-6889 GCA_964451715.1 uncultured Desulfurococcales archaeon | reverse complement strand
GATTTCACTCCAGAATATATACTGACTCTCAGAGAGTATTTTCTTCTGAACATCTTGACAAGCTCGCTATTAGCCTTTCCGCCCTCCGGTGGGGATTCAAGATGAACATGGACTCCATCATCCTCTATCTTGACTCCACTCATACGCGAGGAGGGATGAACAACTATCCTCAGAAGTATGCTTCCCCTCTTATTAGTTGATATAAACTGTTTTACTATATCTATACAGGCTCCCGTCATCTACAACCACCTCATCGGGTTATAGGTGAATAGATGGGTATTAATAACACTCGATGCATAAACGATATACATGTAAACAGCTAGGAGTAGAGGAGGTTGACTTGATGCCTTGAAGCCGAAAGTGTTTATAACGAGAGAACTCCCAGAAGAGGGTATCCGTGCTATAAAAGAGTTCTTCGAAGCCGAGGTATGGCCTGAATACACTGCTCCCCCCTACGAGGTCCTAAGGAAAAAGGCTAGGGAGGTAGATGCACTGGTTACCTTGCTCACTGATAAGGTTGACTGTGACCTAATACGTGAAGGCGCATCTAGCAGGTTGAGGATAATAAGCCAGTACGCTGTTGGCTATGATAACATAGATATAGAATGCGCGACAAAGCACGGTGTCTATGTTACAAATACACCTGGTGTACTTACCGACGCTACGGCTGACCTCACTTGGGCTCTCATACTCGCTACCGCGAGACGCATAGTGGAGGCGGACAAGTTTGTAAGAACAGGAGAGTGGAGTAGAACAGGAACAGGATGGCACCCCCTCATGATGCTTGGACTAGAAGTTCATGGGGCTACTATAGGAATCATAGGAATGGGCCGCATAGGAAGAGCCGTGGCTAAGAGGGCTAGAGGATTCGATATGAGAGTATTGTATTACGACAAGTATAGGCTTCCAGAAGAGGTTGAACGAGAGCTATGCGCTACCTACGTGGATCTAGAAACACTGTTAAAGGAAAGCGATGTTGTAAGCATACATACACCCCTCACCAAAGAGACATATCACCTCATAGGGGAGCATGAGCTCAGACTGATGAAGCCTACTGCCATACTGGTGAACACGAGCAGAGGCAAAGTCGTGGACACTGACGCACTGGTTAGGGCCCTTACTGAGAAATGGATAGCCGGAGCCGGCCTAGACGTGTTTGAGGAGGAGCCACTCCCCGAGGGTCATCCTCTCACAAAGCTGGATAACGTTGTACTGGCACCACACATTGGGAGCGCCACACATAAGACGAGGACACGCATGGCCCTCCTAGTCGCAGAAAACCTTAAGGCATTCCTAGAAGGAAAGATACCGCCAACACTGGTAAACAAGGATGTAGTAGGGGTGAAGAAGCCTGGCTTCCAATGAACCGCCGGCGGATAACAACGAATCCCAGACAAGGAGCCTCCCTATAGCTGATTTAGAGAGGATATGGTTCGAGTATGACAGACAGAACGATATACTATACATAAACTTTGGATACGAGCTCGAAGAAGCTGATGAGAGCATATTGACGGACAACGATATAGTGATTAGAATAAAGGATAGCAAGATAGTAGGGCTTACAGTGTTCGAGTTCTCGAAAAGAATAGGAGGTATATAAAAAATCCAGACATTATGTTACTATTCTTTTTCCTCGGATAAAGCCCTAGCAGCTTCTGGAGGCAAACTACTCCTGTCAGAATAGTGTACCGTATAGAACTTAGGATTCAGCTTCTCAAGTATGTAATTAAACCCTTTCCAAGGGTCTGCTTCTTCCCCACATGTGTAAACGTCTACAGTGGCATACCTGTACTCGGGCCATGTATGAATGCTTATATGGCTCTCCAAGACCAGTGCTATAACACTTATACCCCCTTTCTCTCCCTCTATCTTCCAAGACTTCAACTCGTGTAGCGTTGCATTGGAAGCTCTAACCGCTCCTAGAACAAGCTTCTTTATGAACTCCTCATCCCATAGCTTCTCCTTGTCAACGCCATACATATTACCGTATACGTGCCTTCCCACTATGAAATCATCTACCACCTGCCTACACCTCTCCCGGGATAACTGGTGCATACTGGTTTCTTAAAGTTTAATCTTCCCCCGGGAAAATAATTTTAGGGTGGAATTTAAAGGAGGCTATCACCAAAAGAAGCTAGGGTATAACTCTCCGCTCGTTTTACATATAATATACCTAGTGCAACCCTTTCAGACAATTAGGTAAAACCTTTAAACTTCCTTTCGCATATCTTCCATTTACTGAAACAATAGTCACAGATCTAAATAGGTGTGGGAGAAATGAAGAAAACAGCATTAATAGCCTTACTTCTAGTTCTCCTAGTAGTCCTGGGCTCGACTCCCTCCCTAGCAGCTTCACCATCGCCTCATATTATGAAGAATAATGCATGGATGAAAAAAATCGACAAGAGACTACTCTCAGACGAGGCTTACAACCCCGCTACTAGGCTCCCCTTCTTAAAAGAGGATTCCGCATTAAAGATTAACCAGTTCAAGGACAATGTAGCCAAGGAGGTTTTTAACCCTGTAAAGGGTAAGGCCAGAGTAATGATACTATACAAAGGAGGAAGCAGTGTTCTCAGCTTCATAAAGCAACACTCAACAGTATACTCCGGCTTTACAGACAATAATGGAGGAATACTACTAGCATGGGTGACAAAGGATCAAGTAAAAGAGCTGGCGTTGAACCCCAACGTTCTCTCTATAAGTCTACAGAATTCCATATCAGTAGATCCTCCTAGGAGCTGGGACACACCGCTAAATAATCCACAGTTACCAGCTTCAGAGAACGGTGGAGGCTATATTCAGTATGGCGCTCCACAGGTTACTGGAGCAGAATACGCGTGGAGCCACGGGTATAACGGTACAGGAGTAAAGGTAGCAGTAGTAGACACCGGCATAGACATGGGCGAGTCCGACCTCGGGTTACAGGCATTAGCTAGGGACAACTATGGACTACCACTGCTCTTCGATGCCGACCAAATGGGATTCGCGCTAACCTTGAATCCCGGAGAACCCGTAAATGATACCGCAATAAGGGTAAAACCACTCACCTTCGAGACGGAAGAAGGTAACATAAGCGGTGTCCTGTATTTCGATCCCTGGGATGGGGGATTCTACCTAACAAACGAGTCACTAGTACTGGTTGTTGATTTCAATACATGGTCATTCGGGTTAAGTATGATAAATGTGTCAAATATGACATTCACTGTTCCGAGTAGCATTGACTTAAACCAGACTGACGTATATTTTGGCCTCATATCAGAGAACATCTATGTGGGCAACATATTCATATGGATACTGGCGCCATCTATAATAGCTGATACCAATGCAGACGGATACTATGATAGCGTATACATTGACCTTTCAACAACCTACTATATGCTAATGGATGCACTCAATCAAACGGGCCTTGCCTCCTCCCCCAACTCGAGCCTGCTCGATTACAGCTTCGCTGATGAGCCCCAGATAACATATGGGAACGAGATAGCTGCAAGGGACTTCAACGGAGACGGAGTCAACGATCTGAGCCTTGGTGCTCTTTCACAGGCTTTCAACGATGCATACGGAGTGCTTGCTGGAGCCTCTGACCTTGGATGGCTAAATGATGCAGAATACTCTGGGTATATACTCCCTGGAATAGACTCATTCTATGGTCAATGGTTCGACTTGGTCTTTGACTTCCATGGCCACGGAACAAACTGTGCACACGTCATAGCGAGCAGAGGACAGGTAGCCCGGCCTACGAGAGGACCCTTCGGCTCTCCTGCAATGCTACACATTAAAGGCATAGCACCAGGAGCTAAGGTGGGTGGAGCCCCGGGTCTGTGGATGGGCGACGTTGTAATAGCACAACTTTACCTGTCAGGCTGGGATCTCTATGATCCAGAGACATTTACATGGGTATACACGGGTGACCATAAGGTAGACGTTATCAGTAATAGCTGGGGCAACAGCTACCTACTATTAACGGGCTTCGCTTCAGATGCTGACGTCGTATCATTATTCGAGACTTTTATAGCGATGACTACTGGAACAGTTATAGTCCATGCTGCAGGCAACGGGGGACCAGGATTCGGCAGTGTCACCATACCGGGTGCAGCCGCGGGAGTAATAACTGTAGGTGCATCAACCCTATTCTATTACAGGCCAGTATATAATTATATGCCGGGTGCCTATGGACAGGTTGTGAGCTGGAGTGACCGTGGCCCCACAGAGTTCGGTTACCCGAAGCCCGATGTGGTTAATATAGGCAGCTTCGAATATAGTGTAGGCAGGGTCATAGACGGGTTAGGAGACGGCCTCTATAACGTGGAGTTGTTTGGAGGTACAAGCGAGGCAACACCTATGACTGCCGGCGCGGTTGCAGTTATAATACAGGCACTAAGAGACAACAGCCTGTACAACTTTACAACACCAATGGAGCAGGTTTCCTTCATAAAGGCAGTGTTGAAGAGTAGCGCTTCAGATCTGGGATATGACCCGTTCTCTCAGGGAAGCGGTCATGTCAACCTTACAAAGGCTATAGAAATGATAGAATCCGGAAAAGGCGTACTAGCCTATAGCCACGACTCTATGGCCAATATGGCTAAGCTTGTGGATGAAACAATGTCTGCTATAACCGGGTTGGACACGAGTACTATAGATGCATTGTACCAGCATACAGCGGATACTGCCCTATACTATGGAGTAGTGAAGCCCGGATCGAGTAAAACAATGACCTTAAGCCTGTCAAGCTTCGGTAACGCCTCTAAGAACGTGAAAATAGAGCCCGTCTACTTGAAGAGGGTGAGGAAACTACCTTTATGGCTATTCATAGATAGCAGGAAATCAACTATATACATACCAGGAGAGGGTTTTGTCCCATTCGGTAAACCATACGCGTGGAAGAGTAGAGGAGGGCTCTATGTTGATCTATCAAAGCTACCTCCGGGATCAAGGCTGCTGCTCGCCATTAACCCTATTCTAGCCAAGTACATAAAAGGCGACAATCTAAAGATAGTGATATCATACCCCTATAACGTGATGGATCCTGAAGGCAGAAACGGCTATTACAACTCAGTGTTCATGATGGGTGCAGAATACAGCTACTGGGTAGACTGGGATGGAGACAACCATGTGGAGCCCTATGAAACTGGTAGAATGCAGTATGATATACGTGTAGGTAATACTTTACAGATACAGATGGGTTATCCGCTTGCCGCCTACCAGAAGACTAGAGAGGAAATACTCAACTTCCTATCAGGCTACGGTATAGATGCTTCCCAAGCCATTCATGCGCCTGTAGTAGATCTTAGAGTTTTCCAGAACGGCTACTATGGAGGACAGCAGGATATTGTGAAAATAAACGGTGTGATGGAGACGTACAACTTCATTAGATGGCCCTGGATACGCGTGTCACCTACTGTTAGCGTTCCTGGAGAGGTGCAGGTAAAGGCTGTAATCCCTAGATCAGCTAGACCGGGGGTATATGAAGGATATCTACGTATAACTGACGGGGACACCGTGTCACTGGTTCCTATAAGTGTGGCTGTGCCAGCAGTGCTTGGCTTTGGACAAGTCACACTAGGTCCATCCACACAGTACACCTACTATGACAACTATCAATATACTGGTGCACTTGACCAGTCTTGGAGGCCTGAGGTAGGCGACTGGAGGACATTCCCAATACTAATAGATAACAGGCTAAACCGTATAGGAGCCATCGAAGTATCAGTAAAATGGAGTAACCCGACTAGCAGTTTTGACGTTGGAGTAATAGGCTCAGGGTTCAACTTCCTCGCATCAGCGTTCTATGGCGGCATACCAGAGTGGATTGATGCATCCGTGCTGGCCGGCAAGATCTCAATATACTATGGCGGGTCAAGTGCTGTTTACGGATACTTCGATTATCCATCCCCAACAGAGGCCCGTGTCATAGCACCAGTAGGCCCTGTTGCACTAGACAACTACAATGGGAACTATCTACTATACTGGATAGTAGTCCACCAGGTATTCAGTGACAATGGATTCGATAAGCCTGTTGTAACAGTAAAATCTATACGCCAGTTGACAAGCAATATAGTGAGAGTACATCCCGGTAGTAGTGTATCGAGAAACCACTTCTTCTACACTGCAGACATGGGTAGCACATGGATCGATCCTGAGAGCGTCATAGTAGTACCCATGAGTGGCTCCACGGGTAGTATAAACGTCAGCATAGAGCAGAGGCCATTATCCACAACAAGGGTTATGTGGATAAAGTCGCATATAACCGCGTCTGAGGACGCTCATGGAACCTTCCTAGTCTTAATACCCATATACGGTGAAGAACCTTCTGTACTGTGGGGCTTTATCGAAGGAGGAGAGTACGAGCTAATGTACTATCAGCCTTCTATAGCATATGTAACACTAGTGGTGCATGTAGGATAACCCTGAAAATTCACTTTTTTTAAAACTTATGTCTCGCTTTGGCCACGGTTTTCTCTAGTCTTTCTTCAGAGAGGAAGGGTTTTAGGCGTTTAAACCGAATAAGAATATGGGGAATCTCTGGGAGTGGAGGGGATTCATGTTTTGGAGTTGAAGGTTATTCCTCTAGATGTCCCTGAAGGACTTAACGTTATAGTGGGCAGAACCCATTTTATTAAGAGTGTAGAGGATCTATATGAGGCTCTGGTAACTTCATGTCCCTCAATACGTTTTGGCATCGGTTTCTGCGAGGCTAGCCAGGAGAGGCTTGTAAGGCATGAGGGCAATGACCCGGAGTTAGAGAAGCTGGCTGCTGAGAACTGCCTGCGTGCCGGTGTAGGCCACATGTTTATCGTGTACCTAAGGGATGCATGGCCTATAAATGTTTTGAACAGGATTAAACAGGTTATGGAGGTCGTATCGATCGACGCTGCTACAGCGAACC
>CAYVIZ010000044.1:0-8227 GCA_964451715.1 uncultured Desulfurococcales archaeon | reverse complement strand
CCAGCGTCTTCACAGAGCTGATCCGAAACATGGTAATACTAGAGCCCAACGGCCTAGAACACGATATCCTCCGGATAGCAGCCTCAAATGGGTTAACAGTCTATGATGCATCATACATAGCGCTAGCCAAGAAACACAATCTAACACTCGTAACAGAAGACCGAAAGCTTTCTCAAGCCGCGGATGGAATCATAAGGACGGCAAGCCTAGACGACATCGAGTAATTGTAGCCACGGGCGTCACACAAGCTTGGAAAACTAATCTCGACACCCTCCTCAAATCCTCAAACACTACCCCTGAATCCATGATGCCTAGGAGACAGAGGGTATCCGCTAAATGAGCTGAAAACTCCACAGAAGCCCTCGATGTAATCACGCATCAAGGTCGTTTCTACACTTCTTCGATTCTTCAAGGCGTTTATAATAGAGGTTAATATTAATGATAAAAGGAATATCTCAGAATATAGAATTGAATATTAAAAATTAAAAGTCATGGTTTATGCTTACGCGTGTACAACAGTATTACTACTGCTATGATGGCGGCTAGTATGGCAGTTAAAAGATACGTGTTGCCATGGCTTTCCTCTTTGGGTGTTATACTCGGACTAGTGAAGCGACTAGTAGTGGTTTCTGAGGTTGTGGTTAGGGTTGACTCCTTCTCAGGGTTCTCCGGAACTGTTATGTTGGCCGTGTATTCGGCTATATTGCCAGCGTTATCTCGTGATATGAGTGTTATCATGTATATGCCAGGTTGTAAGGGTATGTCTATAGAGGTGCTAGTGTTTACTGTGAACGGACCATATGAAGATCCTTGTAGGCCTGTTATCATGAGCATGGTGATGTTACACCCGGAGACAGCGTCGGAACATGTCGGGGACAGTGTTAGGCCTCCGGGCCTAGTGTTTGCTGTGAACGATGTTCTCGGAGGCTCTGGGTCGTAGATAGACTCCGCGGTGTTTGTCCTGACGGGAGGATTATAGTCGAAGTAGACGTCAGCATAAACCTTTACTCTGTCTCCGGGCTCCGCGTCATTGTTAAGCATGAACTTCACGGCAAGCCATCCCTCGCCCTCGGGTGGCTCCTTGTTTGGAGGTAGCGTTATATTGGTAAATCTGACTGTAATAACTATCTCCCCGTTTTCATGCGTTATGTTGTAGTTCTCCATAGTCTCTGGGTGACTGGCATCCCAGAGCCTTAATGTTGAAGCGTTAACCGGTCCCTCGAGGTGGATCTTGACTGTTATATTGTATGCTGGTGCAGTAGCATTGGGCAGGTTCTCGAAATGTATTTTTGCATAGGCTTCCTTAGTCTTGTCAGATATGAAGGGTGAGGGTGTTATCTCTGCATAGTTGGGGTCAGCACTGAACGAGACAATACCTAAGTTCTCTGCTAGCCCGGTTATCCATAGCCATTGCCATAGGGGAGGTGTGAGGGCTAGACCCCCTAATGCAAGCATCCTCGGGTCACTAAGGGATTCAAGCATCTCACGTCCTAGAGGGCCGAAGAATCCCTCCCTCGAAAGCATGTTTTTCATCCTAAGTAAAACACCTAACCGGTAAAACTGTCTGAGCGGTACGTCTCTAATTTTTCCGAACATGTATACTGCAACTTTTCCGGCTCTAGGATAATAGTGGAAGAAAGTCTTTGCTATCAACTTTCCGTTGATATTAACCACTTCATTTCTAATATATCCTATACCTAGATACCATCCCTGCTCAGCGAAGTTTTCATTGAAGCTCCACTTGAAAATGGTCCCCCAGACCTCGCCTTCTTCCGTAGTCATAACAATTCTCTCTAGTCCCGCTAGAGTCTTGAATTTTCCTTCCATCTTGTATAGGAAGGCCAGCCTTGAGCCGGATTCTGCGATACCTTGAAGTGTCTTACTTGCAGCACTAAAGGCTGCTGTTCCTAGCTGTTCAAGCTTAGCACCCATAAGGGGTTCTGCGAGGATCATCTCAACATTTGCTGCCACGACACCAACTATCTTACCTGCTGCTTGATAGTCGTTTTCAGCCTCCATCTGTATGAAGCCGAGGGAAACAGTCTCTATCGTGCCTTTACCTAAGCCTATAAGGCCTTGCATAGCTGTCTCGGTGAACTCGCTGGGCTTGAAGAATTCTCTTACATACCACATGAAGCTAGGGTTCCAAGAGTTCTCAGCTGCTAATTGGAGTTTAGGAGATGCAAAGCGGACCGCGTCAGAGCTTGACTCGTCCTCTGATACTACAGGGATCATCTCAAGCGTTGTGTTATCCTTGACAATCACCTGTGTCACGGGGACGCTTACCTTGTCGTCTGTAGTGTTGGATGGGTAAATCTTTGCTGTGTCGTTGTCCCTGAACATCCAGTTGTCGGTGAGTAGTGTGCCTGTTAGTACTAGGTATTTTATATAGTCGAAGAGGACGGGGTTCTCCATGTTTAGTCTATCTAGGAGGGATCCGGCTTCATCTATGCTTCTACTGGTGAAGAATGAGATCAACTGGTCTTCTATGTAGGCCTTACTAGCCTTCATAGCCTCGTCTACAGCCAGGTATTCCTTGCCTTTGTACTTGGCAACTATGCTATTCCATAAGTACTGTGGCAAAGACGCTACTTCGCCGACGATGACTCCATGCCTGAATGAGCGTCTCGACAGCAGGTGCAGCGGGCTCTGTGGATCTGCTATCTCGGCGTTCAGCTTCATGTATATGTCGAGGCGCCTTGTCTCTAGCGGCTTGAGCTTAACCGCAACCACAAAGAACGGATCCAATGGTTCTCCAGGGATTCCTATGACCATGTCGGCTCCTTCTACCTTGAGCACCTTGCTGCCGGGAAGAACCATTACACCCTCTAGGAACACCATTTCGCCGTTACCAACGTTTGTTATATATACCGACTCCCTGTAGGGCTGGCCCGGTAGTATATGGCCTGGCATAGAGTATGATGCTGCAGACAAGCCTAGAGTAGCCGGGAACCAGCCCGTCTTTATAGACTGGTTCTCTGCGACGCCGAAGCCTCTGAGGGGTATTGTTTGTCTTGGATAGTTGAATGATATGGGGCTCCACACGTATAGCCCTCTAGGCCCCTGCGCGATACCGTATGTCGATGTAGCCATGCCTGGTTTACTCGGCTTAAAGTATAATCTTACTCTTACCCGTTTACCAACGTCTATATCCGGGTTTTTGATACCGCCCAATGCAACCCATATGGGTTTATCTACACGGAAATCGGGGTTTTCGGATGCCGGGTTGTGATAGGATATACTCTCCGCTGTTTCGGGTATTTGGGTAAGCCAGATCATTTCTAGGTCGACTGCTTTCTCCTCCCCCACGTGAACCTGGCCGAAGTCGACCTCCTCGGGCAGTATAGCGATGGGATAATAGAAGGAGGGGAGGAACCATACTGTATTAGGGTCCTCGATTACCGTCGCTATTCGGGTGGCACGTATCTCCAGGTTATCCGCCTTGACGGAGCCTCCCGTCCTTGTAAAGACGACCTTAGAGTAGTATTCCAGTGTTATATTGGTGTAGCCATAAGTTGCATTAACCCAGGGCATACCTGTTGTAGAGACGTTCCATCCTATGCCTTCTGCTAGACCCTCCTCATTGCTCATAAACCTTGTGAACGGGTTGCCGGGTCCTCCGAGATCCATGGTTTCATAGTCCTCCATAAGATATGCGGCATCTATATAGCCTGGAACCCTGCTCCACCTATAGCCCTCCGGCCTGCAAAGTATTGTAGTGCCATTGCCTAGCTCCCCGTGGACCTCGGCGAAGAGGTCTTCATAAGCTTCTACATGTGAGTTACTACTATAGAAGCCTATGACTTTCCCACTTGTCGATACTAGGGTCACTAGTGCGATTCCATTAGATGTATGGGAGCCAGGCGGTGGCCCTGTATGCCATGTAACGTAGATCATGTTGTTAGATGCGGAGAGATGGGCGTTAACGAAGTTGCCTATTTTCGTCGTATTAAGATAGGCAGACCACTTGATAGTACCCTCGAAGTCTAGGAAGACTAGCAGTGGCTTTCCATCCATCGGGAGGAGAACGGCATAACCGTTCCCTGCTTCCGCTATCCTGAAGGCTGCCTGGTAGACAGGTTGTATGCCCCTGCTCTTCATATAGGGAACGAGTGGAGCATTTAGATCCACCTCAGTTGACCACTCGATACTGAAGTTGCTACCTATCTTGATTATTAATACTGATTTCTCGGCTGCTAGAAGCGCTAGGAACCCGCCGTCACTTGTGGGTATAGCCTTTGCTGTTACATTATATCCATCCGCGTGTATGAAAGATGCGTTTATAACGTTCATCCCTGAGAGGTCTATGGAGGCTATAATGGCTCCAGGCGTTTCTATAAAGCTACGGTCGCGTGTACCCATAGTGGTCAGGTTTACATAGTCTAACCATCCCATTACAGGGAAGCCGGGTCTCTCGAGAGTCGCCTGAGCAACCTGTAGCCTGCCGTCTATAAACTTTATACTAGTATGAAGCGCTGCTCTTTCTCCTGGTGGAAACATATTCATTACTCCAGTAGAGGTCCGCATCCTAGAGTCTCTAGCGCCTAGATCCAAGAGATAAGTTTCAGCATCTCTTTTATTGAGAACTGTTATAACTAAGGGTCCCACGCCGCGGTACCCTTGACGATAGCTGCCATGGTAAAACTCTATTGCCGGTACAAACTTCCTATACAGGTATGACACCAAAACAGTTTCCTGGCCAGTATCATGGGATCCCAGTATTAACGGTTTTGAACCCTGGAAATATGTTACGACAGGATAACTCTTCCCTTCAACCGTGATATACGGGGACGTTTTGCTTGGTATCTCAAAGTATTGGAGCAACCTCCACTTAACTCTCCTCTCAAGCGTAACCAAGTCAACGTCAGCTATAGCCAGTCTGTTATTGTAAGAGTTGTAGGCGTAAACCCTAACAATATTGTCGTGAAGTAAAGTTGTCGCTATACCGTTTTCCCTCTGCTGATTCTCCGGGGCATCGGTGAACTTGAAGATAAAGTTCAATGCATGAGTATAATTGGCCGGTAGATAATCACGACTAGGCTTTACTACGGGTATCTTCTCCACGCTATTAAAGGCTGGCCCGAGCCCGCTGGAGAGGGCTGAGACAACTGGTAGAGAGACCTCACCTATAATTGCTAGTATGATTAAAGCAGAAAACAACAGCCTAGAATTTATGTTCCAATTCAAAATAACATTCCCCCTAGTTTGTATCTCAGCCTGAAACCGGGATAGCTGATACCTTAATGACACTCATCGATTCCTTTAAGACTATATATAGTTTGGGTTTGAAGAAAATAGTCAAAACTCAAAGGCTGGTTGACTATGCAATTTACTAATTCTAGAAGGCCATGGCTTCGGTTGTTAAACTGTGAAAGCAAGCTTTCCTAGACCTGTAACCATCAAATTACGATAAAAACTTATTTACTCTGGTTTATCATGTTTTTAATGATATGTAGAGGTGTTTTTCTATGGAACCAGTTTACAATATAGTAAGCAAGGCAGCTGAGATCGAGTCACAGGCGGCTTATAACTATTTATTCGGCCTATCTAGACTTCGCTCACTAGGATATAAGGATCCTAAGCTTGAAGAGTCTATTAAGAAGATAGCTGTAGAGACAATTATACATAAACACGTTATTGAAGGGTTAATGCGCGCGTTTAAGGAGCTTGAGAAGATAGATCAAAGCTTCTCCTCTCTAGGAGAGAGGGGGGTTACCTCGGATACTATGAGTAGCGAAGCCAGAATACTTTTGAAGAGGTTTGCCGAGATGCATCTGAGCATAGAGAAGGACATGATAGAGACTTATAAGAAGCTTTCCGAAGAGGCTGATCATCCTCTCGTCAAGAAAATAGCTGAAAGCCTAGTTGAAAACGAGGAACAACACCACAGATACCTGTCAGGTCTCATAAGCGAACTACAATCCTAAAATCCCTAACCTATAATCTCTTTTATCAACCCAATGTATTCGTCGTCCATCAAGACTTCCCGATACTCACGTTCAATCTTCCTCAGAAGCCCCTTCACCCCCCTCCTTATGAACCCTGCCATGAAGCCGACCATATCAGGCTCCACCGGAGTGACGGGAAAACCTACTCGGCCTATGCTAGCTATAGCCAACACCGCCGCGGCCACGTCTCCACGTTCTACCGCGGCTATCCTTTCCCAACTCCTGATTCCACTATAATAGTAGTATCTAACAACGGCTATAGATAGGGCTCTGGCGATCTTCTCCTTTATTCTTTCATAGAACACCTCAGCGGTATTCTCAATTATGGTCTTCGCCTCCTCGAACCTGATGCCACGGATCTTCAATCGAAGTGCAGGATAAAGGAAGGATTCCTGTATTAGCAGCCTTATAGAGCGGTGGGTTAATGTTAATGCACTCGCATATGTGCTGTGGAGAATTGACTTTTCTAGGAGCTCTAGGTCTCCTCCGGCCTCGTAGCTTTCTCCGTTTAGGTATGCTTCTACCTCTTCTATGCTGATGGGATCCATAGCTACTGGGTATCCCTCCCTGTCTACTAGAAGAGGAACAGACCAAGGGAAAACCCTGGAGTTGACTGGTATAGGTGTATCCAGCAGTAACACGTGGATTCTGTCCAGTAGTTTCCTCCCTTTAAGCGATAATACTAACTCCTTGCTAGCAGGACATGTTGGGTGTATGAAGAGCTTATAGCCCATCAACTATATAACCCCCTAGTGAAAGCGTTAAGCCGCTGTATATCTTATAGAACCACACTACGTAGAGGCTCCATATAAGTATTATATTATACCCTAGCTCACAGGTTAAGAGCTAGGGTATAATAGTTCACACTCTAACCGGGCCTAGACGGTATTATCCCCCTTGTTAAAAGCAGTTTAAGAGCACGGAGATAAGGGCCACTCACACCCAGCGACTCCAGCTTCCCTATAGTCTTATCCCGATTATAATCAACACGTCTAAAGCATATGCTTCCATTATCTGTATCTATAAAAACATACGCAGCCCGAGGATCCATGTCCCTAGGCTGACCTACACTACCCGGGTTAACTATAAGCCGGCCTTCAACCCTCCTAGTAAACTGGTGATGAGTATGGCCTACAAGGTACAACTGGTGGCTAAGCCTGCACTGGGGCTTCTTGTATAGCCTAAGACCTCTCGTAAGCATGCTACAGGCCTCTTCATCCCTTAACCATGGATAAAGGTAACCATAGAGAGGACTTGAAGGTGACCCGTGAAACGCTACACCTCTCCCCAACATGCCTAAGTCAACCTCCAGCCTCTCAGGGAGAGATGCAAGATACTTCTTATCATTCCTATCCAGAAGCTTCATAGTTACATTTTCCCTAAACCAAACGCTTAGCCAATGTGTAGCAACTCCACATTTACAGTCTACACCGTATGCCACCGCGTGATCATGGTTCCCGCGTATAATCCTAGCACCAGCACCACGCAATTCGTCTATCACATCCCCAGGATCCGGGCCGTAGTCCGCAAGATCTCCTAAAACTATGATCTCATCCCAATCACCAGCAGACTCCATCACCGATTGGAGGGCTTCAAGATTCCCGTGCACATCACTTATAAGCAATACTCTCAATAGAAATCACCTACCCAGAAACAAATCCTCGGCATGTCTTATATTTAATAATCCTTGCTTGGATGCTTTCAAGGGTTCACATGATTGTTCTCGGGGATTCCGCGTCTATTTCATTCATGAGTTTCACCAACAACACTAAACCTTATCTTTTTTATAAGGTCAGGCCTCTGGGCTCGTTCATACCCCTTTTTAGGGGTTACTGCTTTTAACCCTCATCATCCCTGGTTTATTCTCGCTTGTCTAGTCGTTATAAATAGTTCTAGTCCACCGTCTCTTCTGGTGTTACCTTGGTATTACCGAAGTATACCTGATTTCATTACATCAGTGTTAATATAGAGGCTGAGAGGTGTAGAGCCTATGAGCCTTGCAACACTGCAATACGCGGTGCAGACCTTCGGCTCTCTCGGGGTCAGTGTTCACGGTATTGGTTACTATATGGTGCTAGCTGGCTTCGCTATACTAGGCGCTATACTCGCCGGTGTAGCTGCCCTAGCCACAGTAAGGTTCCTTAAGAGGATAGGTGACATGAGTCCTGGCCAGTTCATAGTGTTCATGGCCATGGTGGGCCTCGGCCTGATAATAATTGGTACGCTACTTCCCGCCTAGCCCGTGGAGCAGCGCGTCGAGTGTTACGAGTGTGGGTAGA
>CAYVIZ010000043.1:4295-8298 GCA_964451715.1 uncultured Desulfurococcales archaeon | reverse complement strand
ACAAGCTGGGCACACACATATCCAGGATGGACTACATGCTGAGCAAGCTCAAGGCAAGGGACCAGCAGCTGTTCGAGAAAGTGGTCGAGTCTTACAAGCAGGGAGACATGGCTAAGGCCAAGATGTACGCCAGCGAGGTCGCTGAGATAAGGAAGGTCGCCAAAGGAGTCATGACAATAAGGTTCGCACTAGAAAGAGCCAAGACCAGGCTCGAGACCGTGTTAATCGTGGGAGAGACATACAAGGACCTAGCACCAGCGCTGGGCGCCATAAAGATGATAGCCTCACACATGGCCAACATGATGCCCGACGCATACATAGACATAATGCAGACAGTAGAAGAGCTCCACAACGCGCTGGCAGCGAGTACGACAGGCTTCATAGACCTACCGGTAGACGAGGCCGTCAACGAGGAGGCGAGGAAGATACTGGCAGAGGCGCAGCTGGTCGCACAGCAGCAGCTGAAGGACCAGTTCCCAGCACTGCCAAGCACAGAGCTGCCGGGAGCCCCGGCCAACACCGGCGAGGTAGGGGCGCCCTAACACAAATCCCCGCATTTTTGATAATGTAAAACTTCCTCCTCACGGCCCTCCTTCAAACCATAAAATTCTTTCAAGAAATCCTCCTAGAACAGCGGCAGGGGGAACGTGAGGAACAGCAAGACGAAGTATACTATAACAGCTAGCTGCCCCTTAACACTGAGATCCTCCACCGGCGTAGCGGGCCCCGGGTGCCTGCCGCGGGAGAGCAGGTATAGGCCGAACGCTATGAAGGCGAAGAGTAGGAGGAAGCTCTCCACCACACTCAAGCCCAGGAGGAGCACGAGGAACAGCATACTCACCTTTCTATGCCCCTCATCTCCCAGGCAGGACCTTATAACGTGGCCCCCGTCGAGCTGGCCTATAGGTATAAGGTTGAGGAACGTGACCAAGAACACTATGTACCCAGCGAAGGCCAGGGGGTGGAGGAGTACTACACTATCCTCCCCCGGATTCGGGAGGAACCTGCTCCCCAGGAAGAGGAATATAAGCGGGTACACCTGCAGGTAGCCCCCGGGAGGCACCATGGAGGCGGGCACCACGGGGCTCATCATGAGCCCGTAAACGGTTACCGGTATAGCCGCTATAAAGCCCGCGAGGGGCCCCATCACGCCTACAATGGCGAGCGAGTCTACAGTGGGGGGTATCCACTTCATGTTTATGACTGCCCCGAAGGTACCCAGGAACCCCCACTGTAGAGGCGGGGCAGGGATGAGATATGGGAGGCTGCTTGGCGTCCTGTATAGCCTCATCATACTCCAGTGGCCCAGCTCGTGTATCAGGAGGGGGCCTAGGAGGCCTATAACGTAGAGCCAGGGAACCAGTATAGGGGACTCCCTCAGCGACTCGGCGCTGTAGGACCGCAGGGAGTCTGCCAGGTAGGCCCCGCTCATGTAGAGCGTTAATATTGTTAGGAGAGCTAGTATAAGGCCCTTATACAAGCCGCCACCCTTCTCCTCCCTATCTAGGGAAAGCATAACCACGGTATAGCCGCGCCATATCCTGATTACGGGCTTGCAGCCGCGGCTTATCAGTTCCCCGTAAAGCCTCTCCCACTCGCCTCTCGATAATAGGGCAGGGTATGGGGACTTAAGGGTTACCTGGCCCTCTGAGGCGGACTCCACCTCCAGGCCCGGTATACGATGCTCGAGGACCTCGATGCATTCAGGCCTAACTATAGAGGCTTCCAGGCTACTTTCTTCTCCCAACTAGTTCTTCACCGGTCTTCAAGAGGACTCTAAGGGGGATCGACTGCGCACCCTCCGGGCTCTTCCTGTAGACGGCGACAGGCAGTATGCCGTTCTCAACCTCGGCCCTAGCTATCTCGTACATGTTACGTGCCCCTATCTTCTCGGGCTTTATCAGGGGGGGCGCGTTGTAGAATAGCTGGAAGAGCCTGGCCGCTATTATCCTGGCCTTCTCGTACTTGGTGAGGTAGGGCGGCCCTATCCTTACATCCCCAACTATGGAGGGATAGGTTATCCTCTCCTCGGCCTTCCCGCTAGCCAATACCCGTACACCAATGCCTACTCTATATGGCTAGGGGATATTATTACTTACCCCTCCGAGGGGAAGAAGCCGCTCACCCGGATGCTATACGCGCATACGTCCCCACGGGAACATACATAACAACCTTCCTCGAGAACACGTCCACCGGGGGCACAGCAGGCTCCAATACTATCCTCAGCGTCATATTACCGGAGATCCACTTATAGCCTACGCCCCTGCAGTCCCCACTATAGTCTAGGCGGACGACCATGTGGACGCGGGTAGCACTCCTACCATCAGCGTAGCCGTCTAGGACTCTCACACCGCTAGCGGAGGCGTTGAGGCCCTCCAGCGACGCGCGCACAGGCTCCACTTTAACCCTGTATGGTATGAGGGACGGGTTGTCAACGGTCAAGCTCACATTGAGCACGAGAGTAGAGTTCCCCGTATAGCATAATGCTCCGCCGACAGCAGCGTCCTTCGCGTCGACCACCTTGGATGAGACTATATAGTAGCCCGCCACGGGCACCAGGGCTAGGAAGACGAAGAAGGCTAGGAGCCTCCGCTCAACACGCAACATGGGTTTACCTCACGTGAAGTAGTGCTCCTCCGAGGGGAACACGCCCCTCCTAACCTCCTCCGCGTACCTCTCCACCGCCTCCCTAACAAGGCTGTAAAGGTTGGCGTACTGCTTGGAGAAGGGGGGAGGCTGGAAGGGGGTATAGCCCAGCAGGTCGTGGAGCACTAGGACCTGCCCGTCGCAGTAGGGGCCTGCTCCTATGCATATAGTAGGCACGGGAACCTTCTCCGTCACCTTCCTAGCAACCTCCGCGCTCGTGTGCTCTATGACGATAGCGAACACCCCGGCCTCGACCAATGCCTCGGCGTCGTGGATTATCTGCTCCGCCTCCAGGGGTTTCCTCCCCATCCTCCTGTAGCCGCCTAGGACGAGGTACCTCTGCGGTGTGAGGCCTATATGCCCCATCACAGGTATACCGCTCCTCACAAGTGCCCTAACCACGTCACTGTACTCCTCACCGCCCTCTATCTTGACGGAGTCCGCCCCCGCGGAGACTAGTTTGCCCGCGTTCAACACTGCATCCCGGATGCTCGCCTCGTAGCTCATGAACGGCATGTCACCCACTACCAGGGCGCGGGGCTCGGCCCTAGCCACTGCAGCCACGTGGTAGGCCATCAATTCTATGGGCACATTATGCGTGTCTCTCATACCGTGAACCACCATGGCGAGGCTGTCGCCCACCAGTATACTATCAACGCCAGCCTCATCCACGGCCCGGGCGCTCGGGTAGTCGTAGGCCGTGACCATGACTATCTTCTTCTCCCCCTTCATCTTCACAAGACTCCTCACAGTCGTCTTCTTGCCGCTTCCCACCTGGATGTGCACCCCTCCCTGTGGCATAATAGAGGATTCACAGGTAATTATATATGTTATAGAAGTAAACCACAAGTAAGACATACTGGGCAGGCATCAAACAACATATAACCAGTCAGGCGAGTGTGAAGCCAGTCCATGAAGAGGTGCCGCCCATACCGATAACTCACTCCGTCATGATGGGTTTCAAATCCACGCCGAGCTTCCCTGCGAGATCCCATGCATCCCTATCTATGAACCCACCCACTATAAGGAGCCTGGGCTCCACGCCTGTAACCCTCTTATAGAGCAGGCCTATCCTATAAAGCTCGGATACATCCCCCTTGGAAACCCTCGACTTCACCTCAACCAGTATATGAGTCCCGTCCCTAACAAGGACATCCACCTCTACTATAGAGGGATAACCGTAAACCACTCCTTCATCGTCCCTATAAACCCATTTCTCAACACTACCCGCACCCAATGCATCCTCCACGACGAACTTCATTCCCTGCCTGAAAGCCTCCTCGCTTATCACACCGAATCTATGAGCTATAACTGTGAGAATTCTCCTCGTCTCCCTCTGCTCCTCCTCTAGCCTGGC
>CAYVIZ010000043.1:0-4195 GCA_964451715.1 uncultured Desulfurococcales archaeon | reverse complement strand
TGCTGCCTCTCCTCTAGCCTGGCAAACCGCTCCTCTAGCTTTTGCTGCCTTTCCTCCAGCTTGGCGAACTTCTCCTCTAATTTGGCGAACCGCTCCTCCAGCCTCTGCTGCCTCTCCAGCAGCTCCTTCATACCAAGAAGGCCCATCATAGCGTACCTGAACTCTCGATCCTCCTCTATAGCCCTTAGAAAACGCTCCTTCTCCTCTTTAGATAACATGTAGCCCACCTAGAACCCCCCAGCTAATACCCGGCCCCGGTATTAAGATAATTGGTATTAAAACCCAAAAAGCTTTATAACAAGGCAACGAATCCTAGTCCTAGAAAAGCGTTTCAACTAGAACACGTATACCAGGGCCGCCTATACTATCCCAGTCTTATAATCCTCCACTCCATAGACCCGATAAGATCTTCAAACACCTCCTTGCTACTACCCAGATAGAAGAGATGACACTCGTTCCCCGGGTCGTCGCTGCTGCCGAAGCCCCTCACAGGGCACTCCCCGGCCTCGGAGAGGATACTGGCCAGCCGGCCTTCATCCCTATAGCCCGGCAGGACGTATACATCAACTACTCTGACCCTGCTAGACACTGTAAGCCAGTCTATATGCCATCTAGGCTTCTTATCCCTCCTAAGATGACGCGATATCCTAGCCTTCAACCCGCCCGGCCCCCAGGCGCTCCCCACGTACACGTAGTAGCCTCCCGGCAGCCGTCCATGGTACAGCCTGCCTATCCTATAAACCCCCTCCTCCACCCTTAAGACCAGAACGTATAAGCCCTTCACACCCCCGCCGACGCCCCCTAGAACATCTCCTGACTCCACCGCTACACTCCCTCCCCGATAGCAAATGTATAGGGGTCGGCTTTATATTGGAGGCAGAGACGCCACTAGAAACATAGCGGGGTAACCGGGTTTGAGTATACTGGAGGCAGCCGTACTGCTGGCCGCGGCTTGGACCATAGCCGGGCTACTATACTGGTGGAAAAACAAGGGGCGGAGGGAGGGGGAGAGGAGGATAGTACTCTACCCCTTCTTCTTCATGCTCCGCATACCCTACGGATTCGAGTCCTGGGGCAGGTACAAAGATACAATAATAGCGAAGGCCTACACCATCTTCACCCACACATCCGCAGCCGCCGGCCTGGCGGGTATATACTACCTCCTCATACACGGCTTCTACACGAAATACATAAGCCCCCCGAAGCCCGGCGGCGTCGAGGGGTTCATCCCCCTCATACCCGGGGTCACCGTGAAGGGGCCCCTCCTCGCCTATATAGCGCTAGCAGTAGGCGTGGGCGCCTTCTTCCACGAGCTCAGCCACGCGTTCGCCGCGAGGGCGTCCGGGATCCGCGTCAAGAACGCTGGCATAATGCTGCTCGCATTCATACCCGCAGCCTTCGTGGAGCCCGACGAAGAGGAGCTCCGCAGGGCTAGCCTCAGGGCGAGGGCCTTCGTATATAACGCCGGCACAGCTGCCAACATGGCGATAGCCCTCATAGCGCTCGCCGCCCTCTACCTCCTCGTCCCCCCTCCCGCAGGGGTCTGCGTGACCAGCGTAGACCACGGCATGCCGGCCGAGAAGGCCGGGCTCAGGCCGGGGGACATTATAACCGCGGTCAACGGGGTGCCCGTCGGGGAGGGAGGGTTCTCCAAGGTATACCCCACAATACCGGCGGGCGTCAACTTCACGCTAACCATAAAACGGGGCGGCCAAGTGTTCAACGTTACAGTGTGGAAGGTCGAGAAGGGTAACAGGAGCCTCATAGGGATAGGCGTCCTCGACGGCATATTCTGCAGCACGGGGAGCCTCACAGCGTACACCATGTACTGGATAAACCTCAGCCTAGCCCTCGTCAACATGGCGCCCCTATACATAACAGACGGGGGCAGACTAGTCAACGACCTCCTAGAGAGGTACAGGTGGGGTAAGAATGCTAGCAACGTGATACAGGCCGCAACCCTGATCCTCTTCCTCTCACTCATAACCATACCCCACTAACACAGTCGGAGGGTTTAGCGTTGAAGCCCAGGATAGCTGTCGTGGGCGGAGGAGTCCTAGGATCAGTGCTGGCTCACCTCCTGTCAAATGGCGCGGATGTAAGCCTCTACGAGGAAGGCCAGCTCTTCAGCAGGGCGTCAGGCATGGCGGCAGGCATAATCACACTACAGCTCCACCTGGAGCACGACGTCAAGCTGACCCGTGCAACGCTAGCATACTACAGGAGGCTCCAGAGCAAAGGATACAATTTGATGAGGAGGGTAAGAGGAGTAAGCCTCTTCGACGAGGCCAGTGAGCCGGGCTGCGCAGGATTCATGTCATCGAGGCTCACGAAGTGGGGCGTCAAACACAGGCTAGTCGGGCCCAGTGAGATAGCGGAGGCGCTGCCCGGCCTCAGGGTTGAGGACACCCTCAGGGGGATAGAGACCAGCACAGACTACATAGTAGACACGGGCATACTACAGGCCGCCCTCAGGGAGGAGCTAGAGGCCGGGGGAGTCGAGCTCAGGGAGTACACCAGGGTCCACAGCGTCAAGGAGGAAGAAGGGGTGCAGGTCCACAGCACAGCCGGCATAGAAGAATACGACTACGCGGTCCTCGCCATGGGGCCCTGGAACACTGTGGCGGCGGGGCTCGAGGGGAAGGTCTTCGCCTACCACTGCCAGGCGCACAGCATAAAACACTCGCCCCCCAACCCGGAGGTTAGCATATACAGCTACACAGACGGGATATACATTGTCCCCGAGTCCCCCGAGAGGATAATAGCCGGCGACGGATGCAAGCCCCTCAGAGACCCCGCCGAGGGCCTCCAGCCGGACATGAACATAACACTCCACGTATCCGAGAAGCTCACACACAGGATACCCGGCGCAGGAGAGGCGGAGCTGGCCAGCACCTGGAGCGCACCCTGCGACGTATCGATGGACGGAGTCCCATACACGGGGAGAATACCCGGCTCCCGCTCTATATACGCTATAGGAGGCCTCGACGGCTACGGGGTAATGAGGGCCCCCGGCCTAGCCAGCATACTCGCAGACCACCTCCTCCTAGGCGAGCCTATACCCGGATTATATAGCGTCGACAGGCTATACAGGTACCCCAAGCCCGGGGCTATAGTGGTCAACGAGCTATACAACCCCACCTGCGGCCACAGGAACACATGCATATTCAAAGACACAGACAGCCAATGGGCACCCTAAACACTGCTCCTCAGAAAGGCGGCGAGAGCCGGGTGGTGCTCCAGTATACGGGGGAACGGGTTCTCGACATCTATCCTCTCCCTGCGGACCCGGAGCCTGCCCCCAAGCAGTGAGGGGCCCGAACCCTTCTCCTCGAGGGCCATCCTATACACCTCCGCGAGGAACTCTCCTAGAGCGTCCACCGCCTCCCTACACACCGGCTCCACGGAGTCCAGCACCATTATGCTCCTATAACCGTTTATCCTCCTCCGATACCAGAGGAAAACACCGTAAACCAGGACCAGGAGAGCCATAGGGAATACAGGGGCGAGGGACCTGGCCAGTCCCCCGCTGCCGAGGAAGGAGAGCGAGGAGGCTACGCCCGCGAGGATGGGTACCACTACTGTCAACAGGAGGGAGAGGAGCGATGCAACACGCCTCACCCTATACCCTAACAGCACCCTGTAGAGCTCCTCGCGGCTGAACCCCCGGCTAGCCGCCTCAGGGTCGATGGTGACGACAATCTTCTTATACCTCCTCTCAACGTCTACAGGGCCCAGCCTCGAAGACTTGCCCCAGACGAGTACAACCCCAACCCTCCCAGCGCCCGCCAAGTCCCCCACGAGCCTCCGAGCACTGGAGAGGCAGCTGCCGCGCAGCCTCATACTCCAAGCCAAACCCGGCGACACCACCCTCCTAGAGAACAAGCAGGCATCTACGGGTCACCATAGCAGCCCCCCTCACCTGCTACAGTGTCGGGGGTATCAGGGAAGGGGCACCTGGCCTGGGCGGCGGCCAGCGCTTGGAGGAGCCCCTCGTGAACCCCTGCACCCACATAGTCTCCCCCGCCCGTTGACAGGGCGGAGCGCAGCTCCACACCAGTTATGAAGGCCGAGTAGAAGAGGGACTCATAGGCAGAAGCGACGCGGAGAACTGCATCCCTGTAAGCCTCCCCCTCAGCCCTCCTCAGCAAACCGTAGTCCTCCACGAGGCGTAGAACAACATGGCCGTGCACAG
>CAYVIZ010000042.1:2718-8419 GCA_964451715.1 uncultured Desulfurococcales archaeon | reverse complement strand
CTAAATCCTAGAGAAATAGAGTAGTTGAGAAACCTGTTAAGAGGGGTTGAAACTCTTGTAAACCGTTGATGCTAGGGAAAGCTTGTTTGTTTATATACTCTATTTAGGTATAGTCTGTATTGGTGGTATATTCGGTGGATAGGGTTAAAACCAGTATCTATGTTGACAGAGAGCTATGGGATAGGTTCAAGATATACGCAAAGAATAGGGGTATCGAGGTTTCAAGGCTTCTTGAGGAGGTTATAAGAGAGGGAATGCTGCAGGATGAGCTATTAAGTGCATTGGACGAGCTAGTTGGAGGAGAGCTTGTCGAACTGGATTTCGAGCCTGTAAGGCCAAAGGGGGGCCTTGTAAGTGGTCTTGTAAGGGAGTTGAGGGATGAACGCGCCGATAGTTTATTTGGATAGTAGTGCTATAATTAAAAGGTACTTAGAAGAGCCTGGCAGTAAGGCGGTTAGAGACCTATATATCAAGACTTACTCGGGGGAGACTAGAATAGCGTATAGCATATGGAATATCGGGGAGGTTCTAGGCGTTCTTGACAGGGCGAAGAGGCTTGATAGAATAAACGATAGAGAATACAGTGTTACGAGGAAAAGGTTTCTAGGTGAGACAAGGAGGATGTTGAAGCTAGGTATAGCCCTAGCTCTACCATTAAAGGTAACTATACTGAGGGAAGCGTGGAGAACTATAGAGAGACAACACCTATACATGGCTGACGCACTTCAAATAGCAACTGCAAAACATGTAAACTCAGAGAAGTTCCTGACAAGCGACAGGAAACTCTATGAAGCGGCACTAGCTGAAGGACTTGATAGTGTACTATTGACCTGAAGCCTCTCATATAACAATAATCATAACCTCTATAATTCAGATTCGATTGATGCCACGGGAATGCTAATGCGTATTATAAGCCTCTAGCTTATAGGTTTAATCACCCTTAGCACGCCGCTCTTCGTTGGGCACGAGAACAACTTATACGACAATCATGCTTCTTTTTAGCGTTTTAGAACAGTTAGCCTTCCCCAGTCCATGTGTTTCCAGATCATCCGCATTAATATCCATGATAATAAGCATTTGCGAAGAACGCTTCCAGGCTACGCTTCCCACTGGAAACCTTGTTTTTATGTAACGGGAGCCCCGGATCCCTAACCTCCGGCGGGACTGTTATACACATGTAAGCCACCATTGCCTAAAAGGTAAACCCCTGAAGTTGTAAACAGCTATTTGAAGAGGCTTGGATAAAATCATGAAGTGCTTGATAGTGGCAGCCGAGATTATATCAAAGGCAGACATGAATAGAGCGTAATGCTACTCAACCTTAAACACGGCCATGTATCGTAATAATACTAGGCCTAATCCTTAGAGGTCTAACTCTATCTCTAGATGGTCTGGCTTCACAGCTTCAAGCCACCATTATAACAATTACATATCCTGTAAACTTTCTCGTTATCTCTTTAATTACCTTGACCATGTATGCGTTTTCCAGTTCTTTACATTTCGATGCATCTACATATACATGGCCACTTAATAATAAGCCTGTTACTAGTAGTGATGATATTTCTTCTCTAAATCCTGTCTATTAACATGGAGGACAGTTGTTTGTTTCATTAAAAATTTATAGTTTTCATCATTCATTAATTAGAGAAGAATTTTAAAGGAGTTGGGTGTCGCGTGTCAGAGTATAACGGAGTCTCCATGCCTTGGAGGAAACTGGTTGTAGGGAAAACCTTCAATAAATGGCTTTTGGTAGCCCTTTTGTCTTGGGTATTCACCATAGCAGGGGCATATGCTACATACGCTTCCGACCCCGAGTACGCCCGTGCCATGCCATTCTCCGCTTTTTTCTGGCTAATATTCCCAGGCTTTATAGCGGCGGGTGTAACATGGGCTGTATGGAGCGATTACTCGTGGCTCAGAGCGTCTAGGAGGCTCCTAGGAAAGATAAACGAGGTAGAAGAGGGACGTGTATCGTTCTCAGAGCCCGTCAAGGCGAGCCCTGGACTGTTGACAGTATCGTCCATACGTACAACCGGTGTTTTCGGCGAGAAAGCCAGTCCAGTATTGTTATATGAGAGCAACTTCACCCCATCAGGACCCGAGAAGGAGGATTCAACTCATACCATCCCGAAGGAGCTATTCGCCTATACTAGTATCATAGGGAACAGGTCACAGGGGTACTCCCTGGCTCTTCCAGCGCTTAAGACGGAGTTTGAAGGCGTGACCATCTACCTTGCAGTAATAGACCCGAATATACCTGCAACCAGTGCAGAGTATAGAGAGGCGATGCAGGGTGTAAATGTAGAGGCCTGGACTAACGGTTACATGGTAAAAGCAAAGGCCGACCCTACACCTGAAGCCGAGCCGGGAAGCCGGTACAACGTTAAATTGAAGTGCAGTGATGGCGAGGTGGAGGGCGTTTTAGACCTATTCAAGAACCAGGTTATACCGGCTAGGACTACTAGAACACTAGTCGAAGCCCCCACAATCCTTGTTATACCAGAGGGCATGCAGGAGCCCCCACTGATACTGGGGAGACTCGGGCTAAAGGACATCATAGCACTAGGCAGCCCGCTCGACAGCTGTGTAATAGAGATAAACAAAAGGTGAAGACAGCCTTTAACACTACTGGTATACCTTTTTGCACAGCGGTTTCTCTTCCAGGGTAGAAGGCTGAACCACTAAAATTAATTTATGTAGCAAAGATGAAGGAATAATATGGAAGAGAACCCAAGGGTTTATACTCCCTGTCGAAGCCGTTTGTACTCTATGACTCGCCGGTGAGAGAGTCTTGAACAACTATAAGAGCCTCACGGCATCCATCCTCATAGGCTTCCTAGGATACTCCCTTATGATTAACGCGCCCTCCATACTACAAGGCTACGGCCCCCAAGTAGCGGCCAGCATAATTATAGGCATACTGTTACCTCCCGGCACAGCGTTCCTGGCTTCGCTTGCATCACACATACTCGCATTGCCTCTGCTGATAGGGAGCCATGCCGTCTTCCCGCTAGTCGCCTATTTAAGCCTGGTGCTGAGGCCTATAGAGTCTTTCATAGCCTCAAAGGCGTATAGGAGTAGGGGCTACGCCTGTTCAGCCTTGGCTGGAGCTTCTTTTGAAGCGTTTGCAGCTACACTTATATCTATAGTATACTATGGAGACGATGGTATACATGTGGGCCTAAGCATATTCGGCCTCATCCCAGCCCTCATGGCCGCGTTTACAATAAAGGTCTATAGGCAGGACAGGCTCCTCGGCGCGATAGAAGCCGCCGCGCTTGTATTATATGTTCTATCAACAGCGTTCTACTTCTCCCCCGCCTCAATACTAGCACTCGGAGCAGCGCTTGCAGCAACGCCGTACGCGTCCACCAGGAAAGCCTCAACAATAGCTGGCATCCTCCTACTGCTTATAGCCTTGGCGGGCTCGGCTAACGCAGTAGCTGTAAACACCAGCATCCTCCTCTACCCTTACAAGCCGTCGAGCTGGAGCAGTGACAGGTGGAGCATCGATTCCCCGCTCTGCGGGCACTACGCTAACGTCTTCTCCGGCACACATACACCGGAGAGGCTCAGAATAATAGAGCCATGCATCACCGTTGAGGGAACCGTGGCCGGGACCCCTAAACTCTTCGAAGACGGGGACTACTGCTTCGACCTCAGCGTGGCGAACGGCACGTATGCACAGCTAGTCGATCCCGGGAACCTGGTGCTGAGGAAGGGACACCTCCACGTCGAGATAGTACGTGCAGACCAGGCTAGAATCCTCGGGGCGTTGGGGGGTGAAGTATGCAGTGGAGACAGGCTTATAGTGAGAGGACCCCTAGTGGTAGACACGGATCACGGCCAGTGGGCAGAAGTGCATCCAGCCCTCAACATAACACTTGTAGAGAGAGGCAGTGGGCCCTGTATAAATGTGGTAAACGGCTCAGGCTGAAAGGAGGTGGGAGTGCCCCTTCTTTATTTACTGTATTAAGTTATTCAAAAGCCTGTTGGTGGCGTATGGGGGATGAGGATTAACCTGAAACGCGGCTTACTAGGAAGCAATAGACGTGGCAATGGGGTTCAATGTTTAAGGCTAGAGGAGGGGTTAAGAGAGAGGATAGAATACTATATGAGGGAAACAGGGATAGACGGTATCGACGAAGCAGTGGGGAGCCTCGTAGAGAAAGGATACAAGTACTGGCTCATGGAGAATAGTTACAAGGACAAGATAGGAGAACGAGTCAACTGGGATCCAGTATACTGGAGTATGAAGCTAGCATCAGCCTACGCATACTACAAGCTCAGGCTTAGAGACGCGGTAGAGGAGATGAAGAAGCTTACAATGGCTCTAGGCGGAGTCTTAGGAGAACTCAGGCTTTGCTATGAAAAGCCCGAGACCGTTAAGGGAGACACTGCTTATAAAGAGAAAATAGAGCTATACAGAAGACAACTGGAGGCTTATGTAGAGAAGTTCATAACCTCACTACGCGTAGACCTGGATGGACCTGATAATTATGTAGAGGACGAGGAGGAGTTCCTCAGGGAACTAGAGGAACTAGTGAAAAAGTATAGAGCCATGGTGGCTAGAAAACACAGATAGATGTGGTTCTAAATGTTACTTGGATAGAGGGAACAATGGAGTGGAGCCGCCGCCGGGGTTTGAACCCGGGGCCTCCGCCTTACCAGGGCGGCGCTCTGCCGGCTGAGCTACGGCGGCACCGTGTTCTCATAATGTGTTTATGGTGTGGCTTATTAGTTTTAGCCTCCTCTAACAGTGTCTATCAGGATCTTCACCGCGAAGAAGGCTAGTATGAGCCCGAGTATTGCTAGTAGTCCCTGGTATGCCTTGACTCCCATTAATCCTGCTATACCCCCGGCTGCCGCCAGCAGGCCCAGCCAGGCGTAGTCCATCCATACATGGCTTGCGTACATGACTGTAAGGCCTCTTCTCCCCATCTCGGTGGCCTCGCTCACTAGGGGGTATCCTACGGTTATCCACCACATTAGGAAGTATGCGTTGAGCCCTGTTAGGAGTGCTCCCCCTATCAAGGCGCCTATCGCCCCGTCTACTCCTGTAATACTGTCTGTGGAGTCTGAGGGGTTTAGTGCTGTCAGGAATAGTTGTATGGCGAAGTACGCTAGGAATAATGTTACTAGGAGGTTCATCGGCTTCCGCGCCTTCTCTATGTAGCCTCTCATCTTCTCGAGGGACAAGTATAGGAGGGCCACGTAGGGGAGCTCTACTATGGTGTGGCCTAGTGCCACCATTACTCCTCCAAGCCAGCCCATCGAGAGCCCGGCGGTCACGGCTATAGCTGAGAGGGGGCCTGGGCTGAGGGCTCCGCTTGGGCTTATGAGTATAGTGTTAAGTGCTAGTCTAGTAGTTTTACTCATATCTGCTTCACTTGTGTTTAAGAAAAAGTTATAGGGATGTTCTTAAGTTTTTGTGTCAGGCTTCTCCTCTCCTGCTCCTCGGGTAAACAAGGGCTGCACCGGATGCTGCTAGAGCGAATACTATGATAACGTGTATATAGGGTATAATCCACAGGATTCCTGTTCTCGTTATGGCCAACGCGTTGGTACCTACTGTTAGGAGTCTCACAGCGATAAGTAGTAGGGGGGCTAGTAGCCCCGAGGCCAGCCCGGCGGCTAGCCCCCGCCGCGGCGTCCCAGCGGCTATTCCGGCTACTATTCCTCCCAGGAAGGGGGCTATAAG
>CAYVIZ010000042.1:0-2618 GCA_964451715.1 uncultured Desulfurococcales archaeon | reverse complement strand
GGGGTCTAGGATTGCTATGAACCTTATACTAGGCCCGTGGTTGACTGGTGGGAGGCTCTCATTGAGGTTCTCCGGCCTCTGCGGTGCAACGTTAACCGTGAATGGGCCTCCGCTGGCCGGGGTCTTAGGATAGTTAAGCCATTTGAGCACGCTTCCCATGGAGTGTGTGAAGTAGTAGTAGTGTATCTCTCCCCAGATCCATTCCCCAGGCTTACCTGGGGCGTTGTACATGGAGCCTAGCCTGTCTTCAGCCTCGTGTAAAGCCTTTACAACCATAGCCACAGCGTTTCCATTGAAGTACTTGTTCATATGCTGGTCTCCACTCAGTATCCTACCCAGCGCGTAGCTGGTGAACTCCGTCTTCAACAGGCAATAATCCATCCCGAGGCCCGCCTTCTCCGCTATGGGCTTCCAGAGATCCAGGTGCAGGCTCAGGCTCCACATGAATGCTATGCTGGGCTCTGCTTTATCCTTATCCATCACGTAATCCCAGTTCTTCAGCATGTTTATGACTTGCTTGTCTAGACTGGTTAGCTCGCCCTTCTCGGCTAGGGCGATGAGCTTCGGTATAATGTCCTCCATGGCACTGCTCTTTATGTCCTTCTGTATGGCCTCCATATCCTCTAGACTCACCTTGTCTTCTTTATATTTCTCTATTAGCTCCACTATCCTGTAGTGTCTATAATGGTCGCAATAGTAGCTTTGCAGCTCCCACGGGTAGTCGCCGTACTCTAGTATCCTGTTATTCGCAGTCGCTACATAGCCCCATCCGGGGTTGAGGAGCCTCGGTATGTATGGGAACGAGATGAAGCCTACCCACTCGCCTTCCCCGGCGCTGCCGTTGAACGGGAGTTCCCCATAGTTTAGTATCTCGGTGTCTCCCTGCTTTATTATGGGGAGGTTGTCGCGCACTGGTATGAGGCCGGTTGGACTATACAGTATGTTCCCCTCGTCATCAGCTACCACGGCGTTCTGTATTGCAGCGTCGAAGTATTCTTGGGATCTGAGAAAGTCCCATATGTTGTTGCTGTAGTCCATAGTGTAGGACCACACGGCCACGAGGCTGGGTTGGAGTCCCGTCCATCTCATAGCATAGAGTATTTTTCTCCCTTGGAACTTCTTCTCGAATAAGGGCCCGTGAACAGTGAGTTTTACCTTGAGGGTAACCTCGCGGAACCCATTCCCGTCTTTTACCTTTATAACCTCGGTGCGCTCCTCAGGCTTGAGCCATTGTCCCTTATAATAGTACCTCCCACTTTCATCCCACTTATAATAATACCAGTCTACGACATCTATAAAGCTATCCGTGAACCCCCAGGCCACATGCAGTGTCCTCCCTATGATGACGAAGGGAACACCGGGGAAAGCGACACCGTAGACGTTTAACCCAGTATCCTTGGATACTAGGTGTATCTCAAGCCATATAGGCGGCACAGTAAGGGCGAGGTGGGGATCGTTAGCCAGCATAGGCAGCCCGTTGCTCGTGAGGGAGCCGCTTACAACCCAGTTGTTAGAGGCGCCGTGGCATCTAGTGTTGCCTAGGAGAGCGTCAACAGTCCTCCTCAAGTCGAGGGATGCGGCCTCCTCTACACTAGAGGCTTGAGGCTCCTCTAGGCCTCTCTCGAAGGTGGACGGGCTCCATTCCCGGGGGTTTATGTAATGGTAGCCCTTATATGCGAACTCCATTCCCTTGAAGTCTTCCACATGGTCCCAGTAGTGCCCCGGCCTTATAATAGGCTCATTGAAGCCTTGTTTTATCATGTTGAAATCCTCTAGTATTTGTAGACCATTAGCTAGTGCTAGATGCAGTCTCCCCACGTCACTGTCATCGTATGCTAGATCGTATATTATCAGCTTGGCCACTGCAAGACTGTCAACAGTACTCCAAGCCTCGGGCTTCACTCCTAGGAACTTGTACTCGACGGGTAGGGAACCGTGGTCCTCCGCCCATCTAATATATGCATTCACTCCCTTGGAGAAAGCCTCTAAAGCCTTAAGGGCCCTCGCCACGTTTTCATCGTAGGCCGCCATATCCTGCATAAGCTTCAGGCTCTCCACCGCGCTATGGTAGAGTTGCAGGTTACGCATGAACTTATCCTCTTCTAGGGTTACATTCCCGAATAACTCGGAGAGCCTTCCCGCGGTTATCCTCCTCAGGAGATCCATCTCGAACAAGCGGAATCTAGCCTGTATCCAGCCATCGGCATAGAACAGGTCCTCTTCATGGCTGGCGTATATATGGGGTACCCCGTTCTTGTCTATAACTACCGTGACCTTACCGGAGAGTCCTTGTAGCTTGACTTCGTCGGGATAACCCGATTTAACAGGCTCGGACCAGAGGCCTTTAACTGGGTCAAACACGTATGGGTAAGGTGCTCCCAGGTAGAGTGGGATCACCGAGACTAGGAGTGATATTACTACGAGTATCCCGCCTAGGGCTAGATACTTACTCCTACTACGCGGCACTAGTAGTCACCCTTTCTAGAGGAGTTTACCGGAGTTGCTGGGTTTACTTTATTGTTATGGTTAGTGATATAAAAACATGACACAGAAGGATTCCAGGGAAGCAAAAAACTGGGATGCGTGGGGTTTTGTAAAAGGTTTATGGGGTTTTAGTA
>CAYVIZ010000041.1:0-8992 GCA_964451715.1 uncultured Desulfurococcales archaeon | reverse complement strand
GAGCGTGCATGATGTACAAACCCGAATTCGAGGCGGCCAAAGAGATAGTGAACGGAAAAGCAAGATTCATATGGTTCAACATAGCCTCATGCCCCAACACCGCCTTCGAGCTGGGAATACCCGGTACACCGACAACCATAGTCATAGTTAACGGTGAAATAGCAGGAGCATGGATAGGAGCCGTGCCAGTCGAACAATTAGTAGAAGCTGTCACACAGATAATATCTAGTTATCAAAGGTAGTTTTGTTGTTTATTAGCTGAATTCGGGTTCTTTATATTCCTTTTATTTATTTCTGGTTTTTGAGTTTTTGGTTATATGCTTTTTATATTATATGCTTTTTAATGTTTATATATAAACCTTAAAGTCAACTGGGGGAATATCTATGGTCTTCTTTAAAAAAGTAATGTTGGTAGCTATTGCCATTTTGCTGTTGATCCCTTTTATGGTTGGAATATATGTTAAAGGTCTTGATGAAACCACTGTGATTATGAATGATTATCTACTTGGAAAGGAGTATGGATTGATCAAGATTACTGTAAAAACTCCTAATGTAAAAGCTGACTGGTGTACAGTATCCATTAGGAAGTTTCATACAGGAATTAATAATTCACTTAGTATTACGGGATTCGGGAAAACTAGGCCAGGAGATAGTATTGTTATAAGTGATTCTATTAAAAATGCTATTCCTGTAGCATATAAAATGAATGAGAAAAATGGTGATTTAAAAATAGTTTATAGAAAACCTCAGGAATACTTTGTTACGGTTAAATGTTATAAAAAGTTGGATGAACGTCGTGTATCTCTTGTAGGTTACTATGCGAGGACCATAGAGGTTTTTCCTAGAAAACCTATATGGAAGGTTTTTCTTGATGTAAAAGATGTAAATTTAACAAAAGTGGGCGATAAAAACATTGATAGGCTAAGTAATGGAGGAAGTCCGTTTGCACAATGCAACTTCGATAATAACGTCTGTACTGCACCCACAAAAATAGCGGAAGTAAACAGCATTCCCGGTATTGTTGTAAAATATAGGTTATATTCATATCCTGTTCATTCAGCAATTTACTTATCAAGTCAACATAAAGAATGTATTCAATATGATCTTTTGACATGTAAATGTCTTGAATGGGGTTCTTGGAGTGAATCCGGTAAAGTAAGAACAGTATCTTTAGTAACTCAGACAACTCCTAACTCAGTTAGTAATGGGGAAAAGGGTAAGGTAGTTGGTATTGTACGTTACAAACAAGAATACTGGCCAGGTACAAGCGATTCCTTCTCAGGTGTATGCTGGGATGGTCCTTCTTGGACTATATACCCAGAAACTATAGGTGCGCTTTGGCCTATTCTTATAAGCCAGAATAGCTACAGTCCACCTTCCACTATACCTAACTACGCATATGGTCCTACCCAGGGTGATTTGGAGATAACATATGGGGAATATGGTGCACATATGTCCAATTATAAGCTTGGCGTTTCAACAGCTATATCGTTTTGCGGAGCAGGTGGAGCGGGATGTGTAACTCTTAATATAAATCTATATAAGGCTGGAAGGAATGACGCTGAATACACCACACCTACCCTACTTGTTCATGACACAAGTAATAAAAATAGTCCATGGTTTTATTGGTGGTTCAAAAATGATGATCCCATGACATATGATATTCAATTTCATGGCTAGACTCGAGATCCCTAATTTCTATGAAATATTTTTACTTTTTGGGAATATAAAACGCAGAGAACAGAAGGGTTAGATAAAATGCTTTTAAATATAAGGAGAGAGAAGGATATCGGAGAAATTAGTCTCTGTGTTCCTTTAGTATTTTCCTTAGTACGTATTGTAGTATGCCGCCGTGCTTGTAGTATTCTACCTCTATATGAGTGTCCAGCCTGGCCTTGACCTTAAATTCTATTACGCTGCCGTCCGGCTTTGTAGCTCTTACTGTGAGTATCTTGCCGGGTTCTAGGCCTTCTTCTATGCCTATTATGTCGTATACTTCTTCGCCTGTTAGCCCCAGGGTCTTGGCGTTTTCTCCGGGCATGAACTCTAGTGGGAGTATGCCCATGCCTACTAGGTTGCTCCTGTGTATCCTCTCGAAGCTCTCCGCTATAACAGCCTTGACGCCGAGCAGGTAGGGCCCCTTCGCGGCCCAGTCTCTGCTGGAGCCGGTGCCGTACTGCTTCCCGGCTATCACTATGACTGGCACTCCCTCCTCCTTATACTTCATCGCCGCGTCATATACCGTCATTACTTCACCGTCTGGGAAGTGCTTGGTCCAGCCGCCCTCCAAGTCGGGTACTAGCAGGTTCCTTATCCTTATGTTGGCGAATGTGCCCCTCATCATGACTTCGTGGTTGCCTCTCCTGCTCCCGTAGGTGTTGAACTCGTATGGCTTCACGCCGTGCTCTATGAGGTACTTTCCTGCAGGGCTGTCCTTCGGTATGGCGCCGGCCGGGCTTATGTGGTCCGTGGTTACCTTGTCTCCTAGGAGCATGAGAACCCTGGCTCCCCTTATGTCCTTGGGCTCAGGTGGTTCTAGCGGCATGTCATCGAAGAAGGGCGGCTTCCTTATATAGGTCGAGCTGGGGTCCCAGTGGAAGAGGGTCCCGCTGGGGGCTTCAAGCGTCTTCCACCTCTCGTCGCCCTCGAAGACGTTGCTGTACTTCTCCTTGAACATCTCCGGCTTTATGCTCTTCTCTATATACTCCTTGATCTCCTTCTGGCTCGGCCATATATCCCTGAGGTAGACGGGGTTGCCGTTGGGGTCGTACTGTATGGGCTCCTTCTCGAAGTCTATGTCCATCCTGCCGGCTAGCGCGTATGCCACCACTAGTATGGGGCTCGCCAGGTAGTTGCCCCTGCTGAGCGGGTGTATCCTGCCCTCGAAGTTCCTGTTACCGCTCAACACCGCTGCAGCGTATAGATCGTACTGCTGTATAGCCTTCGAGACAGGCTCCGGCAGCGGGCCGCTGTTGCCTATACAGGTAGTGCACCCGAAGCCCACCACGTGGAACCTTAGGGCTTCCAGGTAGGGCAACAGGCCTGCCTCTCTGAGGTAGTCGACGACAACCCTGCTGCCCGGCGCGAGGCTGGTCTTCACGTGTGCAGGCGTCTTGAGCCCCAGCTCCACCGCCTTCTTTGCAAGGAGGCCCGCGCCTATAAGCACGCTGGGGTTACTCGTGTTTGTACAGCTTGTTATCGCCGCTATAACGGTGCTTCCATGGGTCATCTTGGACTTCTCGCCGTGAACGGTGACCTCTACTTCAGGCTTGTGCAGATCCTCCTCGCCTACCTCGTGGTGCGGGGCTCCCTCATCGTGTAGCTCGCTTCCCCCTATGGATGCCCTTATCTTCCTCCTCCTCTCTAGGAACTCTCTTATATGCTGCTCCACTGTCTCCTTGGCCTTCTTTAGGGGTATCCTCTCATCGGGCTGCCTGGGCCCTGCTATAGACGGCTCTATAGTACTCATGTCGAGTACTATTACCTTGGTGTAAACGGGCTCAGGCTCGTCCAGCGTGTAGAAGAGCTTCTGCCTCTTGAGGTACTCCTCGACGAACTTCACGTGCTCCACCGGTCTACCGGTGAGCTCTAGATACTTCAGGGTAACCTCGTCGGGCGGGAAGAACCCCATGGTCGCACCGTATTCTGGAGCCATGTTAGCGACAGTAGCCCTGTCCGGTAGGGCCAGCTTCTTTACACCGGGCCCGAAGAACTCTACGAACTTCCCTACTACGCCCTCCTTCCTGAGGAGCTCCGTCACCGTCAGGACTAGGTCTGTAGCGGTGGCGCCCTCGGGGAGTTCTCCAACGAGCTTTACGCCGACAACGTCAGGGACCAGCATATAGTAGGGCTGGCCCAGCATAACTGCCTCCGCTTCTATGCCTCCTACACCCCAGCCGAGGACACCTAACCCGTTTATCATAACCGTGTGGCTGTCCGTTCCTATCAATGTGTCCGGGAACGCTGCGAGGCCTTCACCTGTCTCGCGTAGATGGACTACCTGTGCCAGATACTCCAGGTTTACCTGGTGTATTATGCCCTTGCCGGGGGGCACTACTCTGAAGTTGCTGAAGGCCTGCTGCGCCCATTTGAGGAGTGTGTATCTCTCCCTGTTCCTCCTGTACTCCATGTCGAGGTTCTTGAACAACGAGTATACTGTGCCGAAGTAGTCTACCTGTACACTATGGTCTATTATGAGGTCAGCCGGTATAAGCGGGTTGACCCAGGAAGGATCTCCGCCGAGCTCCTTCATAGCGTCCCTCATAGCGGCCAAGTCCACTACTGCGGGGACTCCCGTGAAGTCCTGCAGCACAACTCTTGAGGGCATGAAGGGTATTTCCTTCCTCTTACCATTAGGCTCCCATTTCGCTACAGCCTCAACATCCTCCTCCCTGACTATATAGCCGTCATGGTGGCGTACCTGGTTCTCGAGGAGTATCCTTATCGAGTAGGGTAGCCTGGATAGTCTAGTGTAGCCGAGCTCCTCCAGCCGGGGTAGACTGTATATAATGGCTTCTCCCTTGTAGGTGTGTATCTTCTCTGCTACCTCCTTCTTATCGAATACCAACACGGTGCACCTCATTCATATAACGATGATGTTACTCCACGTTATGGAGAGAGTAATATTCCTACTCTAAAATACATTATCCACCACTATTAGCGTGGAATATGGTGACAAACATGATTATATAGCTTTCCATAACATTAAAACCAAGACTCGGTCACTGTGCAGAAGGGTGGAGCACCATGGGTAGTGAGCCTATTTTCACCACGAAGTGGAGGGTCTGGTGGAGCGAGACCGATGCAGCGGGAATAATGCACTTCTCCAAATACTTCGCAGTATGCGAGCGCGTGGAAGAAGAGTTCTACTTCCATATAGGACTCGGCGAGAAGGCCCGCATGAGGGGGCACGACATATGGTTCCCCCGGGTTCACGCGGAGTGCGACTATAAGAAACCCCTCTACCCCAGAACCACCTATACAGTCAGTATAACGGGAATAGAGCTGGGTGAGAGCAGCATAACGTATTACTATGAGTTCAGAAACGAGACAGGAGAACTCGTGGCGAAGTGTTCTATTGTAACTGTCACAGTAACAGGCTTCCCTCCCAAGAAGATACCCATACCAGAGGAGCTGAGAGGAGAGCTCCTGAAGAGGGGCGCCGTGGAGAGGATAAGGCCCTAGACCACTATATACCTAGTCATAAGTACGCCAGCCTCATGCAGCCTCCTCTCGAGCCCCGTTATTCGAGTGCTATCCCCCTTAACATGCATTATCCTGAGGCACAGATCATCACCCGTGTGGACGTGCATAACAGCCCTAACCACGTCCCGGTAATCGTCTATAAGCCCTGAAACCGTTGATGCGGATTTCCTGTCATGCTTTACAACCATTACACCCTCACATTTATGGGGTTCTATAATGTGTAGCCTGTCGTGTATGAACTCCTCTAGAGCCCGCTCGACAAGGCTGGACCTACTCATACCCAGCCTCGTTGAAAGTATCTCCAACCTATGCGCTACATCCCCCCTTATAGATACGCCGAACCTCTTCTTCAAAGCCACCATCTAGGATGTCACCTCCTAAGCAACGCTAAAACATATAAGGCTAGGAGCACGAAGCCCACGCTAGCGCTTACCTGGAGGTTTAGATATAACCCGGTGAAGAGGCCTGCAACAGCGCTTACAACGGCTAGTGAGAAACTGTAGAGAACAACTTGTTTACCGCTCCTAGCTAGGAGGAGGGCTATGGATGAGGGGAGCAGTATCAACACATGCTCCAAAACGTATCCTACCGTCTTCATGAAGCCTATCGTTGACAGTGAGAGGAGTAGGAGGAAGCTTACATCGTAAAAGGCGCTCCGTATACCGCTGGATACTGCGAAGTCCCTGTCAACACCCAGCAGGATCTGCTCCCTGAGGAAGGGAGTCAATACTACTAGGACGAGGATGGTTATAGCGAGGGAGAGCCTCACGTCTCCCCAGCTGGAGAGAAGGGGATCTCCCAGTATGTAGCTCCACAGGCTGGCTTTCATCGGGTACCTTGTCAGGACATAGTATATCAGCGCCACGCTGGCCGACGCCGTTCCAGCAACGTAGACAGATGTAGCCACCTCCTCGTCTACACCCCTCCTCTCAAGCAGGTAGATTATGAGGGGGAGGGGTGTCCCTATAATTACAGCCCACACACCGGGATCCAGCCCGTAGCTCGCATATAGTGGTATTCCTATCACGGCTGCAAGCAGCGCCGAGTGCGGCATAGCAGCGGCCAGGAACATCATCCTCCTAGCCGTCACCACGGGGCTTAGCAGCCCGAACACTATCCCTGCTCCAAGCATTAACAGGAGCCATCTCACGTCAAACAGCATGACCGTCCACCAGGTGCACACACTCCTTGACCGGTATGACCATATCCCCGTAGACCTCCCTGAGGGTATCAGGGCGTAGAACCTCTCTCGGAGGCCCCACCGCCTTTACACCCTTCCACATTACCACTATAAGCGACGCGGCATCCCTGAAGAGCGTCGGGTCATGTGTAGAGAGCAGAACCAGCTTCTCCCTAGCCAGCTCCTTTATATAACTGACAACCCCCAGCCGGCCCCGTGGATCAACAGCAGATGTAGGCTCGTCCAGCAATAACACAGGTGTACCTGCAGCCACTGCCCTAGCGAGTAGGAGCCTCTGAACCTGGCCGCCGCTAAGCTCTGAGAGCGGCTTACTGGCATAGTCTAGGGCTCCTACCTCCTCTATAATCCTCTGGATACGCTCCACCACCTCTCTAGGCGCTCTCAGCCTAGGAGGGCGCATCCTGAAAACCACGCTGCTCTCCACGAGCTCCCATCCCGTAACAGGGAAAGACCTGTTGACCTCGGATAGCTGGGGCATGTAACCTATAAGCCTCCCCGCCATCCTAGGGTTCCCCGTTACGTCGGTGCCGCAAAATCTTATTCTCCCTCTTGCAGGCTTGACTAGTCCTGTGATTGTTTTGAAGAGTGTTGTTTTCCCGGCGCCATTAGGGCCTATGACTACTACGAGGCCGGGCCCCTGGAGTTCTAGGTTGACATTCTCTAGTAGCACCTCGTCTCCCGCTTTTATATGCACGTTATCTATTGATAGGCATATTCTGTTCAATCTTTCTCCCCTTTCTTCTCTCTGTGAAACATTATAATGTGCACATATTTATAAATAATATCTGGGTGATGTGCACATGACACGTGGTTGGACGGTAATAATAGTAGTGACAGCAATAACACTGGCCCTAATCGGTAGTTATGCCATACTACACCACGGGGAAAAGGAGACAGGGGCCAGTGAGACGGGAATCCTAATAGTTTCCACGTTCCCATCTCTAGCCAGCGATATAGAACAAATAACATGCCCCGAAGAAAAAGTAGTATCCCTAGTCCCCCCGGGAGTGGATCCTCATGACTACCAGTTAAAGCCCTCAGATGTAGAGATACTGAAAAAGGCTTCCCTCATAGTATCCACGGGCCACACTCCATTTGAGGCGGAGATAAGGAAGCTGGTATCAAACGGGGAGATCAAGGCTAGACTCATAGAGATACCCGAGATACCCGGTATAAAGATACTTGACAACCCCGCGACAGGGAAGCCTAACTACCACATGCCAGTAATGGATCCATTCAACTACAAGCTGTTCATTCACAGAATAGCAGAGGAGCTCAACAACATAAACCCGGCGTGTAGAGGTGAGAGAGCCGAACACCTCAACATGATAGACGATAGGATAAACAACCTGACTCTGCTGGCAGACAGGTACAATATTACTGCAGCCGCTTCATCACCCGTGGTACAATACCTTGTAGAGTGGCTAGGTATACATGTAAGATACCTCTACATAGCGGAACACGGCGTACCAGCTACGGGTAGCCAGTTAGACGAGATAAAGCACGCCCTAGAGACAGGCAGGATAAAATGTATCATATACACTGACGCCACGCCATCCCAAATAAAGACACTCATAACAGGAGAATCGAGAGAGTACGGTATCCCCCTAGTTCAGGCGCCGGCCCCCACCTCCAACGGTACCGTTCTAGACAAGCTCTCACTAACAGTAGAAAACATTAGAACTTGTATAGAGAAATGAAAAACAAACTATCACAAACAAAAATATTTATAACATGACCCACAAACAGTTTATCCGTATAAATCAAGTTAAAACAAAGGTGAAACAATTTGAACACAACCGCCCTAATAGGTATCCTCGTAATAATAGTAGTAGCCGCTGCAGGAGCAGCGATCATGATGCACGGCGGAGGAGAAACGACAACCACAACAGCCGCCACTACTAGTGGAGGCGGAGCAGGGCAAACCACGACAGGCCAAGGAGGAGGCGCTACATCAACAACAAGCGGGCAAGGAACTACAACGCAAGGCGGAGCCGAATCCCTAGATATAAGCGGTACCTGGGAAGGAACCTTTACAACCCATAAGATGGGAACAGGCCACTTCAGGTGGATAATAAAGGAGAAAACAGACGGAAAATACGAGGGCCTCCTAATCACATGGGATGCATACCCGCTTGAATGCTATATACCCATAACAGTCACAGTATCAGGAAACAAGATAACACTAGGCACAGTAGGATCAACAATGCCCGGATTCGGGGCAGTAACATTCACAGGCACAATAACAGGCGACGGAAGCCATGCCGAGGGAACCTGGCAGTTCGCCACCCCCGTGGACTCCGGCACATGGAGCGGCAGCAAGGTATCATCCTCAACCTCGACACCGACAAATACATGCCCAGGAGAAACCACGACGGAAACCGAAACCACTACCACCAGCTCAGAAGAAGCCTCCACGACCACCTCCACCCAGGAAGGAGGATCCACATGGCAATGCACACCAACACCACCACAAAACTACGAGGACGCCTTCAACCAAGTATACCAGGCAATCTCGGAGGTATTCGGCCAAGACAACCTCGAGTGCTATGGACAGGAAACAGTGAATACAGCATATACTGTGGA
>CAYVIZ010000040.1:0-9198 GCA_964451715.1 uncultured Desulfurococcales archaeon | reverse complement strand
TGTATTTACCTCTTCCTCCTACCGGTTCTACGGGCCGCTATATGGCCTACCTTACCACCTGGAGGAGTGTTTCTAGCCACAGTCGTGGGATGGCCTTCACTCTGGTGTGACCCACCGCCATGAGGGTGTGTTGCAGCATACATAGCGACTCCTCTAACCTTCGGCCACTTCTTGGCTTTCTTCTTCCATTTATGATAGGCGTTACCAGCTTTAAGGATGGGTTTCTCTATCCTACCTCCTCCAGCAGGTATTCCTATGGTAGCTCTTGCAGTGCTTAGAATAGCCTTCTGTTTCCCGCTTGGCAGCTTTACAATGGTTTCCTTGCCGCTTCTGCCTACGACGAGCGCGTATGACCCTGACTGTCTAGCCAGTTTACCCCCGTCCCCCGGTCTGAGCTCTATGTTGAAAACCTGTGTTCCCTCGGGTATTTTACCTAGAGGTAGAATGTTACCGTTACTGGGAGGCGCTTCGGGCCCTATCTGTATGAGCTGGCCTACATACATGCCCTCTGCAGCCGGGGTTAGGAATTTGACGCCGTTCTCAAGCACTATTCTTGCAAGCGGGACATATCTACCTGGGTCATGTATCAACTCCACCACACGTCCTTTTAGGGTTTCCCCGCTGGGTTGCGGGTATTTACCGGGGCCGGGATGCAGATGCTTCCTACTCCTGAACGTGGGCGTCCCTCTTCCCGCACGCTGCTGTATCAGTCGTTTACCCATCTATTATCCCCCTCAACCAGGTCGTTATACCATGAGATGGAAACAGGGTTATAAGGGTTGCCTTAAAAAGTAGGGTGTTATCAGAGTCTCCCACATCCTCATCCACGCACTAATAGGCGTGTCAGCCCTGCTAAGCGTCCTCATCTAACATATGATTTCATATGTCTATATACCAGCCGCCCTCCACTGAGTCGTAGTACGCCTTACCCGACTCAACTAGTAGGCGGAAGAGCCGTGCCTCATTAGGCCTCAGCAGGGTCTCAACAGACTCCGCTTCAGGTATATTAACCTCTCTAAGCTTGACCTTCAACTCGTCTAGGAATGAGGGGTCTATAGCCACCCTGCCCCCGCTTAATTCTACTACTATAGCCCCCTCTCTCTCAAGTTTAGAGAAGAAGAGATCCGGTCTTCTCAGCCAGTCTAGGTCCTTCTCGAAAACGACACCCTCCTCTTTCAGCCTATCCATAGCGCTTTTCCTAGGAGGAGTATAAGGCTGCTCCCTCCTGTAAGAGACGAGGGGCTGGTGCTTCAGGGCTCTACTAGGCCCCTCCTGCACCTCGGCTGAGCTGTAGGCTGGTGCTGTGGGTGTTGCACCGGATAAAATACTTTCTAGCTGCTCTTGGATCTCGGAGAGCTGGGCCAGTATCCTGTCTATCTTACCTGTGTAAGGGTTTAAGAGATCCGCTACAAGCCTCTCTATCCTATCTATACGCTGTTCCACTATCCTCTTAAGGTCATCAACCAACTGTAAACCAGAAGCCTGAGTATCTGTCTCCTCGGCTCCTATGTCTTTCTCTATCAGATACCTTAAGTAGTCCGACAGTATCCTATACCCTCTCGCTTCAGCCTTCCGTTTCAGCAGCATATAGGTTTCTTCATCTACTGTCGTGGACACCGTCTTCCTGTGCCTCTTAGTCAAAGCGCATCCCCTTCCATTACTAGGCTATAATGGCATGGTAAGGGAGGTCTCGTCCCAGCATAAAAGTATGCATTCGCTCTCTATTAAATACGACCCAGGAGAAAGAGTGGATTGCATTCCTACTCTTCTAAAAGGTTGACGGCTGTTGAAAGGCCCTGTCTTATCATGTCCAGGGCTCTTGTAGCGAGTTCCATGCTCTTCCTTGCAAACCTAGCTCTGCCGCCGCCCACCTTTACCCAGTCAAATAACAGTTTCCTAGATGCCTCCCTCCATTTCGAGGGAGGAAAGACAACGAGGATATTGTCGCCACCGAGGTATTGTGTTACACCACTATGCAGGCTTCCTATACGTATGAGCTCCATGAGAACATCCATTGTTTTCCTATAAGACTCTAGTACACCGTACCTCATGGTGTATCCCGTAACAGAGTTTATATCAACATGCGCCACGGCAGTATACTCGTCATCCCCTACAGGCTCAATAGTGAAAGAGGCATCCTCCATTCCACGAATGTACTTGAAGGCCTTATTCAAAGCGGCTGCAGGTTCTTCGTCAACGGCACTATACATCCTCACGGGAACGGGGCTCTCCGAGGAGGCCGCCTCAAACAGTTCTTTATGCGCGTCATATCCCATTGATGAGGATAGAACTATCATGTAATCATACCTTAAGGGGAGGGCATAGGCGTTAACTGAGGCCGCAGTTCTCTGTATCTCATAGTAGAGTCTCGACTGGACTAGCTGTATCTTCCACTCCCTATCATAGCCGAGGCTCTCAGTCCATTCCCTATAACCATGGAACTCTATAAGCGTTACTCGGGTCTTCATACCGGTCTTTCCTCACGAACCAGTTCACTCTACCACATCGATGTCTCTGTTGGCCTCGTATTTCTTCTTCCTCCGTATCATCTTAACCAGAGTCTCAACCGCCCTAGCCGAATACTCCTCCGCCCGTTCGACAGCCTGCATTCTAGAGGCGCCCGGACCTATTATTCCGAGAGCCACGGGTTTACCGTATTCTATGCCTAGATCAAGAAGCTTCCGAGCAGCCTGGTGGGCCACTACCTCATCATGCTCAGTCTCGCCTTCTATAACCGCTCCTAAAACAGCTACGCCTTCTATTTCATCGTTTTCAAGCAACTGTTTAACAGCGAAAGGAGAATCATATGTTCCGGGAACCTTGTATATGGTGACTACTCTAGCGCCTAGGAACTCGGCGTGGCTAACCGCTTTCTCTAGCATTATTCTCGTCACGTCATAGTTGAACTCGGATACTACGATACCTATTCTAGGAGCATCCATCTCCCTATACCTCCTTCTCGGGTTTATCCATGTCCCAATATCATTATAATAAAAACTATGTGGAAACACCTAATCTATGGGGCCAGCGTCTGGGTATCCCTGCCTTACACCTTTGCCTGCTCTTTTAACCAGCTCATCGGGCTTGGTCAACATATAAGCCAAGTTGACGGCGTGGTCTCTGGCGCGTTCGAGCGCTATTCTCTTCAACTCGGCCGGGTCATCCGATTCATCTTCGTGAACAGTGACGTCGACTACTATCTTCCCGGTCAGGACGCCTACAAGGACGAGGCCCATGCTTGAAACTGCATATGTAACTCTGTCAGCCTCTCTTCTACCTATCCACCCCAGAGTTATCACGGCCTCGCATCCTTTATCCAGCATCCTCCTAGCAGCTCCTGGTAAATCCTTAGCTCCCGGGACGGTTATTCTGACTATTCTATAACGCGGCAAACGCTCCCGGAGCACCTCGTAGGCAGCTGACCCCATGTCTACTCTAGCGAACATAGTGTCTACTACTCCTACGCATCTCTCCATTTCATATACGCCTCCACGATATCCCTACCCTCTATGAAGGCGAACCCCTTCTCCTCCGCTATCCTCTTCGCTTTCTCCACTGGGAGCCTGTCGCCCCGATCGAGCATCTCTATGAAGGCGACGCTCGGAGTTACTCCTGCCATTAAAGCGAGGGCCAGACTGAGTTCCGTATGGCCCCTCCGCTTTTCCAGACCCCTACCAGCAAGTAGGGGGACATGCCCCGGTGCTTGGAACTCTCTCCTAAACATTTCAAGGGCTTCATCCGAGTTGCCCCGCCAAGCCTCCTCGGCTACCCTGTGGAGCTTGGAAATAGTTAACGCCCGGTCTCTATCCCTTATACCTGTGGTGGCGTCCTTATGGTTAACCCATACTGTGAAGGCAGGCCTGTCCCCGTAGGAGAGCCTCTTCTCTGTGAGCGGTTTTAAACTATCAACTAGGGAATATAACTCGTCCGCAAAAGGTATGCCAAGACTCCTCGTAACTTTCTCATCAGTAGCATAGCATAGCAAGCCTCCTCCCAATGTGCGCATCATGTATATAGTATCTGCATCGACAAAGCCCGCATATACTACTATGTCGGTCTCGTCCTCGCGGCTGTCGCTGTCATGTATAAGAACGGGGGTCCCCTTTGCGAATATCTCTATCACTTCTTCTATTCCATTCAACCTCTAGCCACCTTCACATAGTATGAAATAATGAGTAGCGAGAGAATTAATGTTATGATATACATGGTTCTGCCATGTGGGGGGAAATAGTTCTCTCCCATGGATCCCCCCATGAGGCCGTGGATGCTCTCTGACTGTGTCCAAGAAGAGGCTTCCAAGGATCTATTGTGCCCGGCTTCACTAGAGCTAGACGGGTTATGTGAGGGAGTATTGCCGGGGTTGCTGGTAGGATTAGGTAGCCGGATTATATAGACCGGTGTTCCCAGAGTGGAGTTCAATTCAATGAGCAAGCCCTCCTCCTTTACCATACTCTCGTATAGTATTTTACTGGGGTAAGGGATTATTACGAGGTTGTCATTATGCTTGTAGAGGTAAACCGTGTCATTTAGCTTCTCGATGGATGAGTTGAAATAGAGTTCTCCTATCGCCAGCTTTATTACACCAGATATGAGTGGAGAGGTGATAACAGTCTTGTAACCTATACTGGAAACGTTTATACTATCTAGCATGGCAGGGTCTCCTGACAACATTATATACTCGCCGGACTTGCAATACGCGTAGAGGATACCGCTAGAGTTGACCTGGTATCTCGTGCCCGGAATAATTATCCTTGCAGTATTAATCTCTGATACAACACCCTCTTCCACCGTAATATTAGCATTACTAGAAGCGTCTACTATTACACATTCACCATCGAGGCTACTGTTGAAACCCAGTACTATTATAGTGTGCGAGGCGATATAGACACTGGCAGCCAAGAATAACACGAGTAAAATAACGGACAGAGTGCTCATAACTATCTACACCAGTATGCTCTCCAGCATCCTTGTTATAACTGCATCTATAACCGCAGTAGCTGGAGTTATAATGCTCTCAACAAAAGCCAGCGTAACCAGTATAAATGAGACTAGTTTTAACACGTTAATCCAAGATATTCCCCTCCCCCTATACAGGAGCCTGTATATAGGTATGGCGCCTGATAAGGCTATAGTAGGTATCTCCAGTGACCCATGAGGGGCCAGCAGGGCGAAAGCAGAGTAATTGAGGAAGCCTCTACCCGCCCCTAGAGAAGTATTGACTACTAAACCCGTCACAATGCCGTTATAAGCCATTATGGCTAGAGGACCGATAACAGTGAAGCCCGAGGCTATCGTGACGATAGAGGCTATAAAGTTGTTTACAAATATGACCAGAGGTAATAGGAACACACTGCCTCCTGGAAGAGAGGAGAACTTCTCTTCAACAGACTTCTCAAGGGATTCCCGGGAGACACCTATTACCGATGCCTTGCTCAGCAGGATATCGTGAAACGTGAAGCTTATTATAAACACCGTCACCAAAACAAGAGTTATGACATATACACGTTTGTCCATCAAAAGCATGAACTCCCTATGCATCGGCCAACACCCTGACGGCCACGCCTCTCCTTGCTAGAGAGCCTAGTTTCTCTAGGAACCCCTTATCCTGGAGATCACTATATGAAACAGTGATGATGCAGGGCGGCCTGGCTTCACTGTTGCACCGGGTTACTCTCTCCATATAACGGTTTAACACCGTGTCCACGGGCCCCGCCTCTTCCTTGATAGGATTTTATTAAGTAAAATATAATGAGTTTTCCATCCATGGTGTATGTGATGAGTAGCAACAGCCAGAGTGAACACGTGAAAAAAAGGATATCAGTACTTACAGACCTGTGGGGCGTGCTTCTAGACGAGTACAAGGAAACCATAGACTCCAGAGAGGATCTGGTTACACTTCTAAGTAAGAGATACGAGCTAGAAGGCCTCGTGCCAATAAAGGGCAAAGCAACCCCGCCTGATCTCTACGAGAAGGAGCTTGTATCGCTATACGTTGTCGGCAAGTATGGGATGCATCTAGACGATGAGTTCCCCGAGATATTTGATGACCTCTTCAGGGTCGAGGTAAAACTGGATGAATCGCTCAAAGCGCTATTGGAGAAGGATCCTAGCGATGCAAGGAAGCTCGTGGAAAAAGAGTTCGGTGAGGTCACCATGAACCTTCTAGCAAAAATATTCCGTATAGCCGTTGTAAAAGAGTTGTTCGGCATGGGTAGTGAGGAGGAAGCCGCGGAGCTGTTCAGGAAAGCGGCAAGGGCTTTCCCGGAGCTGGAGCCTTCCATTAAGAAATACCTGAGGTTCTACATAGCGTTAAGGGTGGCGGACGCTATATCCCGCGGCGAGATAAGGGATAGACTAACCAAGGAGGCCTATAAGCAGGCTCTAGCTGTTAGGCTGGGATGGGATAGAACAGTTATCCCGGATGACGCTTATATCGGGCACATAGCTATAGAGGTATTCAGGGTTCCCCGTAAGCTGGTGAATAACATACTCAGGCTGTGAGAATGGATAGTTGATAATATTTTTATTAATCCATATATGAAAATCCTATGCTAGTGGTGCATCTCAGTGGTAGAGCTAACCTCAACACAGCGCCAAGTACTGGAAGCCCTTGTAACGCTATACGAGAAGGAGGGAAGAATGATAAAGAGCAAGGAAGTAGCCTCGCTGCTAGGGAAGGACGAGGGGACTGTTAGGAATATAATAGTATGGCTGAAAAACGTTGGCCTCGTAGAGTCTAGGACAGGGCCTCTCGGGGGCTACATACCGACGCTCAAGGCAAAGGAGCTACTCTCTAAAACCTATCCACACCCTATAGCCTATGGAGTCATAAAGATAGGAGAGAAGCCCGAACAAGTGCTCAGTATTATTTCGATGGAGATAATAGAGTTCTTCTCCTACAACCAGGGAAAAGCTCTGGTGAAGGTCCTAGGCGATACATCATTTATAAAGAAGGGCATGAAAGCCCGGATAGAAAGCATTCCGAAGCCTAGGTTTGTAGCGGAGGGTATAGTGGACAAGATCGATCACACGGTAAGGCAAATACTGGTTACACTCTCTAATATTGTGAGTATTCCCGATGTCAAGATAGGGAGCATAGCGAAGAGGAACATTATATACCTCAACATGGATGACACGTTGATAGAAGCCTCTAGGGTTCTAGCAAAACACGGTATACGTGGTGCTCCTGTAAAGGACCTCGACAATAATCTCGTAGGGTTTTTCACCGCGTCGGACTTGGCTAGGGCTATCGCTAGAGGGTTAAAACTAAATGATCCCGTAGTGAAAGCCTTGTCTAGGAAGGATATAGTAACCATAAACGAGACAGCGGATATCTTCGACGCCATAAGGACTATGGATTCCAACGGCGTGGGTAGGCTTGTCGTGATAAATAATGATGGAGCACCTGTCGGCATAATAACAAGAACGGATATACTGAAACTCATGGCCGGCATGAAGAGGTGAAGCCCCCTATTGAAGGCGTATGTTAGAACGGGTAGAATATTCCTCGTGAAAGTAGAGGAGGGAGAACATCCCCACAGGGCTATAGAGGAGATTCTGTCCTCTCAAGACATAAAAGCTGCCTGGATAACAGGTATAGGAGGGTTCTCCTGGGCAAGGATAGGAGTGTTTGACCCTAGTGCCAAGAAGTACGATGTCGTTGACGTAGAGCCTGTTGAAGGCCATGTTCTAGAGGTTGCGTCTATAAAGGGGAACAGTATAGTTGGTGGTGACGAGCGGTATTATACTCATCTCCATGTAACTATAGCTAGACAGACGTCCGAGGTTTACGCGGGCCATCTGGTTGATGCGCATGTATCGCCGTTCCTTGAAATCCTTGTCGCCGAACTAGTGGGCGACTATAAAAGCATAAGTGGAATGTTCAGCCACCGCTGGAGTTGAAGATTTTAATTTTTAATTGGAAAAACTAGTACTCAGCGTTCCCTCTTCCCCTCGACGAACTCCATGAACCACTGATAAGCTATCTCATCACTTGGCGCCTGAACCGGGGGATGCTTGAAGAACGGGGCGGATACACTGGGTACTATGCCTCCTACACCACGGTCCAAGGCTATCCTAGCTCCCCTTATAGCATCTATCATGGCCCCGGCGAACATGCTTTTATCATCCACTTGAAGCTTAGCCTCCACCACCACGGGGAACCCTGCGAAACTCGTTCCCCTGAGATAGAAGTATGCTATCTTAGTATTTCCTAGGAAGGGGACATAATCGCTCGGTCCTATCCTAACCTTTCCCTGGACAGCCAGCTCGTCCCCGTATGGGAGAATGCTTGTAACCGCCGTTGTCTTAGATATTCTCTTACTCTTCAATCTCTCCTCCACAAGCATGTTCTCGAAGTCGGTGTTACCGCCTATGTTAAGCTGGTAGGTCTCTTCTACTTTAACCCCCCTCATATGCATTAGGCGTACTAGGGTTCTATGCAGTATGGTAGCACCCAACTGCCCCTTTATATCATCGCCCACCAAGGGGATGCCCTTCTCTCTGAAAAGACGATCCCAGTATCCGCTAGGGTCGCTTGCTATGAAGACCGGCATCCCGTTTATGAAAGCCGCTCCAGCCTCCAGCGCGGCTTTTGCATATAGCCTTGTAGCCTCCTCGCTACCTACGGGGAGGAAGTTTATAACAACCTCCACGCCTGCATTCCTTAATGTGTCTACAACACTCTCAAATGAGGCATCCTCATCTATAGGGTTGAACCTTTCCTTCATGTGGGGTGCCACACCGTCTAATACGAACCCCGGGGATACTTCAATCCCTAGTTTTTCCGGGATATCAGCGAATCTAGGTGTTATATTAGGCGGTTGGAATATGGCTTCCGCGAGATCCTTGCCCACCTTGTTCTTAGATACGTCAATGGCTGCAACCCATTCTATGTCACCTATATGATAGCCTCCCAGCTTTACTTTTGACACGCCTGGGACGAACTCGTCTTCTTCCACGTTTTTATAGTAGAACGTGCCTTGTATAAGTGCGGAGGCACAGTTTCCTACTCCTATTACCGCGGCTTTTATCTTACCCATACAGATCACCAGTATTTATCGCTACAAATATTAATGGAGATAAAATATATAAAGATTAAGGGCTGGAACCCGTGGAAACCGACGCCGTGAAAAGACTGAAAAGAAAGCTAACCATAGAAACGCTTTGGATATACGTTATAGCAGTACTTAAAAAACA
>CAYVIZ010000039.1:0-9305 GCA_964451715.1 uncultured Desulfurococcales archaeon | reverse complement strand
CCGCAGAAGCTTATCTCCTTGTAACCGTAAGTGTTAAGGAACGCCTGAAGCCGGGATACTGACTCTTCTGCTCTTTCTTTTATCTTCTTCTCGATCTCAGCCTTTACATCATTGGTGTTACCTGTGGAATGTACTATTATGGCTGGAGCTGCTGCTCGGCCCAGTATTATTAGGATCATCAATGATAGAATAGCCGCTTTGTATAGTTTATCATCGGGCACTGACTAGTTCACCCTGTCACGTATTCAATATGGTTAGCAGAAACGAGTTAGACTAAGATTTTTATATTTTATTCTATCTAAAACATAAATATACGATAATAACAGGGTTCCATATACTCATATTTTATAATACATCATTAATGTTTTATATGAATAATACATATAAAATATAATCTACACAGAATATTCTATGAGTAAAAACTTCGTAGGTGGTGTAACCTAGGAATGAGTAAGCCCAGACCTATGACCCGGGACGCTTTAATGTCTGGGTTCGGAGGAGAGTCGATGGCTCATATGCGCTACCTTGTATTTGCCGATATAGCTGAGAGGGAGGGATTTCCCAATGTGGCTAGACTATTCAGGGCTATAGCTTACGCGGAGCAGATACATGCAGGCAACCACTATAGACGCCTGAGGGATTTGAAGGAGGATGCTAAAGTCGTGGCCGGGGCAACCTTCGGGCCGGGGAATACTTCTAAGAACTTGGAGCTAGCTATTATGGGCGAGGAGTTCGAGGTAGAGGAGATGTATCCTGCTTACATAGAGATAGCCCGATCACAGGGCGATAAGGCTGCAGAGATAAGCTTCCGCTACGCATTGGAGGCGGAGAAGATACATGCAAAACTATTCAGGGAGGCCAAGGAATACGTTGACCGTGGTGAGGACTGGCCTCTAGACGGATATATCTGGATATGCCCCGTATGCGGACACACTTATGTGGGCAAGGAGCCGCCGCCTAAGTGTCCTGTATGCGGTGTGCTAGGAAAGGACTATGTTAAATTCTAAACCCTTCTCCAACCTTTTTGTTGGCATTACTCGAAACTGGATTCTGGTGTTTTGCTTGTATATCAGAAGTTTATTAGAGAAACCAAGGTCATTAAGCGTTTAAGAGTGTGAGTAGGCCTAGCACGAGCATCAGAGCCGAGAACCAGAGGGTTTCAGTGACGTATCTCCGCCATTTTATTCCCGCGAGCCTTAAGCCGAGGATGTTTGCAATGCTACCCACGGGTGTTATATAGCCTCCGATGTTTACTCCTACTAGGAGGGGTTTCCAGCTGCTTGTCAATCCTGTTAATGCTATTGTTGCGGGTACGTTGCTTATGGTTTGGGATATAAGTATAGACAAGATGTATACGTGTAGAGGGTTGCTTAGTGTTACTCCTAGAGTTGATATTATCTGTGAGAGTGCCCCGAAGCCTATGAACATTAGGAGGAAGGATAGTATTAGGCTCCAGTCAACTGATTTGAGTAGCCTGTAATCCAGTATAGAGAACACGACAAGGGTTAATATGAAGGCGTATATTCCCAGGTGAATATCGCCTAGTAATATATCAACTGCTAGTAGAACTGCTGATGAAATAGTAATCTTCCTGTTGACCTTTATCCTGGGATACTCCAGCCTAGGTACGTCTTTCCCGTGAAGCCTGATTACAGATATGTATATGCCTAGCATGGCTAACCCTGCCAAGGAGAGTGGCGCTAGTTCATACGTTATTGTCCAAGCGTCTAGCCTATAGTGCTGCCATATAATGATGTTCTGAGGATTGCCGAAGGCCGTAAGCATAGACCCCGAGTTAGCTGCGAGTATAACCGGTATAACAAGCAGTGCAGGGTCAAGTCCTACTATCCGGGAAGCCGATACAGCGATGGGAGTCATGATGAGAACTGCTCCATCGTTTGATGCAACAGTAGACAAGAGATATGATGCGGCTATAAGAGATAAGCCAAGCCCCGTAGAGCCCCGCGATCGGGCTACTAGTCCAGATGCAAGGTTGTCTATGAAGCCTCCTACTATTAAGCCTCTGGACACTAGTATAAAGCATGATACAACCGATAAGGCGTTATAATCCACACGGTGGATTACGCTATTCACCATGTTAGACCTGAATAAGAGAATGACTAGGATGAAGAGTACTAGGGAGAGATTAACCCTGTCCCGGATTATTTTATATAGTAATGTCCTTATATAGCTGCTAGACAATTCTACCACTCATCTCAGCAGTTAACCCGTAATCTGGCACTATTTCCTCGCCATTAACGTCTACCTTTACGTGGGCTACTATGAATGACCTCCATGCTAATGGTACAACCCAGCAGTTCTCTGGTTCCCTGTACTCTACTGCATCTAGTACCCTTAGCTCCCTCAGTAACTCGCCTGCAGATTCATATAGGTTGATACTGGTTTTTCCTGTGTGTGGGGGAGCACCTTTAGGGTAAAAGGATTTATCGATCGGGTTATAGTGGATTCTGTCTAGTGCAATGCCGTTATAAACTAAGGGTATATCAACACGGGTTTCCCCGCGGGGCCCGTGTTTGACTATGGGGCTGCCAATCCCTATAAGTGGGAGCAGTTTCCTGACAGTCTCTATAGCCTTTACAGCTTTTTCAACAGTTAATACCTTGTTTCCTCCCCTTATCCTAGGGCCAGGCATATTGTGACCCACCACTAGAGAGGATGATGCCTGGCAGTCGAATAAAATAATGCTATTAAAGCCCAGTTTTATAGCCGTCTTAGTCATAGAGCGTTTTATACTATGACCTCGCATACTAAGTCGTTAAGGTGCCAGCATAACATGGAACCACGTGTTTCCGGCGTGCTCATCGCCGTGTTAATAGTGATATCCTCATTCGCTTCAGGTTATATGTACTCCAGCAAGAAGTGGTCTAGTATAGTTGAAGAAAAGGAGGATACTATAAGCAGGCTTACATCGACTCTAAACTCTACTAGAGAGGAATTGGGCAGACTTAGGGTCAAGTATGAGGATCTCTCTATGGAGAGAGATAACCTAAGCCTTAGTGTAAAGCTCCTAGAAAGAGAAGTCGAGAATCTGAGCCTGCAGAAGAGTATACTAGAGAAGAATCTGAGCCTAGCACTGAAGGAGGTCGCCTTGAAGAGAGGGGAGACAGAAAACCTCACGAGGCTGCTTAAGGAGGCTTATTCAAAGGTAAACAAGCTGAAAGAGGAAGCCATAAGGGCAAACGAGACTATTGGAAAACTAGAATATAACATGGAGAAGCTCAAACAAAAATTAAGCTATATTAACACTACCCTAATAGAGCTTAACGAGACCTTGGAAAATATAACAACATGGTATTGGCTAGCACCAGATAGTATTGAATACTCTTTCCTTGACGCAGTACTTGCAGAGTCGTATAACGAGGTGGAAGAAGAAGCTGGTAATCTCAGCTCTGTTAACGCTGACGCTGGATACAAAGTCTTAGCTGTAATGGAGTATGTTGTACTGAACACCTACTACCAATGGGATCACTATGCCAGACTCTACGATCCATGGAATAGGAGTGTTGTATCATGGAACGATATGATTAGCATGCCCAACGAGACCATGGGGGCTGAGGGAGGCGACTGTGAGGATCTTGCAGTATATGCTTACGCCTTACTCTCAAGCCTTGGAGGCTTCGATAGACTCTATCTTCTCATGTGGTTCAACGAGAGTGTGGGGCACGTGGCTGTCTTGGCTGTAGCGGATGATGGATACTATATTCTAGACCCTGCAGGAGACTACGTTAACGGTTATACTATACTACTCGAACTCAAGGTAGAGGACTACAGTATGGGGGACAAGTGGTACTATTATATATCCCCTCTAAGCATGGAGCCCACAGTTAAACATAACCTACTGGAGAATGAACTGGCTAGAATAGTTTACATGAATACATCAAATAACGCTAAATACTACTCAAAACCCGGTATAGAGGCTTATAGTAACCCATCGAACCTGCTGGATGACTGGATAAGCTATTGGGGAGTCAAACCTGTAAGACTGGAAATACATTCTGTAGGGATCCACGAGTCCTTCAACACTACTGCAGACCTGGCTTCGTGGCTGGAGGGAGGAGGTTAATATATCTATAATCCTAATAAACTAGTGGAGTATACTAACAGCAACACGGTTGCATGACATGAGTAACGGCAATAGAGACGGCATAGCAAGCCGGCGGGAGATGATATTAGAATCGCCGAGACTAGGCCGGCTCATAATATGGCTTAGCCTCCCCCTCTTCGTGTCGGGTAGCCTGCAGAGCCTGTATAGCATAATAGACACTTTCTGGCTTAGTAGACTCGGCACCGCCGCTCTGGGAACACCGACAGCATCATGGCCCTATCAGGGAGTACTTATGAGCATTGGCTTCGGGCTAGCAAGCTCTATATCAGCTTTGACCGGCCAATACATAGGCGCTGGCGAATACAGGAAGGCCTCCCGTGTCGTGGGATACGTTCTAGGACTCCTCCTAGTGATAGGCGTGCCAGGTACTATACTTTTCTGGCTTGGCCGGGGCTTATACCTGGATCTTACGAGGATGCCGCCTGACGTCGCCACACTAGCGGATAGATACTTGGCCGTCACCTTGGCAGGAGTTGTGTTTAACTACTTGTTCCTTACATTCAACTTCGCTATGAGCGCTGCAGGAGACACTAGGACGCCTACTAAGGTGAGTGTTTTCACGACACTACTCAACTTCGTACTAGACCCTCTACTAATATTCGGCCTCCACCAGGGGGTAGTAGGGGCCGCTCTAGCAACCTTCCTAGCCACCATGATATCAGGCCTATACGCATTATACAGCTTCTCCACGGGTAAACACGGGTTCAAGATAGAACCAGGCGATCTTGTACCCGACTCATACCACTTAAGGCTCATAGCCAAGGTATCACTGCCACCCACGGGACAACGACTACTAACAACCGTAGGGTTCCTCGTGATGATGGGGGTCGTAGCAGGCCTAGGAACTCCCGTGCTTGCCGCATACAGTATAGGCCAGGTAGTATTGAGCATAGACCACGTCATAGTGTTCCCCCTAGTTAGAAGCACTAGTATAGTTGTAGCACAGAATCTGGGCGCCGAGAAGCTCAGAAGGGCGAGAAAGGCCGCTTTGACAGGTCTAACCATAATGACAGTCCTAGTAGTCTTCTATATTGCAGGCATACTCGTAGGCAAGGACGTATTCATAAGGGTCTTCACAAACGATCCCCTTGTCATGAAAACGAGCCATAACATGCTATTAATATTCGGCCCCAGTGTCCTAGGCTTTGACATACTCATATTAACTGGTGCTATAGCCAGGGCTAGCGGGTACACGCTGGGCATAAGTTTACTAGGTATAGCAAGGCTATGGGTGCTAAGAATACCCATCTCATACGCGCTGGCCTATATCCGGGATATGGGGGACATAGGCTTGTGGCTTGGTATGTCCCTGTCTAACGCGGTTTCAGGCGCGGTTGCACTAGCATGGCTCCTCTCTACCAGATGGGTTAAACCTATAATAAAGCAACATAAAACGACAAGGAAGATGGAGGAGGCTAAGAAGATTCCTGTCCTTCACCGCTAGACTCTGGTTCTTCCTTGGATACTTCTTCCTCTAACTTCTTAAGCTCCTCCTCAAGCTCCTTTTCTATCTCTTCTATAGGTTTCGGCGGAGGCGTTGTGGCGAGAGTATAGCCTATCCAGGCTAGTACGCCGAAAACGCCTGCAACTGCTATGAACCCTGTTAGTTTTAGGAGTATCATGGAGTAATCTGTAAGGAACACGAGGTAACCGTATACTATGATAATTATTATAGAGATTGACGCAAGCAATCCTCCTATAATATTATCTCTACTCAAACTGTTTTACACCTTCTAGACGCTCTGAGGGATTAATTGTTTACTTACGTGTAAATTAAAAATATTAGGATTATATTATATAATTTAGATTAGGGCTTTCTTCTCCCAGTCAACTTCTTCCAGTCTACCCCTGAGCGATATTATCTCCTCAAGCTCCTCCTTACCCGGTACTGGAAGCTCCCCCTTCACCGCCATAGAATAGTATAACTCTGCAGACGTCTCAAGATACGGGTCTCCCGTGGAGCGTGAAGCATCCAACAGCTCTAGCACCGCCACCGCCTCGGCAAGCCTGGTCAACACCTGTTTGGCATTCCACTCCGCCAGTCCGGGATTACCAGCAAGCCTATTCACTGATGACCTAGCAAGCTCGTAGGCCTCCTCTGCTAGCCCAGTATTCTGCTGGCTCCGCGCTATCTCCTCCAAGTCGTCCAGGAAGAACGTGTGCGCGTTCTTCTTCCACATAGCCTCAAGCATGTCCAGCGCCTGTATGTTGCTGGTTCCCTCCCATATAGGAGTTATAAGGGCCTCCCTATGCCACCTCTCTACAGGGTACTCGTGGAGGAAGCCTATGCCCCCGTACACCTCCATGGCAAGCCTAGTCACCGCGGCGGCCACGTCTGCAGTGAAGTTTTTGGCTATATGAGTCATGAACCTAGCATAATGGTACCTCCCCGTGTAGGGAGGCTCATCCCTCCACGCGGCATCGAAGAGGCTTATAGCCTTCATAGAGACAGCGAGCCCCGCCTCTGTAAGGAGCTCCATCTCCAAGAGATCCCTCGCCAGGAGCGGGTGTTCCCTTATTATTCTGCCGAACGCCTTCCTAGTCGATGCATACCCATAAGCCTCCAGGTAAGCCTTCCTCGCTATCCCGTTTGCCGCGTGCGCGTTGGCGAGGCGGGACACCATTAGATCCTCCATAGTATAGTATATACCCTTATCCAGGTCTCCTATAAGATGCGCCTCGCTATCAATGAACTCTACCTCACCAGTCGGCACGGCGACTGTTCCACTCTTCCACTTAAGCCTCCTCACCCTATAGTTTATCCCGCCCTCACTGTTAACGCGGGGTACTAGGAATAAGGCTAGGCCCTTGGCTCCAGGTCTCCCACCCACGGGTCTGGCTGTGGTCAAAGCCATATTCGCCACGCCAGCACCGCTGGAGAAGTACTTATACCCGGTGAGCCTCCACAAACCGTTCCCGCCCTGTTCTGCTATAGTGGTATTAGCACCCAGATCGCTTCCCCCTTGGACTTCCGTGAACCACGTGGCACCCCATAATGGTGGCTCAGTTATACCGGAGAGAGGCTTATAGTAATCTCTCACATCGCTACCGCCGTACTTATACAACGCGTATGCAGTCTGGATGGTTATGGTGAGTATACAGGATATGCCGGGATCACCTACAAGGTAGAGCCCTGTGTAGTGGTGAAGCCATGACCTGCCCTCGAAGGGGTGCCTGTTAACTCCATACTTGAGTACGAGATCCTCTAGAACACGCCGCTCCAGAGGGTCTAGTAAAGCGACATCGGGGTTTGTTCCAAGATAGCTCCAGTTGACTAGGATCGGCTGGCTAAGCCTGTCGACCCGGTATCCAGCCTCGTATACTTCCCTCCCACTGTATATACCTAGTTCTCCATAGTCAGGCACTTCTCCTAGGTGCCTCTTGAGGAGGTTCTTGTAGGGCTCGTCGAGAGTATAGTGATCAAGGCCATACGCGGGGCTTACGTATTCCAAGCTGGGGAGAGGCATGAGGTTCACCTCGCACTAAGACTAGGAAAGTATATTTCCTCTGTTTTCACTTGATTAGCTCTGAGAGTTTTTCTCTTAGTAGTCTCTTATTAATCTTCCCCGTACTGGTTAAGGGGAACTCGTCGACCTGGATTATCTCGTCGGGAAGCCACCATTTCGCTATGCGGCCCTCCTTAACTGCATCCAGAAGCTTCGCCCTAACAGTATCGGGGCTTGCCGGCCCGACGTAGAGGGCTACAGGCCTTTCACCCCACTTGGGGTCTTCACGGGGTAGTACTGCAGCCATAGAAACGCCTTCCACCTCCGCCATTATGGATTCCAACATGCTTGAGGGGATCCATTCTCCACCACTCTTTATTGCGTCCTTCATCCTGTCTAGAACCCTGAAGCCCCCGCCTTCAACGGGCTCTCCTAGGTCACCAGTCTTAAACCAGCCGTCGCCAGTGAAGGCTTCCCTAGTCTTCTCAGGGTTCCTCCAGTAGACCTCAGGCATCCAGGGAGCCCTGAAGAATATCTCTCCATACCCGCCTCTATCTACGGGAACGCCGTTCTCATCGACTATCTTCACCTCCGCGTATGGTACAGGGTGGGTCACGCTCCTCAGCTCCTCCTCGCCGACGTGGTCGTTTAGTATAGATATACTCACAGCTAGCATGTCCGTAGCACCATATATAGTTGAAAGCCTCATACCTGCATCTTTCATCCTAACAGCTAAACCCGATGGAACAGGAGAGCCCCCCACGAGTACTTTCAGCCCATCGAACCTAGCGCCCGCCTCTAAGAGCATCACAATCATGGTAGGCACAGCGTTCATCCAAGTGACACCCTCCTCCTCTACCCTACGGGCTACAAGTTGAGGGTCGAATTTATCGATGAACACGAGTTTAGCACCTATAAACGGCGCTATGAGTATGCTCCCCCAAGATAGTATATGGAAAACCGGTATAAGCGATAATATCACATCGCCGCTACCCAGGCGGGCAGGAGTATCATATAATGAGAGCTGACTCGCTATGCCTAAGGCTCCCAGAACCATCTTCCACTGGGTATACATGACGCCCTTAGGCCTCCCTGTTGTCCCACTCGTGAATAAGAGCACATAGTCGCTATCAGGATCTGCTTCACCCTTAAACGAGGCGTCAGTGGAATCTATTAGAGCCTCGTAATCCTCAAACCTGAAGAGCCTAGCGGATCCGGGGGCTAGCCTGGCAAGAGGCTCAAACGTGTTAGAGTAAAAGACAAGCCTAGGCTTAACCTCCTCTAGTATCTCCTCAACCACCACCGGGGGTAGACGGAAGTTCAACGGCACGAAGACAGAGTTTGTTAGAGCAGACGCATAGGCGAGCTCCATCAGCCTCACACTATTAACGTCCAAAGCAGCAACAAAATCCCCGCGGCCCACTCCCATGGACGATAAGGCCGAGGCAAGCCTGCGGACACGGTTGTACATTCCTCTGTAATTCACACGGTTATCGGGTCCTACAACCTCTCTGAGTGGAAACAGGGAACGTGCTCTTTCAAGGGGATACATTAAACTAGGCTTCAACCCGTCCAAGATGGATACACCCCAATGAGGCATAAAGCTGGAACCGGATAGTAAAGCGGGTTAGATATCCGACTTGGATATAATGGAAAGGGGAATTAATATAAACCACTCATAGTTAAAGGCCTGACAATGCCAAGTAATATAAAGTAAACAAGCACACCGGATA
>CAYVIZ010000038.1:0-9958 GCA_964451715.1 uncultured Desulfurococcales archaeon | reverse complement strand
GCCATACCTTCTACTCGCTGGCAAGGTTTTACACGGTGGACGAGGTAAAAGATCTAATGGAAACAACAGGTTTCCAGGTGGAAGAAGTTATAGGCACCCTCACATTCGGGCCTGGAGAGGAGCCTGTCCTCGAGAATCCTCGCCCGTATACTGGTGATGAGGGTTTTGCGTGCATAAGAGGCGTGAAAAAGGGAGGTTGAAATAATACTTTTGGCCCGGTCTATTATTTTTAGAAGGATGATTCTATTTTCTCTATCTTCTCTAGCAGCTCGTCCTCAAACATAACATGCTCCCTGAAATGCTCGTTGGGATCCTTAGTGGTGACGTATATCCAGTAGAGGCCGAAAAGCCCGCCTGTTAGAATAGTGAGTACAAGGTATACTAGTGTACTCCTATCCGGTATATAGCTGATCTTCCTGTGCACTAGAGGCTCTCCCATTTCCTCGAAGGCTCCCCGCACGTCTTCCCATATGTGTTTCTCCCTAGAATCATGCCTGTGGAAGTCCTTGTTGAGGAAGTGCAATACATAGAATACCAGGATACCTACGAGTAGCACGAGTACAACCCATAGTATTGGGCTTTTCTCATCCTCTTCTACCTCCATCTGCCTCAGTATACTCCTTATGGCCTCGGCTTGCCTGGTTTTACCCTTAGACTCCAAGTATCCTATGAGGTCTCTGTAGAGTATTCTGACCCGCTTGAAGTGCCTGTTCCTACGATCGATCCACTTGTATATAACGTATAGGTTTATAAGGCTGCCAATTACAGCGATGGATACTCCGAAGAATAGTAGTCCAGAGGAAGTGTAGGGATTAACTCTATATCCGTAAGGTATAGCTTTTGGAGGCATTGTAACTGATTCTTCACTATAAAATGCTCCTGCAACTATAAATGCAAACCCTAGTAAGGCTAGTATATAAGGTATGAATGGTAGCCATACAGGCATTATATAGTCCGTCTCCTCTCTGAGTCTAATGTCTTGCCTCAAACGTTCGACTGCCATAGGTTAGAACCCCCTTTTCCAGGTATTATATTTACTTTATTGGATTATAACTCTTTAAACCATAGTCGTGGGGTAATATATAGAATAGAGTTAGTTATACTTTAAATATTCATAGATTTCAATTATCCTTATAGTGGTGTCTACGTTGCCATTAATAGATGAATGCCTCGACGTAGTGGAGGAACTCTATAACAAGGGAACCCCTGTCAAGGAGATAGCATCCAGGTGCCATAACAGTATGAGCATGGTGTATAAGGCTCTGAGGAGGCTGGAGCGGGAAGGCCGTATAAAGAGGAGGCGGAAAGGCTACAGGCATAGAGGCTATCTAGGCAGTGAAGAGTTGGAGGAGATTGCTAGGCTTTACCGCGAGGGCATGAGCCTCTACGCGATAAGCAAAAAGATCGATAGGCCTGTCTCCACCGTGTATTACGCGGTAAAGAAGCTCGGCCTCTAGTTTTGGTATTACTTTGATCAACGGTATTCCATCGAGAAAACGACATTTGATCAATGATAATACCATAGGTAATGCTTAAAAACACTAGGTGGAATGTAATACCGTTGATCCCGGTTAAGATATATTACATCCCTCCACGCCATACATCTGACTACTTGGATGCAGTGGTGTAGACACTGTGTGCAGGATGATAGCATTCTGGTCCAGAGGCGGTTCAACCGATCTCGTAGAACTCATAGACTCCCTGATAGATGCTAGCAGAATAGACCCATATCTAATGGAGTTATATGGATCCCCAAGCCACTCTGACGGATGGGGGTACGCGCTCTACATACACAGGGACAAAGGCAGCCTTATACACTCCAAATCATTAAACCCGATATACAACACAATAGAATACACGCGGCTCACAGGACTGGCCAGACTAATTAAGGACGCCGACTACGCCATAGGATTCATGCACTCGAGACACGCGAGCAAGAACACCCCTACAGGCTTGCTCGCGGTTCACCCCTTCCACCTTGTAGCAGCCGATGGAAGCCTGGTAATGGTGGCTCATAACGGTTCAGTCAACACTGGAAAACTCTTGGAGGCCCTGGGAAGAGCCCCCGGGTATCCTGAAATGTACCCGGACAGCTATCTGGCAGCTCTCTACATAGCATCCAAGCCAGACGATATACCAGGCGCGTTCAGAGAGCTAGAGGACTACGCCAAGACAGCGTTAAACCTCGCCGTACTACGCCTACGAGAGCCGGGTCAGAGCTATAGTGAGGCTGAGCTCTACGTGTACACTTATCTTCCACCCGAGTACAGGGATAAAAGCAAGTATAACGCCTATTATAGGATGTACCTGGCCATGAACAGGGATGTGAGGGCAGTGGTTTCAAGCACTGTAGCGGAGAGGCTGGAGGAGCAGGGGTGGAGTATACACGACCTGTCCGTCAACGGGGATGGCCTCCACGTATACTATAGGGACGGCAGGTTCAAGTCCTCGAAGATCCCCTAGCCGGTCCGGTGCATTTATTTCGCTATGCTTTGAAGAGAGGAGACAAGCTTCTCTATATCCTCTAGCGTGTTGTAAAGGTATAGGCTAGCCCTCACACTACCCTGGCTTGCTCCTAGAGCATAGTGTAGAGGATGCGCGCAGTGTTTCCCCGTTCTAACGGCTATACCCCGGGTTGATAAGTAGAGCCCAACAGCATCCGGCGTATAACCCTCCAAGGTAAAGCTTACTATACCTAGACGCCTCCCAGGATCACGGGGGCCGAGTATTGTTATCTTCTCTTTCAGACGATCACTCAACAAGTCGAATAAAGCCTTGGTAAGCTCTTCCTCGTAACGCGTCACACTATCCATACCTATACTCTCCAAGTACTCGACGGCCGCTGACAGGCCTATGGATTCTATTATCGGGGGAGTACCGGGCTCCCACTTGAAGGGAGGCTCCTCCCACTCCACATCCACGGCGGGGCCGGATTGCCTTACGTCTTTTATCGTCCCTCCTCCTCCTAGGAGGGGCTCCAACTCCTCTGACAACTCTCTCCTCATCCACAGCACGCCTATACCCGTAGGCCCCAGCATCTTGTGGCCGCTGAACACCATGAAGTCTACTCCAAGCTTCTTGACGTCTATCTCCAAATGAGGGGCTCCCTGAGCAGAGTCGAGCACCACTAGTGCACCCGCATCTCTCGCCTTATCCGCTACGATCCTAACCGGAGCTATGCTCCCCGTGACATTGGATACATGAGCGAATGCCACTATCTTGGTTCTATCCGAGAGATACTCATCTACTAGATCCCACCTTGGAACACCCTCGGAATCCACGGGGAGAACCCTTAGCCTCGCACCTACCAGTAAAGCTAGCCCCCTCCAGGGGAGCATGTTGCTATGATGCTCGGCCTGAGTTACCAGTATCTCATCCCCCTCCCTGATTATCTTGTTATGTAGCAGTATGAGAGCGAGCCTCCTGAGGCTGTCCGTGCTGTTATAGGTGAACACCACCTCTCTGGGATCCGCTTTTATAAAGGAGGCCACCTTCTCCCTAGCCTTGTCATACGCTATTGAGGCCTCCATGCTAAGCTTGTAGACTCCCCGGTGCACGTTAGCGTATCTTGTGAGGCTGAATTCCCTCATCGCGTCAATTACCTTGAGGGGCTTCAACGTGCTTGCGGCATTGTCGAGGAAAGCGATGCTGGAGGCCTTCAGCTCGGGGAAATCGTTCCTCACAATAGCCGGATCAAGCAAGGCTTATACTCCTCCTTGGATAGATTCCGCATAGTGCCTGATGAGGTCTTCCCTGAACCTCTCGGGGTATGCTAGGTAGGCTGGGTGGGGAGCGTTCTCGTATATCTTCAATTCAGCGTTTCCAACCTCCTCAACGAACTTTTTCATCTCCTCTATATCTACGATATTGTCTCTACTGCCGTACACCACCAGTACATGTATACCCGTCTCCCTCATATAGTCTATGATATCATCCTCAAGACTGTTAACCGGAGCTATAAGCGTCATACCTACTACTCTGTCAAAAGTAACAGTATACCTGAGCGCGGCGTAGCCGCCTAGGCTTGCTCCTACCAGGTATGCCTGGGTCACATCAAGCTCTCCCAGGGCCTCCCTTAGTGCTTCTATGTTACGCTCTATGCTCCTCGCCCGGAAAGATCTCTTCACCTTCACTCCATAAGGCATGTCGGGAGCTACGAAGGATATCTTCCTCCTACACAGTTCACCATATAACCCTATGTTACCCCATACATCGCTTGTAAAGCTGAACCCGTGTAGGAGAACAATCGGGACACCCTTACCCTTTAGGTTCTTCTTTAGGTATAGCCTGCCCTGACTGGTCTCTATCAGGGACTCTTCTATACAGTCACCCATTTCATCCGCCCTTAATTGATTATAGATAGCATCTGGCGAATTAATAATATGCCGTGATCCCACTATATGCCCTCTCGGTGCACGTGGTGGAGCCGTTTACACTGGATGACTACCTGGAATACGCTAGGAGCAACAAGCATGTATTCATAGGTAACACCAGAATAGAATTAAAGCCCATGAAGGTTACCAGGCTAGAGCCCCGTGAGGACGAGCTGGGAGAAGTATACGGGACAATATGGAGCTTCCCCCGGCGGGGTAGATGGGCGACGCATAGAAGCGATTATAGGGGCAACTGGCCTCCCCAAGTGCCTCGCCTGCTTATAAGCCTCTACACTAAACCAGACGCTGCTATATTAGACCCCATGATGGGGTCAGGGACCACGTGCATAGAAGCACTACTCTTAGGGAGACGCTGTATAGGAGTAGATATCAACAGGCAAGCCCTAGTACTGGCCTGGCATAGACTATACAGTCTAGCCCTCAGACTCGACCCGTCAAACCCAGAGAAGCCTCTAGCAGGCATATCAATATACCAAGGCGATGCCAGAAACCTAGACCAGATAGGAGAAAACGCTGTAGACCTCGTGGCCATGCACCCGCCCTACTGGAGGGCAGTAAGATATACTTCAGGAATAGAGGGAGACCTATCATCAGAGAAGAGTATGAGGAGATACCTTCAAGGCATAAGCAGAGCCGCATGGGAGGCCTATCGGGTGACTAGGCCGGGGGGACACTTGGCCGTGCTCATAGGCGATTCCCGGAGAAAGAGGCACTACGTGCCGGTTTCATACTACGTCCTCTCAAGGCTCCTCGAGCCAGGGTTTATACTGAGGGAGGAGATTATAAAGATACAACACCGCATGAAGGATACCAGGGTTTACTGGGAGAGGTATGAGAGGAGTTTCCTCATGATAAAACACGAGAAACTCTACATCCTGAGGAAGCCACTCTACGAGGGAGAGGAGAGGAGGTACAGGTATAGTACCCGCAGATCCCGGAGCACGGGTACAAGCCGGCTATGAGGGTATTACCTTAAATACTCGCTGGATAGGATAAACTCTAAGGGCCCCCTCTAGGGGAGGGAAGTAATTGATACCTACCCGCTGCGGATTCATCGAGCTGCTCGGCAACTATGATCCCCTGCTCACGCTTAGAACCTATAATTTTAGCTTCTACTATAAAGGCGATATAGCCTACCTTGTCTCCCCAGGCTCCCTTAGATCCGCTGACCTGGCAATACTTGTTCCCCGTGAGGAGGGAAATAGGGGCGTCGACGTTAGGCTTTTCATATGCAGCCATGCAGAACTGGCTAGGCTGAAGAATAGGCTGGGGTACTTCGACGTCATCAAGGGCTTTATAGAAGCAGCCGAGGGGGACTCCCTGCTGGGGTGTGCACCCAAGTATCGGGGTTTGAGGATAAGGAGGCTTGACCCTTGGATGGCTGCCGTGACGGCTTTGATGCAGCAGAACACGGGGTTCATAAATGCATGGAGGTCGCTCGGGCTCTTCATAGTGAACTACAGCAACATAATAAGGATATTCGGGGACAAGGTGTACATCCCGTTCAACGCGGTTCAAACCCTCTGTGCGTTAACCAGGTATAGGGGAGTGTACCTAGACCCTGACGCGTGTATCAGGAGGTACGAGAAGGCAGGCAGCTCTCCGGCAGTGAGGAGGGACATAGAGAAGGCGCTCGCCAGGATAAAGGAAGCCACGGGTATGGGCTACAGGGCGGATACTCTTCTGAGACTAGCATACGCGTTCGCATCAGGAATAGTCTCATGGGACTCACCTAAAAAGCTCGCTGAGAGCCTTGGAGAGGTCAAGGGGTTCGGAGACTATTCAACAAGGCTTGCAGCGCTGCTCGCCTTCGGCAAGTACAGGTACCCCCCGCTTGACCAGTGGACCATTAGACTAGCCTCCCACGCCTATGGAATACCCGCCCGGGCTAGCAGTGTAGAAGAAGAACTCGTGTCAAGATTCGGTAGACACGCCGGGCTGGCAGTGTACTTCCTAACCGTGATGCTCGATGCCGAAAGATATAGCCGGGCCCTAGCGAGAATCAAGAAGGGCGACATATGCCCCCACGCTAGGGGTGTGACACCCTTAACTCTGTGGATGCATGATATAGCTCCAAGGAAAAACAGGTGAACTAAGTATAAAGGGATGTCTACACGGCATTCATCTTTAACGTGTACTCCGTGTTGAGCGGCGGTATCTCATCCTTATCTATCCTAATCTCCACAAGCCCAGGCCCGTCGGCCTCCAGCATCCTAAGCGCCTTCCTCGCCTCCTCGTCGGTCGACGCGGATACCGCGGGTATACCGAAGGACTCTGCCAGCGTCTTGAAGTCCGGGTTCCCGAGAAGTGTTTCATGCACCCTACCCTGCTTCTGCAGCACCTGCCTCAGGTAGAGAACCCTATAGCTGTTATCGTTAACCACTACTATTTTCACGTTGGCCCCGGTTCTCCTTATAGTCTCAAGCTCCTGTACAACCATCATTATTTCGCCGTCGCCGACGACGGAGACGATGCTTGAGCCGGTGCTGGAGTGCGCTGCTCCTATAGCGGCTGGAAGCGCGTACCCCATAGCCCCTAGGTTTGTGGCCGCTAGGAATGATCCAGGCCTATTGATTGTCAGGTGATTATATGTGTATACTATATGGGTTCCCTGCCCCGCCGTGACTATCCTGTTCTCGGGTATAACCTGGTCGGCCAAGTGGAAGAATAGGTTTGGATTAACGAGCGATCCCTTCTTCTCTATGGAAGCCCTGATAACACTCCTCCACTCAGCCCTCCACTCCTCCACAAGCCTATCCCAGCCGTCGCGGGTAACGGCGGGTTTATCCTTAAGCATATCATACAGCCCGTTCAACAGGGCCACGGGATCCGCTTCGACTAGGTCATAATACCTGGGCCTCCGCTTCACCCAGGGATCCCTGCTGAATACCAGTATATCCCCCCGGGGGAGCAGGGTGTAGGCGTATGTCGTTATATCGTCGAACTCGTTTCCCAGAACGAGGAGGGCGTCAGTCTCCTCCAAAGCCTTATCAGCGGGTAGGCTCCCCCCGCCAAACCCCACCCTGCCCAGGCAGTACTTGCACCCGGACTCCCTGCACGCGCCACGCGAGTTTCCCGTAGTGAGTATATAGGCGCCCACACGCCTAGCTGTCTCCTCAAGCTTCTCCCAGCTGAAATACGGGCTATAAGCAGCCTCGCCGCTCACCAGTATAGCCGGCTTCTCTGCACCAGTAATAACATCGTAAGCATCCCTTAGATCCCTCTCGCCCACACTGCCCAGCCTAGGCCCAGCACGTTCTACCTCCTCGAAAAAGCCGTCAGGCACCCTAGCCCTCGTCTTCCAGAGATCCTCCGCCACCTCTATCACTACGGGACCCATAGGCGGCTCGTACATAGCCTTAAACGCTTCAAGCAACTGGTCGCCGGCCTCGCCCGGATCAGTTATCGCTTGGTAGCTCTTGACAAGCGGCCCAGCTATTAGATCCTGGGGGACCTCAAGCCAGGCATCGGTCATCCTTAGCCTTCTCCTAACACCACCGCTTATGAGGATAAAGGGAACCCTGTCCTTGGCGGCTATACCTAGGCTTATCAGGGTGTTGAGGAACCCTGGGCCCGCGTGGACCACCGCTACCCCCGGCTTCTTAGAGACACGGTAGTTTGCATCAGCGGCCGACGCGGCTGCCTGCTCGTGCCTGGTCGTGTGTATGTCGAGTTTATCCCTATACTCTAGCAGTATGTCGTAGAAGTCCACGACGCTGGTTCCTATTATACCGTAGAGGTTCCTCACACCATGCCTGACAAGGGACTCGGCAATGAGTTCTCCCAGAGTCTTAGAATCCAAGACAGGTCCTCCCTCTCCCATGTATTTCACATGTTGACAACCGCTATAGGCTTCTCTCCCAGTAGGACTCTCACAATGTTCTGGACGCTGTGAGATATTATTCTAGCCCGTGCATCAGTGTTTGCACCCGCTATATGCGGCGTCACTATGATATTATAGTTCTCCTCACCAGCCAGTTTGATCAGTGGATGCTCCGGGCTCGGGGGCTCCCTGCTGTAGACGTCTACTGCTGCCCCACCTATCCACCCCTCCCTAAGAGCCTTGGCTAGTGCTTCCTCGTCGACAAGCTCTCCGCGGGACGGGTTTACCAGTATGGCTCCAGGCTTCATACTCCTAAGCTCCTCCTCTCCTATGAAGTGCCTCGTCTCCGGCGTCAACGGTACGTGTATGCTTACAATGTCACTGGTTCTTAGGAGACGGGAGAGCCTAGAGTATTTAACGCCCAGCTTCTCCTCTTCCTCCGGGTCAAGCCTCCTCACATCATAGTACTGTACATCCACGCCGAACGCCTTGGCCCTCTTCGCCACCTCGCGCCCTATCCGGCCCATGCCTATTATGCCCCAAGTCTTCCCGTAAAGGTCATACGTGCCGAGCTCCATGAGCCTCCACTGAGGCCACTCTCCCATAGCCGTGTGTTTATGAGCGTACAGGAGCCTCTTGAGAAGTGCCAGGGCGGCCATTATAGTGTATTCTGCAACGCTTAAACTATTCGACCCGCCAGCGTTAGCCACGGGTATACCCTTCTCCCTGCATGCCTCTATGTCTATATGGTCGAACCCGGTGCTGGGCTGCTGGATTAGCTTGACTTTCTTCATATGGCTACACATCTCCCGGTCTATCTTCACCTGGAAGCTATAGTCGCCTATTACGACGTCCGCTTCCTCAAGAGCCTTTAAAACCTCATCCCGCGGCTTCCCGAATACGGCTACTACCCTAAGGCCTCCTGGTATCTTGTCCCTTAACGGGGAGAAGAGTCCCTCTATGAAGGATTCGGGGAGAGGGCTCATAGAGACTATCGTATAGGTTTTACCCTCCACCATGAACACCTCACACGTGTAGGAAGAGAATCTGGATTCAGGAATCTCCTCACATAGTTTTATGATAATATTTTCAACAAGGAAGGAAAAAAACCTTACCCAGAGTCGTATAAGTTAGCTTGACCCTATAAAAACCAAGCCTGTAAAACAGGATGAACAAGGATTCTCCAAAGGGTGCGGCAACAGTGGAGGAGAACCTCCTATTATACGTGTTGATAATCCTACTCCTAGTCTACCTAGCCTACTATAAGATCACGTTCAACAACCGCCTTAGAGAGGAGAAGATAGCCCTAGAAGAGAAGTACAGGAAGATGCTCGAGGAATGGAAGAAGGAATCCCTGGCAAGTGAAACAAGTAGAATAACACGCCTCCTAGAAGAGAAGTATAAAGCCCTGCTACAACAGTGGATAACAGAGGAGGAGAATAGGATAAGGCGCGATGCCCTAGAGAAGAGCTCAAGCACCGTCCTAGGAAGAGTCGGGGAACAACTCGCCCCACTACTCTTCACAGAGAAACTGGGCGCCAGCCCCAAAGATGCAAGGTTCATAGGAAGCCCCATAGACTACGTGGTATTCAAGGGGCTCTACAATGGGAAACCCGAGGAGATCCTCTTCGTCGAGGTTAAATCAGGCAAGAACACCAGCCTGACTAAACGGGAGAAGATGATCAGGGAACTAGTAGAAAAGAAGAAGGTTAAATGGGTATTAATGACAATATAGAAACCC
>CAYVIZ010000037.1:0-10620 GCA_964451715.1 uncultured Desulfurococcales archaeon | reverse complement strand
GGTATAGGCTATGGTATAGCTGAGGTTCTAGTGGAGCAGGGTGCCTGGGTTGTGGTGAACGGTAGGAGGGAGGATAGGCTGCTTAGGGCTTGGGAGAGGCTTAGAAGGATCAGCCCTCGTGTGGAGCGGGTTAGGGCTGACTTGTCTATCCCCTCCGAGGCCGAGGAGCTCGTTGATAGGGCTGCCGAGCTCCTCGGCGGGCTGGACTCTGTGGTGTACGTAACTGGATCCCCTAGGCCGGGGCGTTTCATGGATCTAGAGTGGAGTGATTGGAGGCACGGCATAGGATTGCTGGTGGAGAGCGCTATAGGGGTGGCGAGGAGGTCTGTCAGGTATCTGGTTGAGAGTAGTAACCCGAGCCTCGTATATTCTACTAGTATAGCTGTGAAGGAGCCTATACCGGATATAGCGCTCTCCAACGTTCTCAGGATAAGTGTCCACGGCCTCGTGAAGACCCTCTCTAGGGAGCTCGCCCCGAAGGGTATAAGGGTTAACGCTATACTTCCCGGGTACATAGACACGGAGAGGATTAGGGAGCTAGTGGAGTCTAGGGCCCGACGGGAGGATAGGGATCCCGGGGATATATTGGAGGAGATTAAACAAGGGATCCCCCTGGGCAGGATAGGGGAGCCCCGGGAGGTGGGTTACCTGGCGGCTTTCCTTCTAAGCCCGTATGCACGCTTTATAACCGGTGCCTTCATACCTGTTGATGGCGGGCAGTTGAGGAGCGTCTACTAGGCGTGTAGTGCAGCTAGAGAGGGTTACACTAGGAGGGGTGCCGGGGCGTGGGTAGGCTTAAGACTGTATTCTTGGCTACTAGGCCTTGGAGCTTCCCTATGACCATCCTGGTAGGGTTGACTGCAGGGCTAACAGGGTGTATCCAGGGTTTGAGGATGAATTGGGGCTTACTGGGCGTCGGTCTCGTGGGAAGCGTGTTCCTCCACATGATGGCTAACGTGTTGAACGACTATTACGACACAAGGCGGGGCCTGGATAGGCGCGGGGTCGGCACGGTTGAGTATAGGCCTCACCCGATACTCCACGGAATACTATCGCCTAGGGAGACGGCGTTGATGGGGTTCGCCTCGGGTTTGACTGGTCTCATACTGGCTTTACTGGTGCTGGCCATGAACAGGCCTCTAGCCATTATTCTAGGGGTTTTAGGCTTCACACTGGCGTACTCTTATACTGGCCCTCCATTATCCCTCAAGTACAGGGCCTTGGGGGAGCTGGACGTTTATCTTGCCTGGGGCGTGGTTATACCCCTAGGCAACTACTATCTTGCAACGGGTAACCTGGGTTTGGAGCCTCTACTATCCGTGCTCCCCCTCGCGTTGCTTGTTACCGCTGTCCTGCTGGCGAACAACCTGCGCGACATAGACGCCGACAGAGCTGGAGGAATAGAGACCCTTGCTACGAGGCTGGGCTTCAGCCGGGGCAGGGTATTGTTCAAATTATTGATAGGCGCCTCCTATGTCTCCCCCGTTCTATTCCTGCCGGTGGACTGGAGGCTCCTCGCCGCGTTGGCTCCCTCGTATGCGACTCTTCCCATGGCGGTTAAGGTGGCCAGCATGATGGACTCGGGGAGGGCTCCGCCCGACGCGGATCCCAGGGTTGCCATGTTGCTGCAGAGGTATTCAATACTCTACCTGGCTGGAATAATAGCGGTCTGCCTGTATATACACGCGTAGAACGCTACCCGGCAGACTCCCCGGTGTCTCTGTTTATATGGGACCTAAGGAAGGCCGCCAGCTCCCTATAAGCCTCTACCCCCCGCTCTGTCATAGAGACAAGCGTGCGGGGCCCCCTCCTCGTTATCTTCTTCTCCATCCTAACCAGGCCATGCCTGCTAAGGTAGCGTAGGTTCGAGTCCAGGTCGCCCCAGGTGAGGCCCGTTGCCTCCTTAAGCCTGGCCATTGTGAGGGAGCCTCTCAGGTAGAGGATTGTGGCTATTATGAACCTCTTATGGCTGAAGAGCACCTGGGCCTCCCTGGAGAGCTCCATGAATCCACCCTCACAAGTTCACCTATTCCAGACACAGCCTGCAAGGGTTATCCGCCGAGCTCCCTCAGAGCCTTCAGCGTCATATGGGTTCCCGCTATGAAGTAGGAGAGGCTCATAAGCCCTATTGCAAGGCTCTGCGAGTCATAGTATACTATAAGGGGCGATGTTGCGAGCATGAATAGGGAGGTGTATAGGTGGGGCCTCATCTCCTCAGACCTGTTCACCAAGTATAGTAGGAGGAGCATCACCGCCACGCCGGGATACCATCCCACGTCCTCCCCCCTGGGATATGCTAGGGGTACTATTAGGGCTACCGTGAAGACCGAGGCGAAGAGGAGTAGGAAGAAGAGCACCGCTCTCCTATCCTCGCCTGGCTTCTTGGAGCCTGATGCGAAGGCTTCTGCTCCACGCATCATCTTGCCGAACACGTAGGAGGCTGTGAAGACTCCTATTACCGAGCCCGCCCCGGTCATCAGGGCTTGATCCAGGCCTGCCAGCGCCGCTATGCTGCTAAACACGAATGCGAGAGAGAGTACTCCTAGAGCATAGACGTAGAAGGCGTAGGCGGAAACTGTGAACACGAGGAACCTTTTAACCCTCACAGCCAGATCGGCCAGTCTAGCCATCTCTTCCACGTCTACCGTTTCATCCGTCAATTCACAGGGTCACCCTTCTATTATCCGGGGTTTCCTTAATATGGAGTGTATTGTGTTCCGCCTCTTATTTCTCTATTCTATTCTCTGGAAAACAGAGTTTCACACTGTATTAAATGAAGCAGCGGCAAATAATATAAGAGGGTGGCTTGAAGGGGTGCTGGTTATTGTAGAGGCCGTCGACCTAGTGAAGATCTATAGGAATGGGGTGAAGGCTGTTGACGGCGTCTCATTCGAGGCGGGCCCGGGTATAACGATGCTTATGGGGCCTAACGGCTCGGGTAAAACTACCACGTTATCAATGGTGGCGGGGGCATTGAAGCCTACGAGTGGAAGCGTGTATATTGGAGGCCTCGACGTGTGGGGCCGGGAGTGGAGGAGGGCCCGGAGCCTGGTGGGGTTCGCGCCCCAGAATATGCCTTTCAAGGAGAGGCTGAATGCCCTAGAGAACCTTGTCTGGCATGGCCTCATAAAGGGTATGAGTATACGCGAGTCCAAGAGGAGGGGGCGGGAGCTGCTCGAGGTCTTCGGGATGGAGGATCACGCCGGGTTTATGGTGGGGAAGCTCAGTGGGGGATTGAGGAGGCGGCTAAGCATAGCGGCCGCACTGCTGGGTGACCCGGAGGTGCTTGTGTTGGACGAGCCTACAAGCGGCCTCGACCCCGCGGCTAGGAGGAGTCTATGGCGCAGGCTCAGATCGCTCGCGGGGGAGAAGTGTGTGGTGGCGAGTACTCATATAGCGTCTGACGCCGAGGAGAATGCTGGGAAGGTGCTTGTGTTCCATAAGGGTAGGATTGTAGCCGAGGGCTCTCCGGAGGAGCTCGTGGAGAAGTATTCCCCTGGATCGGTTATAGTGGTGGAGGGCCGTATAACCGGTGTCCCCGAGGTTGATGAGGCTAGTGTTGTGAAGAGCTCCGGGGAGAGAGTGGTTTACATGGCGCGGGACCCCGATACTGTGCTTCCCAGGATAATCGAGGCTATGGTTAGGGCAGGGTCTAGGGTTGAGAGGGTCGAGGTTAGGAAGCCGGGGCTGGGCGAGGTGTACTTGAGGCTTACGGGTGTGAGGCTCGAGGGGGCGTGATGAGGAGTGGCCAGTGTGTTTAACAGGGTTCTCTCCGAGTCCTATGTGTTCTTGAAGGGCCTCTTCAGGTATAAAGGCACATTATTCTGGGTCATAATATTTCCCATACTTTTCTACATACTCATGGTGGCTATATGGGGTAACGCTAACACGAGTCCTGTACGGATAGGCGTCGTGGACTTGGACGAGGGCCAGGACAATGCCTCGGCCAGCATTGGCTCCATACTCGTTAGAGCCCTCAACGAGTCTGGCGTATTCAAGGTGAAAATATACGATAGCGAGGCGGCACTGAGGAACGCCTTAAAGAACGGCGCGGTGGATACGGGCATAGTCATACCCGAGGGGTTCACGCGTAACATAACCAGCATGCACACGGCGCGGGTCAAAGCATACTACATGGAGGGCCAATACAGTGGCTACTATAGGGGGAGCATAGAGGGGTTCCTCTCATCCTTCAGCGACAGGCTGCGTTCAAGGGCTATAAACGAGTCCCTCAACTATGCTTTAAGCATGGTGCCTCCTGATGAGGCTTCCTTCATAGTGGAGTGGTTCAGGTATATAGAGAACCCTGTGAACGCCAGCTTCGAGGGCTATGCTCCCGAGATGCTTGCCACGAAGGGTGGTATAAGGGCTTTCTACGCTATAGGCATGATAGGAGTGGAGGTTCTCTTCATAGGGCTTTCAATAGGGGCCACGATGATCATTGAGGCGCGCAAGGAGGGGACGCTGAGTATAATACTGTCGAGCCCTATGAGCAACTGGGAGATGCTGGCCTCGGAGACTGTGGCGTCGCTCCTAGCGGTTGCCCTGTCATCCATCTCGATACTTGCTGTGAGCCTCCCACTGGGGGCAAAGTACAACATGCCCCCCAGTGTTGCCGCGACGGCGGCGGTCCTCATAGCGGTGGGCGCGGTGTTCACGATAGGGCTGGGCCTCATACTCTCACTCCTAGCCAAGAGCGAGGAGACCGCTATGGCTATAGTGAACGGTATAGCGTTCCCCGTCATGTTCACCGGCGGCATAGTAATACCCGACTTCGTGCTTCCAAGCTACCTGAAGGCATTCGCGAACGTATACCCTCTCTCGAGGGTTTTGAAGGCTGTCAGGCAGATGCTAATCTACAACCACACCCCCCTCCAGGCTGTAAGCTACGCCGCTCCCGCGATAGCGGCTACAGTCATAGTATACGCCCTGGGAGCCCTGGTGTTCAACAGGCTGGTCTCCAAGGCTGTGGAGGAGTGAAACCGGTAGCGACGTCTGGGCATGCTGATGAAAGCCGTGGTATATGCTGGAGGAGAAGATGGAACGCATCAGTATTCCTTTGTTTCAGATAAATTCTGTTATTGATCGTAACAAGTTGTTTTGCCGGAAAGGTGTATTCTGTGCATATGATATGGGATCTCTGGGAGGAGCTCAGGAAGCGTGGCAGAGGGATGAAGGTAGGTGTTGAGAGGGCTGAGGAAGAAGTTGACGAGGATGAAGAGCAATGGCTGAAGAAGATGGAGAGGTACTAGTTGACACTTATGCTATAATAGCCGGTTTAATAGGGAATCAACGGGTAGCTCGTTAAGACGGGTTCTGGCCTGCCTCCTCTATGCTTCTCCTAGCGACTTCTATTGCCTCCCTCAGCATGTGGAATGCTTTGAGGGCGTCGTCCAGCTTCATTATGAGGAGGGTGTCTGTGTAGACGCTCTCTATCTGGCTTATGTTTATATTGTTCTCGGCCAGTATGCTCGTCACGTAGGAGACGAAGCCTGGTACCCTTATCACGTCGTCCGGGCTGACTATTATCAGCACAGCCTGGTCTGGGTATACTTCTATGAAGCTCTCCCTGCCGATCATATCCTCCAGCTGGGGGAAGTACTCGCTGCTTATGGTTACTGTTATGCTTGTGAGGCTCTGCATTACTAGGAGTAGCCTAGCCTTCCCGAGGAGCTCTCCCGCAGCCTTGGCGAGTTGGGGGAGCGCGTGTAGTCTAACAGTGGCTACTGTTACGCCTGTCCTGAGCTCGAGCGAGCTCCTGGCTAGGACGCTCATCAGCCTCCTAGTAGGCCCTCTCGTCCCCGTGCTCTTGAGTTTCTGCGCGTACCTGAGGACCGCGACCTTCAGCGTGCCCGGGTTGGGCGGTACTCCTGTATCCTGTGCTATGAGCGTGGCGAGCCTCCTCGAGAGCTCCGAGTAGTTTACTAGTCCCCTGGCTAGGCATTCCTTGATGCATGGATCCGCGTTTATCAGCCTCCTCACGTGCTCAGAATAGCTGGCGTCCATCCTTCAACCCCTCCCCTGGCTCTTGGTTCTCCGTGTAATAAAACGGCTTTAACACTATATAAAACTGTTCCAAATGAATCATAGCCTATAACAGTTAGTAACAATATGAGATCCAATATGAAATAGCGGGGAGGCGTGTAAACGTTGAAGGTAGTCCTCTCATACTCGGGCGGCCTAGACACCTCGGCGATCCTCCTACTACTCAAGAAGGAGGGACACGAGGTCATCACCGTAACAGTAGACGTGGGCCAAGAGGACGAGTTGAAGGGCGTCGAGGAGAAAGCCTACACTCTAGGCTCGGATAAACACTACACCATAAACGCGGTAGAAGAGTTCGCCTACAACTACATCTCGAAAGCCATAAAGGCCAACGCCCTCTACGAGGGCAGCTATCCTCTGGGAACCGCGCTGGCAAGGCCGTTGATCGCCCTGAAGACTGCCGAGGTAGCGTTAAAGGAGGAGGCTGACGCCGTGGCGCACGGGTGCACAGGCAAGGGGAACGACCAGGTCAGGTTCGACACCGTGCTCAAACACGCCTTAGGGGAGGGGTTCCCCATAATAGCCCCCGTGAGGGACAAGCCCCTAACCAGGGAAGAGTCCATCAAGCTGCTCCAGGAGCACGGGTACGACGCGGGGGTCCACAAGAAGTATAGCATAGACGAGAACCTGTGGAGTAGGAGTATAGAGGGAGGCGAGATAGACGACCCCTCCAAGCCCCCGGGGGAGGAGGCGTTCTCCTGGACAACCCCGCCGGAGAAGGCTCCCGGAGAGCCTCTCCTGCTGGAGATAGGGTTCGAGGAGGGGGTCCCGGTTACTGTGAACGGGGAAGAGAAGAGTCTACCGGAGCTCATAGACTTCCTCAACAAGGAGGTGGGGCTCCACGGTTATGGGAGGATAGACCATGTGGAGAATCGTGTAGTGGGCTTGAAGAGCAGGGAGGTCTACGAGGCCCCGGCTGCTCTGACGCTTATAAAGGCTCACACAGACCTGGAGAAAACCGTGCTCACTCCGAGGGAGCTCAGGTTTAAATGGCTCGTAGACAGGGAGTGGACAGACCTCGTATACAACGGCCTCTGGATAGAGCCTCTCAGGGAGACGCTGGAGAAGGCTATGGACAGCCTGAACAAGTGGATAACAGGGACCGTTAAGATCAAGGTCTACAAGGGCGGCCTCACTATACTGGCCAGGGAGACCCCCTATACTAGTCATAGCGTGGATAAGATAAACTATGACACAGGCTGGTATCCGAGCGGCGAGGAGGCGAGGGGCTTCATAGAGATATACTCAATGCACAGCATAGCCTCGGCCAGGGCTAGGACGGGGAAGCCCTAGGCCCTCCATCTTCCACGGCGGCGGTGCAGCTGGGATGCCCGGGTACAGGGGTCTGGTAGGCCTCGGCGGAGGCGGGCTACTATACCGTTATACGAGCAGCCTGAGCCACGACAGGGAGATAACCGTGGAGGCGCTTCTCGTCATAACAGCCCACACGCTCCACCTGGCGGAGAAGAGGCTCATAGACGGTAATGCTGCATGTAAAAGCCTAGAAAAGCTAGTCAGCCTTCTAAGCGAGCCCCCCATGCTGGACAACGGGGAATCATACGAGGATGTATGGGAGTACATAGAGGATCTACTCTACAGGGAGACAGGCGGGGCCTCCCAGGATGTCTGGATGGGGAGGAGCAGGAATGACCACGTATCAGCCGCGCTGAGACTGTATACCCTCAAGAAGATAAGCCTAATACTCAAAGCCAACCTGGAGGCCCGCCGGAGGCTGGTGGAGGAGACGGGGGAGTATAGGGGTACACCTGTGCTCCTCCATACGCACCAGCAGCCGAGCCAGCTGGCCTATCTTGACTGCCTCTTGATGGGGTGGGAGGAGGCTCTGGCTTCTGCATTCCAGATAGTGTACTCTACTATAGGAGTAATAGACAGGAGCCCCCTGGCGGCCTCCGCCGGCGCGGGAACGCTTCTCCCCCTGGACCCGGAGAGGCTTGCCTCGCTGCTCGGCTTCAACGAGGTTATAGGAAGCCCCGTCTATGCTTCGGGGAGCAGGCTGGACCTGGCTGCTGCAGCCTCGGCAGTATCACTATACCTTGTGGAGGCCTCGAGGATAGCGGGCGACATCATATTCCTCTCAAGCCCCTATGTAGGAGTATTGAAGCTGCCAGGCGATCACGTGGCTACAAGCAGCATTATGCCCCACAAGGAGAACCCTGCAACACTCGAGGTGCTCAGGTCGAGGGCCCGTAGGGCACAGGGGCTACTGGCTGCCATGACGTCTATACAAGCCGGCCTGCCCACAGGCTACAGCCTCGACTTCCAGGAGGCTAATCCTCTCCTCTACACTCTACTAGCCGATGCTCTCGAGGCTACCCTAGTATTGTCCGATATACTGGGGAGGCTCGAGTGGGATACCAGCAGGCTGAGGAAGCTGGTGGACGAGTACGTCGCGTATGGCGCGGAGCTCGCCGAGTACATGACTCTCAAGCGGGGAATACCCTTCAGGGAGGCTTACTCGACAGTCGGCCGGGCAGCCCGTATGGGGGGCTTGGAGAGGCTTATGGAGGAGCTAGGCATCCGTGACCCCCTCGTCTTGGTTGGCGAGCGTAGGACCGGGTGCACACGCAGTCCGGATCTGGGAAGGATAGAGGAGAGGCTGGAGAGGGATGCCAGTAGGGTTGAAGCCTTGGAGGATCGGCTGGGGACAGCCTACGAGAAGCTTCCCAGGAAGGCCGGGGAGGTAGCGGCCAGCCTATGCAGGGAGAACTAAGAGTATACAAGTACCCTGGGCTCCGCTGCAGGCTAGGGCTCAGGGCGAGGCTTCTCCTAGAGGATGGCCTTGCAGTGGAGGGCTGTGGCTTCGGCTCACCCGCCACTAGGACGGGGGAAGTAGTGTTCACAACCGCCACCACAGGCTATACTGAGAGCCTGACGGATCCAAGCTATATGGGCCAGATACTGGTCGAGGCGCACCCCATGATGGGGAACTACGGTGTGCCCGCCAGAGCCAGCAGGTATCCGGGGCTACTATTGGACTACGAGTCCCCCAGGATCAGGGTGGAGGGGTTCGCTGTAGCGGAGCTGCCGCGTCCAAGCCACTACGCCTCCGTCTCAAGCCTGCACTCCTGGCTCGCCTCCGAGGGGATTCCCGGCATATACCGGGTCGATACAAGGTTCCTCATCAAGCACATACGGAGCAAGGGGGTAATGATGGGTGTACTGGCGGTCTACAGTGAGAGTGGCCCCGAGCCGGAGTGGGGGGAGCTGGGGCGCATCCTCTCTAGCGCACCCCGTTATGATGAGGTGAGATACGCGTACAAGGCCTCTCCTAGGGAGCCGGTGAGGCATAGGCCTATGGGCATGCCGGTGGCGAGGGTCAGCCTGCTCGACTGTGGTGTGAAGAACGGTATACTGAGGAGGCTCCTGGAGGAGGGGGTGGAGGTCACACGGTATCCTTGCTGGACGAGTAGCGATGTACTGCTAGAAGGGTATGACGGTGTGGTTATAGGCAACGGGCCGGGCAACCCTGCAAGGCTGTACGAGGCGGTGAAAACCGCGGGGGACGTGGCTTCCTCCGGGAAGCCTGTTCTAGGCATATGCCTCGGAATGCAGCTCCTGGCACTGGGCCTTGGTCTTAGAGTGTATAAGCTCCCCTACGGTCATAGGGCTGTGAATAAGCCTGTAGTAGACAACACTGGGAGGTGTATGGTTTCGACCCATAACCACGGGTATGCTGTTGACCCCGAAGGCCTTGAAGCCCAGGGCCTGGAGCCCTGGTTCTGGCAGCCTGACGATGGAACACTGGAGGGCTTCGTTAGTAGGGACGGCTTTATGATGGCTACACAGTTCCACCCGGAGGCCGGCCCCGGCCCCTGGGACGGTCTACGTGTCTTCCACGATTTTAGGAGGAGGCTCGTGGAGGCGGGGCGCGGTGGCTGAGACTCCGCGTAAGGTCCTTGTGCTGGGGAGTGGGGCTATAAAGATAAGTGAGGCCGCCGAGTTCGACTATAGTGGATCCCAGGCGTTGAAGGCCCTCAGGGAGGAGGGGGTTGAGAGTGTCCTAGTCAACCCTAACGTGGCCACCATACAGACGAGTTACAGGATGGCGGACAAGCTGTACCTAGGGCCTCTAGAGCCATGGTATGTATCGAGGGTGATAGAGAAGGAGAGGCCCGACGCCGTTATGCTGGGCTTCGGGGGCCAGACCGCGCTCAGCCTGGGAGTCGAGCTCTGGGACAAGGGGGTCCTCGGCAGGTATGGGATACGTGTTCTCGGCACACAGGTTGATGGTATACGGAGGGCGCTGAGTAGGGGGTTGTTCAGGGAGACAATGATGCGTAGGGGCCTCCCTATACCTCCGAGCAGTGCGGTGGATAGTGTTGAGGAGGCGGTAGAGGCGGCGGAGGAGATAGGGTTCCCCGTTATACTAAGGGTCAGCTTCAACTTGGGGGGCGGCGGGAGCTTCGTGGCGTGGAGCAGGGAGGAGCTCGTATCGCTCGCGGGGAGGGCTTTCGCCCAGTCGGGTATAGGGGAGGTGCTTGTGGAGAGGTATCTCCACTACTGGAAGCAGATAGAGTTCGGGGTCGTACGCGACTCCCATGGGGATAGGGTGGC
>CAYVIZ010000036.1:0-10777 GCA_964451715.1 uncultured Desulfurococcales archaeon | reverse complement strand
GTCTCCTTTGTGTCCGTAGGCTATTGCGGTTAGATGGCTTGATGAGTGATCGACGGACGTTTCCATCGAGTCGCGGCTTGGGTATAGGTGTATCACTGTGTCGCCTGAGACGGCTATTGGTGTTCCCTGTTTTATCTTGTAGGGTTTTCCTCCTATGGGGTGGAATTCTTCTCCTCCCTCTGCTAGCTTGACTTCTATGGTGTCTGATGGCAGCTTGTCTGCGTCGTATAGGCCTATGCATACGATGTACTTTAGGCTGGCTAGGTTCACCATGTCTACTGCGCAGTTGACTCGGGGGAACCTGTGTGTGCGGAGGAGTCTTCGTAGGAGTGCTTCTGGGCTTGGCCTGGTTTTTGTGGGGTCTATCTTGAAGCTCCAGAGTGTTTTCCTGTAGCTCTTTATGCGGGGGTGTTCTGCCAGGTTTTCTAGGGTGTATTCTGAGGCGTGCTTCCATGCTTCTTGTTCGGGGTCTAGTGTGGGGCACTCGCCCGGGTTTTCCGTTATTATTATCTCTCTGTAGGCGGTTTTTACTCCGAGGCTTTCCAGATGATTTATAACTTTGACCACTGTAACAGTCACCTGGATGTGGGGCTTGTTGCATGCCTGTGTCTAAGTACTTGTAGGTGCTGGTGTATAAAGTTGAGCCGTATGGGGAGGCGGGATGCTCTGGAGTACGGTGCGACTATAGTGCTTATAGTGGTTATACTGACTATGCATACATGGCTTGAGGCCCTCACCGGGTCTAACACGCCTATGGCGGTCGTCCAGGGGCGCAGCATGTACCCGCTCTTCATGACGGGTGACCTTGTGGTTCTGGTTAAGAGGAAGCCTGAAAGCATACATCCGGGGGACATAGTTGTCTATAGGAGTAAGATGGGGAGCTATATTATACATAGGGTCGTCTCCGTGTGTAGGGACGGGGATACCTACTATTATAGGGTGTGGGGTGATAATAACCCTGTTGAGGATACGAGCCAGTACGACAGGATCCTAGGCAGCTGTATAGGCGTGTCGTATGATAGGATTGTAGGGGTCGTGTGGAGCCCTGGGGGGAGCGCGTTCAAGGTGCCCTTCCTGGGGCTCCTTAGCTTCAACCGCTAGCCTATGAGCTCTCTGAGGAGGCCTTTATTCCGGGCCGCTTCTTCTATGATGTCGGATACCAGCTTCCCTGAGGCCTTCTTGATGCGGGGGAGAGCCCTCTCAGCCGGGTAGCCGAGCCTGGAGGCTATGTCTTTGATGGATTTCTTCAGCCTGTTGAAGGCCTCCATGTGGTGCCTGCAGAGGGGCACGCCTCCGACTGTATCCTCGGCGGGCATATTACACAGCGCACACCTGGAGCGGGTCTCCACGAGCCCGGCCTCCTCCGCGATCCTTAGGGCCTTCTCGCTTTCGAGTAGGATACTATACTCTCTCAGCAGGCTGGTGATTATCTTCTTAGTCTCATCCACTACTTCGCTCCTAGTCTTACGGCCCCGCCTTATATCCTCGAGGTCCTCTTCAAGCCTCCTCGTGAGATCGGGTGTTGAGAGCTGGGGGAACACGCTCATTAGGAGGCGGGCGACTCCTATACCGAGCATAGTCACCTCGTCTCCACCCCTCGACCGTTTGAGGTATCCTCTCCGGTATAGTGTCTCGACTATCCTGGCCCGCGTGGCCTCGGTGCCTATGCCGACTTTCTCCATCCAGCGGACTAGCCCTATACGGCTCAGCGGCTTTACACTACTCTTACCCCACTCCACCTCGTCCCTTGCATCAACCACGTCGACGAGCTCTCCCGGGACAAGGGGGGGTATAACCTTCTCCTCGGGCGTGGCGTGCGTGTATATTGAGAGCCATCCGGGCCTCGTGACGACTGTGCCTTCGGCGCGGAACTCGTGTCTGCCGCTGAGATCGTATAGTTTCAGGCCGGTCCTTACTACTACCGCGGGATCCGAGAATGTGGACAGGAATCTTCTTACTATGAGATCATATATCCTCATGTGCCTAGCGGTTAGGCCTTCAGGCTTTACGCCCGTGGGGTATATAGCCGGGTGCGCCGGGTCATCCCTCCTCCCCTCCCGTGGCCTGAGAACGGGCTTAGAGAGCAGGGGGCCCGTGTATTCCCTGTATCCGCTGTTCTCGGATAGGGACTCTATTATCCTCCGGTATCCTATTGTCGGGGGGAGCTTCTGGCTGTTAGTCCTGGGATAGCTTATGGCGGCGGCTAGGTACAGGTCCTCCGCCAGCTTCTGGGTCTCGCTGGGGCTGTACCCGTATATCCTCGCGGCCTCCGACTGGAGGTCTGGTAGGTTGAAGGGGGGAGGCGGGCTCCTCTCCTGGGGCTTCCTCTCGACGTATAGCACCCTAAGCTTGCCGTCGCTCTTGATCTTCGCCGCTATACTCCTAGCCTCCCCCGCCGTCCGGGGCTTATCTACTAGGTACGCGGTGAACCTTACACCGTCCTTGTCGAGGACGGCTATGACGTTGAACTGGGGGTCTGGTATGTGGAGGCCTCTTTCAAGCCAGTCCTTATACGCTTTTACCAGCGTCGGACTCTGTACTCTACCGGCGCTGAGGATCACCCGCTTACCCGAGGCCCTCCTCGCGTGATCCATGAGGGCACGGCTTATGTTTATCCCCCAGAGCCAGTCTACCTCGTGCCTGGCGAGGCCGGCTTCGACCATCTCCTTGTCGAGGGGGCCTAGGCTCCTCCAGGCACTGCGTAGCTCGGGGATTGTCAGGGTGGAGTACTTCATCCTCCTAGCCCTGGCCACGTCGCCCATGTATAGTATGACAAGGTAGCCTATTACGCTCCCCTCTATATCGTAGTCGCACGCGTTCACGTAGAGGCCCGCTGAGGATGAGAGCTTCCTCAGCAGGTTGAAGTAGGGCTTCTGGAACCGGGCGCCACCGTCTACCTCGTGGAGCGGCGTCCACTGGTAGCTGTATACGGGGTAGCCGCGTTCCCTGGTGTAGAGTCCGTATAGGTGGCCTACCGCCGATGCCACCACAAGGCCTCCATCCGGGCTGGCATAATAGCTTACTCTGCCGTATGTACACCTTCTCGTGGCTCCTATGGCTTCGGCTATCCTCCTCGCGGCCTTGGGTTTCTCAGCTATGACGAGCGTGTAGCCCCTGCCTAGGCTGCAGCCTCCAGCGGGTCTCCCGGGTCTCCTCTTGTAGGGAATCGCCTTGCACCCTCCGGTTTACCGTGAATGGTATGTAGTCGATGTTTATATATGGCCCTAGTGGGCTATATGTTCCACCAGAGTATTAGGGGTGGGCTACGTGGCTATAGACTTGTCCAGGAGGAGGCTTGCGAGGGAGCTTCTCACCGACCCGGGGGCTGTTGAGGGGGAGCAGGTTGCAGCCGGGTGGGCTGAGCATGTCAGGGTTATTGGCAGGCTTGTCTTCATAGTGCTCAGGGACCGGAGTGGGCGTATACAGCTCGTCGTGAGGAGGAACGTCTCCGAGGAGGCCTGGAGGAGGGCTAGAAAGCTCAGCGTCGAGAGCGTTATAGCTGTGCGCGGCGTGGTTAAGGAGAACGAGGAGGCTCCTGGTGGGAGGGAGCTTGTAGTGGAGGAGCTGTATGTGCTCTCCGAGGCTGAGCCTCTTCCTATCGATGTGAGGGAGCCCGAGAAGACTATGCTGGCTAAGCGCCTGGATTACAGGTACCTAGATCTCAGGAATGACAAGGTAAGATTGATCTTCGAGGTAGAGGCTGAGGCGGCGGATGTATTCCGCAGGGTCATGATGAGGAACGGGTTCACAGAGATATTCTCCCCGAAGATACTCGGGGCCGCCAGTGAGGGCGGGGCAGAAGTGTTCACGGTGATATACTTTAAGAGGGAAGCCTACCTTGCCCAGAGCCCTCAGCTCTACAAGCAGCTCGGCGTCATATCCGGGCTGGAGAGGGTGTTCGAGATAGGCCCTGTGTTCAGGGCGGAGCCGCATCACACCCCTAGGCACTTGACGGAGTATACTAGTATGGATTATGAGATGGGCTTCATAAGGGGCTTCGAGCAGGTCATGGACGTCGCGGAGGAGTACCTCAAGACTGTCACTGAGACTGTTATAAAGAAGTATGGCGACCTGATGGAGAAGTACTATCCTAACTCTCTGCTAGAGCCTGTCAAGGAGATACCGAGGATAACGCTCGAGGAGGCCCACGATATACTCAGGAGGGAGTATGGGAAGGAGTACCCGCCCGGGGAGGATCTTGACACTGAGGGCGAAAGGCTGCTAGGAGAGTACATGTCGAGAGAACACGGGTACGAGGCGGTGTTCATAACGAGGTACCCCTGGGGGCCGAGGCCCTTCTACACGATGCCGTGCACGTGCATAGAGGAGCCCGGGGAGGAGTGCTCTGAGAACCTTAAACCCGATACTCCTACATGCAGCTTCGACCTCATATTCCGGGGACTAGAAATGACCACGGGAGGGCAGAGGCAGCATGTCTACAGTAATCTCTTAAAGCAGGTTGAAAACAAGGGGCTAGGAGTAGAGGGGCTTAGATGGTACATAGAAATGTTCAAATACGGGGCACCGCCTCACGGCGGCGCGGGAACCGGTCTTGAGAGGGTTGTCAAGCAGATACTAGGCCTCAGGAACATAAGGGAGGCCCGCCTACTTCCAAGGGACCCGGAGAGGCTGACCCCCTAACCCCTCATCATACAGTCACCCCAGTCTACTCGGGATCCCTCCGTATACTGTTTCCAGACCTCTCCTTCCCTCCTCCATATTCATCATTACACTTGAAGGTTCCATGTACTAGTGTTCCCGCTTGTAGAGCCAAGCCGGGGTAGGGGGGCTGCGCTGGGTTTACCCTGGTATTACCGGGCCGCTCTCCATTAAACTGTGGTTACATGGAAACGTTCCCCCGGGTTTTAGGGTTGAAGATAGTATACAGCAGGGGATGCCCTAACTGTGGAGGGCCAATAACGGCTGATAGACTAGAGAAGGGGCTTCCATGCGTGCACTGCCTGCCGTCGCCGGTTGAGGGCGGCGTGGAGGAGGTTTATAGGGCGCTTAAATCTAACGGGAGGCCGGGCAGGTACTCGTATCTATGGCTCCAGGAGAAGGAGTATGAGCGGTTCTCCGAGTTCTTCGCTAGGGCCAATGGGAGCACGCTATGGAGCGCCCAGAGGAGCTGGGCTAGGAGGCTTCTGAACGGGCAGAGCTTCGCCATAATAGCCCCGACGGGGGTGGGGAAGACTACTCTACTCATGACTTATGCCGTGTACAGGGCGTCAGGCGGGGAGGGCAGGGTACTCTATATTCTGCCCACGGAGAACCTGGTCATACAGGTCGCTGCTAGGCTTGAAGGGATAGCGGAGTCTTCAGGTGAGAGTGTACGCGTCCTCTACTACTATGGGAGCATGTCGAAGAAGAGGAGGGAGGAGAGCCTGGAGAGGATTGCTTCGGGGGACTTCGACATATTGGTTGTAACCACAGGGTTCCTCCAGCGTAGATACGAGCTCCTAGCAAGGCATTCCTTCGACTTCATACTTATAGACGACGTGGACAGCCTGCTCAGGAACTCGAAGAACATAGACCGCGTGCTCGTCCTGCTCGGGTTCCCTGTGGAGGCTGTAGAGCATGCCTACAAGATAGTCAAGACCAGGCTCAAGTTCTTCGCTGAGCTGAGGAGTGGGAAGGAGGCGCTGGTAGAGGAGTTGAAGCAGAGGCTTCTCCGGCTGGAGAAGGAGCTCGCCGACCTGGTTTCAGATAGGAGCATAGGGCAGCTGGTTATAGCGACCGCGACGGGGAGGCCGAGGGGGTTCAAGCACTTCATCTTCAAGGAGCTCCTAGGCTTCGAGGTCGGGGGAGGATCGGATTACATGAGAGACGTCGTCGACTCGTATATTGTAGCGGATGACGTTGAGTCGAAGGTTGTAGAGGTAGTGGAGAAGCTGGGCGCTGGTGGACTGGTGTTTGTATCACAGATACATGGGAAGGAGAAGGCTAGGAGGATAATCAAGGCTCTAGAGGAGAGCGGTGTAAGGGTGGAGCAGGCCCTCACGAGCAGCAGGAGGGCTGTTAAGAAGCTTGCCTCGGGGGAGGCTGATGTAGTAGTAGGCATGGCTTCCAGGTATGGTGTAATTGTGAGGGGGCTGGATCTCCCGGAGCGGGTTAGGTACACCGTGTTCGTCGGCGTCCCAGGGCGCCGCATGTCGCTGGAGAACGCTGTTAAGAGCCCCCAGAGGCTGCTCAGTCTACTAGTATACCTGGCCGACAACGGCTACGCCGAGGCGGGCGAGACTGCTGATAGAATATCCAGGCTGTTGGATAGGGTGGGGAATGGCGAGCTGGTCCAGATGGCTTTGCAGGGTAAGATAGAAGCCTCTGGGCCGCTCGGTGAACTGGTTGGACTCATAAAGGAGTGGGGCGCCTATGCCTCCTCTATGTATGAGTCCCTGATACCGGAGGGGGGTAGCCTCAGGGTTTCTAGTTATGTGGTGGTTAAGAGGAACGGGAGGCTCTATATCGATGCCCCTGATATACCCACCTACTTACAGGCAAGCGGTAGGGCGAGCAGGCTGTACCGTATGGTTATGACTAAAGGGCTGAGCGTGGTTATAGACAATGTCTACGAGAGGGTAACAGCGTTCCAGGACAGGCTGAGGTTCTACGTGTATAACAGCGGGCTGAAGAGGTTCGAGGAGCTGGACCTAGATCAGCTCGGCAGGGACATGGAGCTTTCGAGGAGGGGGGTTGGTAAGAAGGTTGATATAGAGACGGTGTTATTCATAGTTGAGAGCCCGAACAAGGCTAGGACAATAGCGTGGTTCTGGGGCCGCCCCGCGAGGAGGAGGTATGGCAGGCTCACAGTCTACGAGACGACCGCCGTGGATCCTGGCACGGGTAAGGTTTACCTCCTTACTATAACGAGCACGCTGGGACACCTCTACGACCTGGTTGTGGATGACGAGGAGAGCTATTATGGTGTGAGAATAGATAATGGAGAGTTTATGCCCGTGTATGGTAGTATAAAGAAGTGCCTGAAGTGCGGGCATAGGTTTGCCAGTATACATAACAGGTGTCCCGTGTGTGGTGAGGAGGCCGCAATAGTCGACAGTAGTAGCAGGCTCGAGGTCCTCAGCAAGCTGGCCCGGGAGGTTGACCGGGTTATAATAGCGACAGACCCGGACACTGAGGGTGAGAAGATAGCCTATGATGTCTACCTCACAGTTAGGCCTTACAACTCCAATGTGTCGAGAGGCGAGTTCCACGAGGTGACCCCGCAGGCGGTCATAGAGGCGCTTAGAAGCCCCAGAGAGCTGGATAAGAGGCTCGTTGAGAGCCAGGTTTACAGGAGGATAGAGGACAGGTGGATAGGCTTCTCTATATCCCGGCGTTTATGGGAGTCCTTCGGTAAGAGGTGGTTTGGAGCAGGGAGAGTCCAGACCCCGGTGCTGGGCTGGATCATAGAGAGGCACTCCGAGTGGAGGGAGAATCTAGGATACGCTATAAGCGTCAGGCTGAGGGGCGGGGGGCGTGTATCATTCCATACCATGGATAAGAGTATAGCCAAAGAGTATAGGAAGAAGAATAATGTACGCGTCGAGGTTAAAGAGAAGAAGACTAGTATAACAGCCAAGAACCCCCCGCCCCCCTATACTACGGACAGCCTGTTATACGATGCAAGCCGCAAGCTAGGGTTCAACGCCGAGCTTACGATGGCTCTGGCCCAGAACCTCTTCGAGGCCGGGCTTATAACCTATCACAGGACGGATAGTACAAGGGTCTCCCCTACAGGCATAGGCATAGCCAGGGAGTACCTTGAGAGGAGGGGGCTAGCAGAGCTCTACCAGCCGCGCTCCTGGGGCGACGGCGGGGCCCATGAGGCTATAAGGCCCACGAAGCCTATGGACGCGGAGGAGGTGAGGCGGAGGATCCTCGACGGCAGCCTCAGGATTCAGGTAAAGCTTACAGGATGGCATCTGAGGCTTTACGACCTGATCTTCAGGAGGTTCATAGCTAGCCAGATGAAGCCCGCCAGGGTGGAGGTAGTAGAGGCGAGCATCTCCCTGGATGGAAGACTTGAAACTACTCTGAGAGGGGTAGACAGGGTTGTGGAGCACGGGTTTGACGTTGTAGATAACCCCGTGACCCTCTCCTGGCTCGCCGGGGTGGAGAGCGGTGCCATGCTGGAGTCAGAGGCTGTTTACGTGTATAGGGCCAGTACTGTAAGCCTCCTCAGGAGTGGTGATGTGATTAGGATGATGAGGGAGAAGGGTATAGGAAGGCCGAGCACTTATGCCAACGCTATAGCCGCTAATAAGAGGCATGGCTATGTTATTGAAAGTAAGAAGAGGAAGTTCCTGGTGCCTACTAAGCAGGGCGTGGAGGCCTACAGGTTTGTCATGGATAACTTCTCCCAGCTTGTATCAGAGGAGGCTAGCCGGAGTATGGAGAAGACGATGGACCTCATCTACAACGGGGTGATACACGTGGATAAGGCCTTGGAGACTCTTAAGGCACAGATAGACGTTCTAATCGAGGCTTCGAGGCTGGAGAGCAGTGTGCCGGCGGCCGTCTAGGCGGGGGCTAGTGAGATCTTTATAACTATATAGCTGCGGGGCACGCTTCTGCCCTTCTCTCTTACCCTCTCCGTGCCTATCTCCGTGGCCTCTACCCTGACGACATCGTCGCCCAGTCTTTCCAGCAGCTCGTTGTATAGGTCAACCGCTTTGCATATGTTGAAGCCTCTAGCGCGTATTACCAGGCTTTCCACGCCGCTCTGGTATGCGGTTATGGCCTCCAACAAGTACTCGTCCAGGGTTTTCTGGCCTATGTTAATCTCCAAGATACTGGCTGCAGTCATGACTGTTACTCCTCTCCTACACTCGTGGATCTAGTTATTTCTCGGTCGTAACACGTAGTATATAAGGCTTGTTTAGCCTAGGCTATAAGGAACTCTATGAAGGCTACCAGGAAGAATGGTATACTCATTATTATAGATGTGAAGAGCACGTTCTTCCATTCACCGCTTCTATACATCTCGCTGGGCAGGTAGAATACCTTATTGAGAGTCGCTGAGGCTACTGATAAGAGTAGGCTGCCGGCTACAAGGTTTAAGGGCAGCGTGCCAGCATAGGCTGCCAGCGAGAATATAGTGGCTGCAGCGTTCACCAGGCCTCCCAGGAACGCTATTAATGGGAGTACGCCCGTATAGGTTGAGGATGCGGCGTATACTGCTAGTGTGAGTATGGCGTATGCTATAGCGGTTTTCACCGCCCCGCTCCAGTTGAGCGGGCTTTCAACAGATATCCTCTCACCAGTTTCGACGCCTTCCCGTCTCGATATTATTATAGAGAGCAGGGCAGCAGAGGGTAGGGTGGCGATTATAACTGGTATAACAAGCTCCTCTGCCGCCGTCGTGTTGAGGAAAGTGTAGACGGCTACCAGTGTAAGGGTGGCTGACCGTATGTGGAGCGTTGCTATTATTACTAGGGTCATTATTCTTAGTAGACTCTTCCTGAGAGCGTTATCCATTATTTTACCTATTATCGACGCGACAGACGCTATCGTGGCCTCGCTATTAACCAGGCTTCCCAGCACAGCGCTGGTCTCGAGCCCCAGCCCGCCGAAAGCCTTTACGAGGAAGTATGATACTAGGCTTATCCATAGGACTACCAGGAAGAATATGTAGACCTTGAATACGCTGACCCCTAGGAAGCTCACGTTTAGACTGTATATTATAGGTCCCAGTATAAGGCTTAGAGTCCCTACTTCCAGCGCCGCTATGAACTCCTTGTATGACAACTCGCGGACTATGCGGCGTGAGGGATACTTGACGGAGAGGACGAACGTAGCTAGTATGCTGGCGGACACGGCTTCAACCATCATTCCAAGGCCTGCGAGTACTCCTAGGATATAGGCTATTATCAGCGTGAGGTACGTTGTTATTCCTGAGAGATTGTTGATTAACATGCGGTGGATAATGTAGAACAACAGTATGACTATGAATCCCACCGTACCTGTGGCGAATACTAGGTTTCCATTTATACCCTCCGAGTAGAGGGAGAGGAATGCCACGAGTGAGCCCAGTATACTTGTCAGCCCGAAGCTCCTCAGGCCCGGGAGGTCGTACTTGGACTGGCTCTTTATCCTTGTTCTCTCCCTCTCAAGCCCTATGAGTGCCCCGGCGAAGAATGCTATCAGTATTCTCAAGGCGAACTCTCCTACAGGGTATGGCTCTCCCATCCCTTAACCGCCTCCCAGGCCATGGTCAGTCGGGGTTTCATATCCTCATCAATACCGGGCCTCGGTGGATAGGGCTTACCTCATCCCAGCCTGATCCACTGACACGGGTATACTATAAATTCTATCAGCTAGCAGTATATATTTAGATACACTCTACCGGCACCATATCCTACGCGAGAGATCACCCAACACTCTATTCCTCTCATGGAGCTCCTCAATACTAGTAACATAGAACACCGAGGCCGGCAAAGGAGGCTCGGGAGGCCTAGCAGTCTTAGGCCCTACCTTCAACTCATAGCCACCCCTAACCCTACCCCAGACCACGAGATGCCCACTATAAACAAATGGTTTCCCGGGTACAACATCATCTAACCCGCTTATACCACACACACGCCCCCTGCACCTGAGCTTGACTTCGACAGTATAAGATTCAGCCAAACCCAAAAGCGGCTCAACACGGGTTATGTCAACACCACTACAATCCACTAAGACACGGCCCATTTCCTCGCTCAAGCCACGGATCCTGCACAGCTCACCTGCCCTAGATGCGGCTAAAGCGGTTTCATACGGCTTCGTATAAAGTATAACC
>CAYVIZ010000035.1:5899-11971 GCA_964451715.1 uncultured Desulfurococcales archaeon | reverse complement strand
ACGAAGAGCTGTGAAAGCCTCTTCTCCTCTTCATCACTGGTTCTCACATACCTGTAGGCGTACCCGGCTGCCAGTGCGAATGTGCCCGCTGTTAGAGCGCCTACTATACTCTTAAAGTAGAGCGGCCACAGAGTAGGGTTACCAAGCGCCTTCACTAGGTCCAGCCTTGGCACGCCATTGTCGAAGTATAGTCCTTGAGGCGTGTTTAGGAAGGCGAATACTGACCTGAAGCCCAGTGGTATAAGGAGGAAGGTTATCGCCATTAATACTCCTATCAGCATATGCGTTGAAGGGCTCCACCTGTCCCATCCATAGTAGAACGCTACAATGGTGAAGAAGTTCAATGCTATCGACAGTATCGCTATAGCGAAGGGCGCCAAGGCTATGTTGCCTGCTAGGCCTATGAAGTTGGGGTAGAAGCTCAGTAGGAATACCGTGTATGCTGTGCCGAATACGCCGCCTAGTGCATAGGTTGCTGCTAGGAGCCTCATAAGCTCTCTGGCAGTCTTCTCTAACCCCTTGTCATTCTCCTTTATACTCCTCCACCGCAGGTAGGGGGTTAGTATTCCCAGTGTTATAGCCAGGTTGACGAGGGCTATGTGGAAGCCGAAGGATAACGCTATCCAGAATACGGGGGCATCCATCAGGCTGTCACCTCCTTCTTACCTGGGAGCCATAGAATCCTCCAAGCAGCGTATGCCAGCACTGTTAGCAACGCGATGAAGTAGAGGGCCACTAAGGCGACTTCCCAGGTGGGTGCAGGGTTTACTGTGTGAGCCACGTCTGGCGTCATAATGCCATAGATTGTCCACGGCTTCCTACCTATCTCTCTGACAGCCCATCCTAGGAATGATACCAGCTGTACTACTATTGGAGCCAGTATGCCCAGCTTTAATAGGAAGCTGTAGAGGCTGGATTCCTTGTTTCTTAGCACGTAGTAGGAGAGGGCTAGACCGTAGAGTCCGAGTAGTACTGCGAGGCTTATCTTAGTGTAGTACAGGTAGTGTATCAGTATGGGGGGCTTACATGTCGGGATCGCCGGGTTTGGCGCTGCCTTGCACTGACAGTAGTCGTCCGGTATTGTGTCGTAGTTTGGCATTTTAGCGTTAGGTGAGCCGTATGCTAGTAGCGCGGTTAGCTTGTCTAGGTGGAACGTCTTAGTGATGCTGAAATGGTTATCGGTTACTCCCTCCATAGCGGATAGCTTCTCCGGGTTATAGTAGGCTATAGCCTTACCCATCTCGTGGCCGAATACCAGCCCCTGCAGGGCTATAATTACTACGGCAAACAATATGCTGAACTTGAACGCCTTCTTTGCATACTTCTTATACTCCTCGTTCTCTATACTACCAGCTAGCCTGAAGGCGTATACGCCTGCAACGGTAAACGATGAAGTCGTCAAGGCTGCGCCTATGACGTGTATTATAGATGCAGGGTATACGGGTGCCTTGAAGGTTACCGTGTATACACTCTCATGTTTTATCGTGTTCACCAGTATCTTGTCGACTATAGCTTTAACAGGCGTGTTGAGGAGCTGGCCTAGCTGGCTCTGGCTCATATGGGATACGGTTGTCTTATTAACAACGAGCATCAGTATACTATCATTAACTGTATATCCGTGCCATGACTCCCAGGCAAGACGTTGCACTATACGCACCGGCATCTTAACTATCACACTATCACCAGTTACACCTGAAACCTCCATACCCAGCTTCGTCAGCGTTGTCACGTTGAGCACCGGCACGAGATCCTTGGGCACATACAGATCTAGTTTCGGGTAGCCTTGATCATAGAGCCACTGGCCCGTGGCTGGGTCATAGGCGGTGTGTATACCTGTGGGAGTCACCATGTAGCTGTTGACGCTCACTATCATGGCACCAGAATACCAAGATCCAGCAAAGGCTAGTAGTGCTACTAGGGCTAGTGTCCAGGGTTTAAACCTGTTCCATCCATAGTATAGCATGTAGATGAATATTACCTCCATGAGGAACGCGAAGACCTCCATATACAGTGGGAAGTATATGTAGCGTCCCGCCGCCTCGGTCAGATTGGGCCATAAGAGCACTAGGCCGAACTCTGACGCTGTACCCGTCGCTGCGCCGACGGCGAATACTAGTACAAACCCCTTGGTGAGTGTCAAGGCGAACTTCTTCCATTTCTCGTCCCCCGTCTTGGCGTATGCTACTAATGCTAGGAACGCCATAAACGGCAGTCCTAGAACGTACTGTAGTATAGCCCAGTGGACCTCTATTCCTATCATAGAAAGAACTCTGTCGTGTGATGCTGGATAACTCAGCCACTGCTCGAGTATCAAGTCCCCTAGTCACCCCTCTGTTATGCTATATATTAGGATGTATCTATTTTTAGTAATTGATATGGGGCTCTATTATAAAAAGAATTATTTTTCATATGAGAAATCCTTAGCAAGTAGACTTTAGAAAAATAACCATTACATAATCGAATTTAAACTATGCCTCGTTGCTAGCAGTTTAGTCTTTCCATATGGTAGATCCATAGAGGATTCATGTATCTGCACTGGGAGAGCTTGTAAGCTCTTCTAGTAACACTTGAAGGTAGATCCATGGGATGTAAAACCTTGCTACAGAATAAGTCTACAATAGTATCTATTACATGGTCGATGGATACCTGTCCTATAAGGCTTGAGAGGTTCTTCGGACGGAACTTTACCGGGTCCACTCTACCCCCTAGAGTAGGATCGCCGGGCCGCTTTATAACCTCGCTTAGGAGACGCATGTCGGATTCGACGAGCAGGGTTCCATGGAAGAGGATTCCATTCCTGTGGGTGAGTGCCGCTGATCCTGAAACCTTATACCCATCGACAGTCACGTCGTTCCCATTAGCGATTAACGCGTTACCTCCAAGTTTTCTTATAACACCTGTTATCAGGCTCAATCCTTCCCCGTAGATCTCGTCTACATTAACAGGCTTATGCGAATCAGCGTGCCTGAATAGTGATATGTTGAGATTACCCTCATCATGGAAGACTGCGCGGCCCCCTGTGAGACGCCGGGTCACGGGTATGTTTTCCGATGCAGCCTTCTCTATATCAACCTCTTGGAACGGGTTAGAGAATCGTCCGAGGATTATACTGGTCGGGTTAACCCATATCCTGACAAGTTCTTTATAGGGTATCAATCCTTCCGTTATGGTTTCGAGTAAAGCTTCTTCCATGGCTAGGTTGGTGTAGGGGTTTCCTGTAGAATAGATTATACAGGGATACTGAGGACGGGTCACGGTATATTGTGACCTCTCTCGACTAATTCGACTGCTTTCGAGATTTCTGCTACACTGTAATAGGAGTACTCGGGGCTCATGCCTACCAGCTCCGAGAAGCCTGCTATAAGGGATTCCATTATAGAATCCAGGTTCAGCTTATAGCCTTCATCGAGTAAGCCTGTTACAAGGTTTTCAACCTGTTCATAGCTAGCCTTATGCTTTATCAGGCTACTCCAAAGGCTAGGGTTATAGTGTAACAGGATAGACCCGTGCTGGAGTAATCCCCGTGAATCCCTGTATTGCGCGCTTCCGGAGATTTTTCTACCATTCAGAACCAGGTCGGCGAAACCACTGCGCAGGAAGCAGAAGTTCTCCTCGCTCTCTAGCCCCTTGAAACCTCCTACATTAACAGGTACTCCGAGAGAGTTCAGGGCATTGGCTACAGCGGTAGCTATTAGTGTTGACGACTCGTCTACTCCCAGCTCGTAGAGGTAGGATCCGGATGGTATTACGATTGAGTAAGTAACCTCGTTTAACCCGTCGTGGACTAGGGCGGCGCCTCCTGTAGGCCTTCTAACAGGTATATAACCCTTTTCACGCGCCTTACCGGTGTTTACAGTGTTTTCTAACTCTTGCCTCCTACCTATAGATACTGCGGGGGGCATCCACTGGTATATTCTTAGAACTGCTTCACCTCTAGACGCTCTATCCATAAGGACTATGTCGAGTGCCATGTTGAGTAAAGGATGGCGGGGCCCGTCGACTATTACTCTAAACGACTTCAACTCCTAGACCTCCTAACGGCCTCGTATGCCTCGCGGGCCCTATAGGATGTACGGGCCAGGGGATGGGATAGAACATACTTGAATCCCATACTGTAAGCTATATCCTCCAGCCTCTTGAACTCGTCCATGGTATACATCTTCTCGACGGGTAGCTGCGCTGGGCTGGGGCGCATGTACTGTGATACAACCAGTATGTCTACCTCAGCGTTTCTAAGATCCCTGAAAGCCTCCAGTATCTCCTCCCACGTCTCCCCGAAGCCTAGGAGTATGCTGGACTTAGTCACTAGCCTGGGATCATACCTCTTAGCATACTTGAGTATCATGAGGCTCCTCTCATAATGGGCTCGTGGATCCCTAACCTTCCTAGTCAGCCTCTTCACGGTCTCTATGTTATGAGCCACCACGTCGGGCCCGGCATCTATAACCTTCTCGAGGAGGTCCAGCCTTCCCTGGAAGTCTGGTATGAGAACCTCTATCCTAGCATTGGGGAGCATGCGCCGTATCTCCCTTATAGTCTCGGCGTAGTGTAGGGCTCCCTGATCGGGGAGGTCGTCTCTTGTAACACTCGTGATTACAACGTATTGCAAACCCATTTCCAGGGCGGCACGGGCAACCCGGGAGGGCTCTCCGGGATCCGGGGGTAGTGGTTTTCCCTTCTTCACATAGCAGAACCTGCAGGATCTCGTGCAGGTGTCTCCTAGTATCATGAAGGTCGCGGTTCCTGAGCCCCAGCACTTGGATATGTTGGGGCATAGGCTGTGCTCGCATACAGTGTTGACGTGATACCTGTCTAGTATGCTAGCTATCTTGTGATAGTCCTCGTTGAGCGAGACTCTTATCCTGGCTTTGGGGGATACCCGTGTCAAGCTTCCTCACTCTTTATGGTGGCTAGTCTATCGCCGGGCTTCACTTCAGTGCCTTTCTCCACGTAAACGTCGACCACTACTCCGGATACAGGCGACTCTATTGCCAGGACTGCTTTCTCTATTTCAATGTCAAATATAACCTCCCCAGTTTCTACCCTGTCCCCTTTATTCTTATAGACCTCAACCACGACGCCGCTCCAGTCTCCTCTACGGGGCCATAGCTCTTCGGGTACTGTTATGGTAACCTGCAAAACGCGTGGCACCAGGGATTCGTCTTATCCTTATTGAGGGTTTAAAATGTAACCCGCTGTAACTGGTTCCCATTAGTATTATATCTTCTTCCATAATAATACAGCGAGCGCGAAGGCCGCCGCGCTGAAGTAGACTAGGTGACTTGGACTGTAGAGTACTATTACTAGGCCTCCGATAAGGTCCCCCATTATGGCTCCAGCGTTAACCGCTATAGGCTGGAACCTTATCCTTGCAGGGTCACTCTTCAGAGCCAGCGAGGCTGATTCGACGTCGAACAAGCCTAGGAGGGAGTATACTAGTGTATAAACCGCTATGAACGCTGTGGAGCGGTAGAGGCTCCCTCCCAGTATGAGGGCCACGGCTATCCCGGCTATCGATGCAAGTACCATAACCATCTTACCGTTTCCACTGCGGTCCGCCGCATAGGCAGCCACGGTATAGCCAGCTAGTCCTAGTGCAACAGCGGTGAAAAGCACTCTCGACCCAACGGTGGATGCTGCTATAGGAGGTATCTGAACCATGATACTGTCTATACCCATCTTGAAGACCAGTGAGGCTATTAGAACCCAGGCAAGCCTGATCCCGCCTCCTAGGGCGTAGCCTGTTATCCTCCTGTAATAACTCAGTGATCCTCCTGAGAGGCCCGACGCCATTACCAGGCCTGAGGTCATGCGGGAGAGCTTGTCTATGAAAACATCGAGCTGGTATATAGACCTCTGTGGTATGAATGGCGCGCGGGGAACTATGAATACCCCAAGCAGCCCCGTCCCCATGAGGAGCACGGTCATAGCCTGTACGAGGATTTCTTGTTGGGATGCCAGCCTAGAGTTTACAATGACCGTAGCCACCATGACTAGGCCTGTTATGGCTCTGAACTTCGATATACCGCTACCCCACTCGTTGGGAGGCATTATGTCAGATACAATACTGTA
>CAYVIZ010000035.1:0-5799 GCA_964451715.1 uncultured Desulfurococcales archaeon | reverse complement strand
TTCGAACCCATGTGCTCTGACACGTATACTAGTACGTAGGTCACCATGAACTGCCACACAGCCATGTACGCGCCTGCAAGCAATCCCAGTGCTACTATCATTCCCCTGCTACACCCTCGTTTTCCCTGCCTCTACAAGGATGGTTGGCGGTCATGGTGTTTTTAAGGGTCATGACACTGTTTTACAGTGCTCATGTTAATAAGAGCCCGTTTCTAGACGTGTTATTCATAGGGTCTGGAGGTGTCAAGGGGATGCTTGGCATGATATGGTTCCTGTATGATCCCATCGGGTTCATGGTGACGGTAATAGCTGCCACGCTGGCTTACGGGTTTTTCGTGACCGCTGTAGGGCCACGCCTAGTAGCTGGGAGGCCTAGGAGCATGGCTCAGCTATCGTTTAACATGACTGTGACTGCTCTACTCGTGGTTCTCGGCGGGCTTGCATTGATATACCTCACTGTAAGCGTCTTGGAGGAGGCAGGCAGTATAGCTTGGGGTGTCAGCCTCCAAGGCCTGCTAATAATGTATCTTGGCGTTGTATTATTATTCGGATTGATACAATACGCGGTCAGCCCTTTTATTATAAGAATGTACTATCATCTAAGAGAACCTGAAACCCATGAAGAGCTCAGGGTTCAGAGGATAGTAGAAGACCTCGCTAGGAGGAGTGGTATGAGCACGCCTAAGGTATGGATATCTGATGTAGGGGTGCCTAACGCTTTCGCTTTCAGCTCCTTCGGTTCCCGCAATGTCGCCGTTACCAAGCCTCTGCTGGACATGCTGGACGAAGATGAGCTCAGCGCCGTGCTCGGGCACGAGCTGGGTCATTTGAAGCATAGGGATGTACAGGTTATACTAGTTCTCTCGCTTATACCGGTGGCACTATACTATCTCGGCCGGGGGCTCCTCTTCCTGAGAAGCGGAGACAGGGAGAAAAGCGGGTATACCCTGGCTCTAGGAGCGGCTCTCATAGTATTCGGCGTGTTGTTCAGCTTCATAGTAAGACACTTCAACAGGCTGAGAGAATACTTCGCCGACGCCCACTCGGCAATGATACACTTGAACCCCAGGCCTCTCCAGAGGGCTCTCGCGAAGATACATCTGGCATACGAGTCCGCCAGGCATGGCTACGGGGCGGAGGTTGTAGAGTCCGCTACTGAGACTCCGGTTAAGATGCTCCTCATATACGCGTTCACGGAGCCGTTGATGGAGTGGTTCTATGAGCCCTATACGGGTAGGAGGCCTAGGATACTAGACTTAGACGCGTATGTCGAGGAGTTGAAGCAGAGGAAGGTATCAACGGCAGAGGAGCTCTTCGCCAGCCATCCACCTATACCTAAGAGGCTCCAGTTCCTAGACGATATAGCCGAACGCCACTTCTCCTAGGAGAGTACTAGTTTTTCCACTATTTCACTGAACCCCTTACCACTAGGGTTACGAGCCACGTAGGACGCTACAGCCTTGGCTTCCTCGTCGGCATTAGAGGGGACAGCCGAGTAGCCCGCCGCTATAAGCATCTCTATATCATTCTTGGAGTCACCCACTGCTAGGGTTTCACTCCTCCTTACACCCAGGATCCTGGCCAGCTCCAGTAACGCTTTACCCTTGCCTCCGCCGCCGGGCTGGAGGTGTATGGCGAAGCCGCTGAATAGTATTCTTCCATCCCACCCGGTTTCCTCGACGGCCTTCACCGCTCTCCTATAGAGTCTGGGCCCCTCCTCGTTGAGGGGTACGGGGAACGCTATATCATGGTCCCTGTACCTGTTCTGCCAGCTATCCCTCAGCCCCAGCTCGCGCAGCTTGTCCAGCACATACTCGGGAGGGCGTCCCTTGCAGAGGTGTATAACCCTGCCGGACACGTATATTATGCATCCGTTCTCAGCTATAACAGGACCCCTAGCACCCGTGTAGCGGGACAACCCCATAACAACGGGTAGACTGTTACCAGAGGACAACGCTACCACTGCACCCTTATCACGCGCCCGGTTTATGGCCTCCAGTGCTGTACAGTCTAGGAGGAACTCGTCTCGGCTGACTGTTAGTGTTCCGTCAACATCTGTTACTATAAGCCTTATAGACGGCATCTAGCCCAGCCTCTTCTCGTATAGGGTCTCGTATATAGGCCCTTTCCTCGTCAGCGTGCTCTTCTTGAGTCTAACCTTGTCGACGAGCATCTCACCTATCTCTACATCCCTATAGGATATCATCATCTTAACCATCTTCTCCAAGTTCCTTGTACCTTTTATCCTTGCAAGAGTTACATGCGCGTGGAATTCCTGTCTTTCAGGTCTGAAGCCGGCTTTACGTAGGCCTGTTTCTACTATGTGGTTTATAGCTTCAAGGCCCTCGGCTCCCTGGGATACGCCTACCCATACAACCCGCGGCCTATAGGGGTTTGGGAACCCGCCTAAGCCCGCCAGTTTTATCGTGAAGGGTGCAACATTTATAGGGTCTAGTGCTGTCGATATTATGTCCTCTATCCTAGACTCGGGTATCTCTCCTATGAACCTTATTGTTATATGCATGTTCTCTGTCTCAACCGGCTTCATGGGGACGCCTGTGCCTTCGAGTGAGTCCCTGAGTCTCTCCAGCCTCGAGAGTAGTAGTGGATCCTCTATGTCTACAGCTATGAAGACCCTGACCAATACTCCGGCACCGTTGAGCCCTTGTTCCACTGGGGGGCTAATATAACTTCAAAGGACCGGGGACAACAATATATTCCCTGATGGAATAGGATACCAGGATAAGGATCTGAGGGTGATGGACAGATGACGGAGGCCGTGGATAAGAAGAGCCAGGCACTGATAGCTTTGACAGGCCTATTCATAGCCAGTCTGACAGCCTCAAACTTCCTCGCAGCCAAGATATTCTCGGCGGAAATACTAGGGTTCACCGTGGCCGCTCCCGCGGCTGTCCTAGCATATGCATTGACGTTCACTTTTACAGATATAATAAGCGAGGTATACGGGAAGAGGGCCGCCGGCTTCATTGTTAAGATAGGCTTCGCTAGCCAGATACTAGTACTAGCATATATTGCCTTCGCGTTAAAAGTACCTATAGCCCCATTCTCCCCCGTGAGCGAGGAAGCGTATGGTAAGGTGGTGGCGAGCAGTAACTACATAATAGCAGCCAGCCTAGTAGCCTACCTTATAAGCCAGCACCACGACGTATGGGCATTCCATCTCTGGAAGGAGAAGACGAGGGGCCGTTGGCTGTGGCTCAGGAACAACGCCTCTACACTAGTTAGCCAGCTCCTAGACACGCTGATATTCATCTCACTGGCATTCCACGTGCTGCCGAGCCTAGCAGGAGACGCGGGGGCCGTCGTAGGGCTTAACGTGCTATGGAGCATAATCGTCGGGCAGTACATTGTAAAGGTGCTTATAGCTCTTCTAGACACGCCTCTAGTCTACCTAGGCGTCGCCATCACCAAGAACTATCTGGGAATAGATCTCGACACACGGGTTGGCATGGGAGTCTTGAAGGTGGAAGAGAAGATATGATCGGTGTTTTCAAGGTTGAGGATCGGCTTGGAAGGCGTCTAGTAGTCATCTTGAGGGGGTTCCCATGCGCCTATGGGCAATGTAGCTTCTGCCCCTTCGCTATGGAGCAGAGCATGCATACAAGCAGGGTGCTAGGCGATAATACCAGGATAATAGCCGAGGCCCTAGAGGCCAAGGAGTCATATAAGCCTAGTAGGATAGCGGTCTTTAACGGGGGGAGCTTCCACGAGCTCCCATATGACACCGTGGAGAAGCTCAGGCCCCTCGCCTCGGGTGTCGTGTTCGAGGTGGAGGAGAGGAGTGAGTATGTTACACTCGACTCCCTCAGAACCCTTGTAGAATACTATAAGCCCCTCAAACTCATAGTCAGGATAGGCTTTGAAACAGCCTCGGAATACATTAGGGAGAAGGTTCTCAAGAAAGGGATGCCTGACCGGGAGCTCCACAGGATAAGCAGGGTGAGGATGGAGGCGAGGGAAGCCGGGTTACCTGTCGAGCTGTGGAGCTACCTGCTCTTCGGTATGAAGGGGATACCTGAGGAGAGTGTTAAGGAGAGTCTCCGCGTATTCAAAACGTTGTTCGACGGCGTTATAGCGGTGAGGTACCGGAAGTATCTTCCAGGACACCCAGATCCTTCTCCCGTATCCAGGGATCTGGGAAGACTCTTAGAGGAGGAGGCGGATCTAGTTGACTGGGGTGGAGACCAGTGGGTGATATCAGGGATAAGCGGGGATGCCCCCTAGTAGTCTGGGACGGCCGGGAGCTGGACTGGGTAAAGCCCCGCAACGGCAGGTTATACCTGCGCGGTGTAGGGTGGAGATTCCTAGCCGAGTGGCCCTTCGACGAGGCCCACAGGAGGATTATCGAGTCTTATAAGCCGCGGAAGAAGTATAGGCTAGGATTATTCATACCCTGCTCCTACGGTAAACCCTATAGTCAGAGCTATATACACTACCTGGTGAGGAGAGCGATAAGCGAATACCTCTCAGCAGGCCTAGTACACGAGATAATCCTTACCAATGCTGGTGTCGTGCCTAGGGAGCTTGACGAATACTGGCCATACACGGCATACGACTGGAACCCGCTAATGGAGACACGGGAGATCAGAGAATGCTATAAAGCAGTCCTCAAGCAGAGGATAAAGGATTACCTCGAATCATTCAAAGACTACTACGAGGGATTCGCCGCATACCTGAGATGGGATAGCGATAGCTGGAGAGCCCTCCGAGAGGCCTCTCTCCAACTGGGACTCCGTATAGAGAACCTGGCAGCAAAAGAAGTGGACAAGGAAGAGTTGGAGGAGGCTGATCTGGGACTGGGATACAGGGCTGATCCTGATCTCGTACTCGTTACCCGTAGCTCCCTCGAGAAGCTGAGAAGAATGGTTGAAGCACTTGTAGAGAGAGGTGGATAACGCTGGATGAAAAAATACTCGTACTCGTGACGGGGTTGCCTGGGAGTGGGAAGGGAGTCTTCTCAAAGGAGGCCGAGCAGCTGGGTTTGCCTGTGCTTGTAATGGGGGACGTGGTGAGAGAGGAGACTGTTAGGCAGGGCTTGCCTCTCACCTCGAGAAACCTATCAATAGTAGCTAATAGTCTACGCGAGAAGTATGGGAGGGAGGCTGTAGCTGTTCTGCTTTCAGAGAAGATCAAAAGCCTCAAGACGAGGTTTGTAGTGGTTGACGGTGTTAGAAGCCTTGACGAGGTAGCGGTCTTCGAGGAACTCGGTGAAGCCTGCATAGTAGCCTTCCACGCGAGTCCTGCAACGCGTATGGAGAGGATAATCCGAAGGGGGAGGCCAGGTGATCCGAGGAGCTGGGAAGAGTTCGTTGAGAGGGACCTGGTAGAGCTCTCCTGGGGCGTGGGAAATGTTATAGCCCTTGCAGACTATCTTGTCGTTAATGAGTCGACAGAGGAGAAGGCGGCGGAGGCTTCCCGCCGTATACTGAGGGAGTTAATCGATGGTGAGTGGAGGAGTTGTAGTAGAGGCAGAGGTAAGGCCTACCGAAGACGTTGAGAAAGTCAAGAAGGCCATAGTAAACCTCTTCGATGGAATAATATTCCAGGAGGAAGGTCCCCGGCTTGTGAGGGGCGTATGCGATAGCATAGCCTGCCTTAGAAGCCTTCATAGGAAGCTTAGACAACAGAGGATTCTCGACACGGCTAGATCTGTGTTTTCCCGATCTAAGTATGGAGACTATATAGAGTTCATGTTGAACAAGCAGGCTGCGTATGCTGGTAAAGTGAGCTTCGTAGGAGACCCCGCGGAGAGCCCCCTTGGGGCTATACATGTAGTTA
>CAYVIZ010000034.1:0-12618 GCA_964451715.1 uncultured Desulfurococcales archaeon | reverse complement strand
GCCCGCGGGGTTCGAGGAGAAGATAGCCTGGGGGCCCCCGCCGATACACCTCTCAGGTGACGACTACCTCTTCCTACTCCACGGTGTGGGGAGAAGGCTCCAGGCGTACAGGGTTTTCGCAGCGTTAATAGAGCTCCCCCGAGGGGAGCCCCCGGTGGTTAAGGCGGTCACGCCTAGGTATATAATGGAGCCCCGCGAGGCATACGAGGTCTACGGCGACAGGCCCTACACCGTGTTCCCCTGCGGTGCAAGCAGGGTGGGGGGAGAGCTGCTGGTCACATATGGTGCGGCAGACTACATGGCGGGCTTCGCCACTATAAGCATGGACGACCTCATGGCAGAGCTTGACAAGGGGAGGATAAACTAGCCCCTGGGGGATTAACCTATAATTACAGTGTACCCGCGCGTAATTTCCCGTTATTACAAGCGCGTATAACCCCCTCACGCCTCCTCGACCCTCATGGGGTAAGAGGAGGGTTGAAGTGGCCTCTAGACGAGAAGCCCATACTCGTATTCTGGGAGACGACGAAGGCTTGCCTGCTCGCCTGCAAGCACTGCAGGGCTAACGCTATACTAGAGGGTCTCCCAGGCGAGCTCAACACGGAGGAGGCCTACAGGCTACTAGAGGACCTCGCGGGCTTCGGCAGGCCATCCCCCATACTCGTCTTCACCGGGGGAGACCCGTTGATGAGGAGCGACATATGGCTCCTTATAGAACGGGCGGTCGAGCTGGGGCTCAGGGTCAGCGTGGCCCCGAGCGCCACACCCCTACTGACCCGGGATGCCGTGGCTAGAATGGCGAGGCTAGGTGTTACAGCTGCGAGTATAAGCATAGACAGCCCGGTAGAGAGCATCCACGATAGCATAAGAGGAGTCGAGGGAACCTGGAGGAGGAGCGTCGAGGCGGTCAAGTGGATGCAGGACGAGGGGATAGCTGTGCAGGTTAACACTGTGGTTATGAGGGACACCGTGGAAGGGTTGCCGGGTATGGTGAAGCTCCTAGACGATCTAGGGGTTCACACGTGGGAGATCTTCTACTACGTGCCAACCGGAAGAGCGGGCTTCGAGTCGGACCTGGAGCCGTGGGAGTACGAGGATGTGAGCCTCTTCCTCTACGACGTCACCCGTTACGGTTTCACCGTTAGAACAGTGGAGGGCCCCTTCTACCGTCGAGTAGCCCTGTCGAGAATAATGGAGGAAATGGGCTACAAGGCCGCGGGCCCTGCTCCCGGGCCTCTATACGAGAGGCTCCGCGGGGAGCTGTACAGGCTTATGGGCGAGCCGCGGGGCGAGCCGAGGGTCCATGTCACCCCTACCATGGATGGCCGCGGGATAGTGTTCATCTCCTACGATGGAAAGGTGTACCCGAGCGGCTTCCTGCCCGTGCCCGCGGGCAGTGTGAGGAGTAGGAGCATCGTGGAGATATACAGGGAGTCAACCCTGTTCCGCATGCTTAGGAGGAACCTCAAAGGCCGCTGCGGCCGCTGCGAGTTAAACACCGTATGCGGGGGCAGCCGGGCGCGGGCATACGCCTACACTGGAGACCCATTCGCCGAGGACCCGGCCTGCGCTTATGAGCCGGGCTCCATTCCCAGAGAGACTGTTGAAGAGGCGCTTCTACGCCTGAGATCCAGGGGTGTACATGGTGGAGGAGTACACTCTAAGTGAGAAGGAGAAGCAGGTCCTGATGGAGCTCCAGTACAGATTCCCCAGGAGCGCCAGGCCTCTCCACGAGGCAGCCGGCAGGATAGGCCTGGAGCTGGGGGAGATGGTATCCATCCTGGCAAGGCTGAGGGATGCCGGGGTACTCAAGCGTGTAGGTTTCTACGTTAACTATAGGAGTCAGGGGCTTAAGGCGGCGCTTATAGCTTACGCCACAGAGGGCGAGTACTCGCGTGTAGAGGAGTTATACCGGGATGACGGGCTGGTTACACACGTGTATGTAAGGGATCACCCTGTATACGATGTATGGGTTGTGGTTAAGAGGAGGAGCCTAGAGGAGATCCTGCAGCACGCCAGGGAGGCCTCCCGGCTCCTCGGGTCAGACTATATAGTGCTCTACGGGTCTAGGACGCATAAGCTCAGCGTTAAGTACGACCTATACCGTGGCGTCAGCCTCTCAGGCCCATACTCCAAGGTACGCCACAACCCGCCTGACCCGGGCTTGCCGTGGGAGATAGTCAAGCTCTACAGGAGCCTAGAGCTCAACGGGAACCCCTACAGGAGAATCGCGGAAGCGTTAGGGTGTAGCGAGGAGGAAGCCGCCGAGACTGCTTGGAGGCTGCTCGACGAGGGTGTGCTAGGAGACCCTGGCGTCGCGCTCGACGGGTGGAGGATAGGGTTCAGGGAGAACCTCCTGGTGGCTATGACTCCCCGGGACGGGGCGAGTCTAGGGAGGCTCTGCAGCTGCGTCGCCGGGTATCCTCATACAACTCACGTGGTGGAGAGAACCGTATACCCCGAGGGGGCCTGGAGCCATAGATGCTTCGCCATGCTGCACGCGTCTACCAGGGCTTTACTGGACAGGCTCTTAGAGGGCCTGGTGGAGGCGTGTAGTCCCGGCAGCTACGTGGGTATGAGGAGTCTTGCAGACTTGAAGCCCGGTGCTGTGAGGTGAAAACGGGTTGATCCCTCTTAGCGTAATGGTGAACGGGGAGGGCACGGTCTCTACTCGGATAAAGGGCCGCTATGGCCGGGGGAGGCCCAGCAGGTTCACGAGCGAGTTTAGGCCTATAGTGTTCTGGAACATAACTTACCAGTGCAACCTCCGCTGCATGCACTGCTATATAAGAGCCGGGCTCCCAGGCAGGCCGGAGCTCTCCGAGGAGGAGGTGTTGAGGATAGCCGGGGAGCTGGTAGAGCACGGGGTGCCCCATATAGTCTTCACCGGCGGAGAGCCCCTCGTGTCGAGCAAGTTCTGGAGGGTCCTCGAGGCTCTCAAGGGCCGCGGGAGGCCGGGGAGGAGTGTATCCACGAACGGGACGCTCATAACGCCAGAGAACGCGGGCAGGCTCGCCGAGCTGGGCGTCTCCTATGTAGGCGTGAGCCTCGACAGCCTAGACCCGGAGACCCATGACAAGTTCAGGGGTGTTAAGGGGGCTTGGAAGGCGTCTGTAGAGGGTATGAGGAACTCAGTGGAGGCAGGGCTACCTACCGGGTTGAGGGTTACTGTTACACGGTGGAACATAGGCGAGATCCCCGGCATGATAGACTTCGCCGCCAGACTAGGGCTTGAGAGGGTAAGCATATACCTGCTCGACACGGTGGGCAGGGCCACAGACATATCCGGGGACCTGCCTGGCAGGGAGGAGCTGAGGAGGCTTGTAGACAGGCTTATAGGGGTTGCGAGAGAGTACCGGGGTGTACTGGAGATACTTCTCGTAAGGATGAACTTCGCCGGCATATACCTGGCTGATATTCTCTCGGAGTCTAGGGAGGAGTTCCTGGATTATCTCAAACTAGTGCAGAGCCAGGGCGACTGCGGCAGGAAGACAGTGAGCATATACCCCGATGGCACTGTTAAGCCGTGCCAGTTCATAGAGCATGTGACCATAGGGGATCTCCGGCGGCAGAGGCTGGGCGAGATACTAAGCCCCGGTAACCCCCTACTGAGGCCTTTCCTCTCTGTAGATGAGAGGCTGAGGGGGCCTAAATGTTCTAGGTGCCCCTTCAAGAGCGTATGCGGTGGGGGGAGTAGGAACAGGGCTTACAGCCTGTCGGGAGACTTCTGGGGAGACGACCCGGCCTGTTTCGTTGATCCCGAGGCCATAGCTGTGAGGTGGGGTGTGAAGGATGGAGTGGATTCCTCTATACGTTAACATGGAGGGCCTCAGGGTAGCCGTGCTGGGCGGAGGCACTGTAGCGGAGAGGAGGGCCTTAACCTTCTCCGCAGCAGGCGCTTTCGTTGATGTCTACTCTCTGGACTTCACGCCGGGACTAAGGGAGGCTTCTCTCAAGGGCAACCTCAGGCTTCACAGGGTGGACTTACGCGGCGTTGAGCCGGATAGTATTCTAAGGGGTTATAGCCTAGTTGTGATAGCTACTAGTGATCCAGGGTTGAACGAGGTTTTCCTAGAGGAGGCTAGGAGGATGGGGCTCCTAGTCAACTATCCCCCCGATGGTACACGGGGGAGCGTCATCGTGCCCTTCAGGGGCGAGGCAAGCTACGGGCTCAGGGTGGCCGTGACGAGTCTGGGCGAGACGGGTGTAGCTGCGAGGGCTGCACTCGAGCGTATAGTCGGGTGCCTCGAGGAGGACCGGTATTTGAGGGGGCTTTACAGTGTTATGAGCCGTGTCAAGCGTTATATGAAGGAGAGCATCGGGGACTATAAGCTCAGGTATAGATTGTACTTCAAGATAGCTGGTGATCCATTGTTCGGGGAGCTTGTGGGGAAGGGGCTCCTAGAGGAGGCTTACCAGAGGGCCGTAGATATTATACGTGGCGAGACAGGATCCCGGTGATCCACCCGGCCAGCAGACGCCTAGAATGGGTGATGGATAAGAGGGAGGTATCCATTCCCAGGAGCCTGCTTGGCGTAACTGTTAAGGGTACAACTACAACTCTACTGTCATACGCATGGATTACCTGTCCAAGCCTACTTATCTCAACAGGCTCCACGGGGACTCCTAGGAGCGAGGAGGCCTTCCCGGCTATAAACACTATATCCCTCATCTGGAGATCCGGCATCCTCCTAGCCCTATGATAAGCCAACAGAACCCGCTCCCCTCGTCCTCCCGCGGCTTCGGCGATGTATGAAGCGGTGATCCAGTAGGGTATGGGGCCGTACACAGCAGATGTCTCGTGCGCCTTGCTGAGAGCCTCGTGGAAGTGGCCTCCCCTAGTCAGCATTAATATGAATACTATGTCGCCGCTTCCCGCTGTGGGCATCTGGCCCGGCGTGTATAGGCTGGCTTCAACGGGGAATGATTCCTCCAGCTCTCTAGCCAGGTCTGAGAGGAGCCTCGACCCCCTAGTCGTGCCGGGCTTGTGGTGTACTAGTATTACCCTCATAACACTTGTCCTCGCCCTACACGTGGATGCCCCGTACCCGGTATTAAGACGGCGTTATTACACGTAATTACATACCAGATTGCGATTATCATGCATACAGGCCTCACGTGATAAACCCCGCTCCCCCAACTAGTTCTAGAGCCTGGAGGAAGGAGGGTTGGCCGACACCGTTGTAGAGCCCCTTGACAGGTTGAGTGCTGTTTATGTAAGCCATAAAGAGGCGCCGCTGGAGGCTATAGGAGCCCTAGAACGCTCTATAGACGAGGCGCAAGACTTCGGATACTGTAGTAGAGTCGTGTTGGCGACATGTAATAGGATGGAGGTTTACCTGGACGACTCCGACGGCTCCTGCACCGGGAAGGTCGTCGAACTGTATACCGGGAAGGGGGTCAGGCCCCGTGTTGCCAGCGGGTTAGAGGCTGCTAGGAGGATTATGAGGATAGCCGCTGGCTTGGAGTCTGCTGTTATAGGCGAGCCCGAGATACTGGGCCAGGTGAGGAGTGCCTGGATAAGCCATAGGGACAAGGGGCTTACGACACCCCTGCTCGACAGGGTGTTCCATGCGGCGATTGTGGCGGGTAAGAAGGCGCGGAGGGAGACCGGTATAGGCCAGGGGTCGGCGAGCTATATATCGGCTGCAGTGAAGGCCGCTGCAAGGGAGCTAAACGGGCTAACAGGCAGGACTGTAGCGGTTATGGGGGCCGGGTCGGCTGGCGGGAAGCTTGTAAGGATTCTATGCAGCACCCACTCTCCCTCAGTTATCTATGTTGTGTCCCGCTCCCTGGAAAGGGCGTCCCGCATAGCCGGGCTCTGCCCGCAGGGAGCCCCTCTAATCCTGGAAGACGGTCTCAAGGATGTAGGTCCTCTTGACGCTGTGTTCATAGCAGTCAAGGGGTATGAGAGGGGCCAGGTAGAAGAAGCTGCTAGGAGGGCCCGCGTAGTTATAGACCTCTCCAATCCTCCCGTAGCAGATCCCTCATGGGGGCGGGTGCTACTCCTAGACGATCTGAGAGGGATAGTAGAGGAGGCTATAAGGCTAAGGTCTAGATGGATACCTGCTGTGGAGCATATAATAGAGGATGAGCTGGAGAGGCTTACTAGGAGGCTTAGCAGCGAGAGGATAGGGGAGGCTATAAAGCTGCTGGAAGAATACACACACCGCCTCATAGAAGAGTTCTCCGAGGGCAACGGTGATAGGCTCCTCCTAACCCGGTTCTCGGGAAAGCTCCTGCACGGGGTCTACATGGGCCTCCGCAGGGCATCCTCTAGCCCGGGGAGCTGCATGGACGAGCTCCTCGGTGCTTTGAAGGAGTATTATGGAGGTGGCTCAGGGTGAGGATTGGGAGATTCCCGTCTTACAGGCCTAGGAGACGCAGGTTGACGAGTGTCCTGAGGAGCCTAACAGCTGAGACGAGCCTGGAGCCGGGGAGGCTCATGCTCCCCGTCTTCGTATCCGACAAGGCGGGCAGGCCTACTCCTATAGAGGCGTTGCCGGGCCACAGCTATTATCCCCCCGACTCCGGGGAGCTGATAAGCTTCCTCTCCAGAATGATGGATGTGGGGATCAAGTCTTTCCTGTTGTTCGGGGTGCCCGCCGGGAAGGATGAGGACGCTACAGCGGCGTTCGACCGTGACGGGCCTGTTCAGAGGGCCTTGAGGAGTATAAGGAGGGAGCTGGGCTGGGAGCCTCTCGTGGCTACCGATCTATGCATATGCGGCTACTCCAGCCACGGGCACTGCGGCCTCCCCCGGCGGTGTAGGAGGGGTATGTGCATTGATAACGATGAGACTCTCGAGTTGTATGGTAGGATAGCGGTCTCCCAGGCGGAGGCCGGCTCCGACATTGTGGCGCCTAGCGGTATGATGGACGGGCAAGTCGCTGCTATAAGGCGTGCATTAGACGGGGAGGGGTATACTGATGTGCTCATCATGTCTTACAGCGTTAAGTACGCGAGCAGCTTCTACGGGCCTTTCAGGGACGTCATGGATAGTGCGCCCCGGTTCGGCGATAGGAGGACATACCAGATGGATCCCCGGAATAGGATGGAGGCCCTTGTGGAGGCCTCTATGGATGTTGAGGAGGGTGCTGATATACTGATGGTCAAGCCTGCGCTGACGTATCTAGATGTTATATCATTAGTCAAGAGGGAGTTCCCGGGCATCCCGCTGGCGGCGTATAATGTGAGCGGGGAGTACTCTATGCTTAAGAAGGCTGTAGAGGCCGGGCTCCTGGGCGAGGATGCTATAGTGGAGGTGCTATACTCTATAAGGCGTGCCGGCGCGGACATAATAATAACCTACCATGCGGCCGAGTATGCCATGCTTAGACGCGAGTTTTGATTATATCGAGGTGAGCCCTAGTTATGGAGGACTATACGCGGAGGGCTGCTAGGGTATTAGTCGGCGGTGTGGATAGTACTATAAGGGCATACGTCAAGCCCCGCCCGTTGCTGCCTGTACGGGGTGAGGGCGCATACATCTACGACGCAGAGTATGGCCGTGTTCTAGACCATGTCCTAGGCTATGGGCCCCTTATACTGGGCCACAGGGATGAGAGGGTGTTAAGGGCGGTCGAGGAGGCGGTTGAGGAGGGTTGGCTCTACGGGTCTACATGTAGGGCGGAGGTGGAGCTTGCGGAGAAGATTACCCGATACGTGTACCCGGGAGGGAGGGTGAGGTTCGTAAATAGCGGGACGGAGGCTACAATGCTTGCTCTGAGGCTTGCCAGGGCCTACACTGGGAGGGATCTAGTGGTCAAGTTCGACGGGTGCTACCATGGAGCCCATGACTACCTCCTGGTCTCCCCCGGGAGTGCAGCGGCCCACGCGGGCATGCCTTCCTCGCCGGGTATACCCGGGTGCGTGTCCAGTATGACCCTTATAGCCGACTACAACGATCTCGGCAGTGTCGAGGCTATTCTCGAGGAGAACCCTGACCGGGTTGCAGCCATAATAGTGGAGCCCGTAATAGGTAATATGGGGGTCATACCTCCGAGAAGGGGTTTCCTGGAGGGATTGAGGAGGCTCGCCGACAGGTATGGTTTGCTGCTAGTGTTCGACGAGGTTATAACAGGCTTCAGGCTAGGCCTGCGGGGGGCTCAGGGATACTATGGCGTGAAGGCGGATATGGTTGTGCTGGGCAAGATAATAGGAGGCGGGTTCCCCGTTGGTGCCGTTGTTTCTTCGCCTGAGGTAATGGATAACCTGACGCCCGTGGGCAAGGTGTTCAGCGCAGGCACATTCAACGGCCATCCGGTCACGATGGCTGCAGGCTTGGCTACTATAAAGGTCCTAGAGGAGGAGGGCTACAAGCACCTCGAGGAGGTATCCAGGATGCTGGAGGAGGCTATAAGGGAGGAGTTAGACGCTGCCGGCTTTGAGTATGCGTTGAACAGGGTGGGCTCGATGCAGCAGTTTTTCCTGGGCGTTAACTCGGTGTGGGATGCAGGGGATGCGAGGAGGGCGGACAGGATCCTCTACGAGAGGATACACGAGGCTATGCTGAAGAGCAGGGTGTTCATACCGCCTAGCCAGTATGAGACGATCTTCACGTCGACAGCGCACGGGGAGGATGAGGTGGAATTGTTCCGCAAGGCGCTGAGGAGGGCTTTGAGGGATCACACTTGATTATAAGGGCAGCGGCGAGATCCAGCCTCCTCAGCAGGATCCAGGTGGAGAGGGTTAAGGATTATCTTGCCCAGCACATACCGGGGGTAAAGCTGGTTCACGTGCCTGTAAAGACGCGTGGGGACATTGTTAGGGATAAGCCTATAGCTGAGATAGGGGGAGTAGGCGTCTTCGAGAAGGAGGTAAACAAGCTCGTCCTAGAGGGTGAGGCCGATGTTGCCGTGCACAGTATGAAGGATTTGCCCAGCAGGATTGACCCCCGCCTCGAGATAGTCATGACTCCCCCCAGAGGCCCGGTGCAGGATTCCCTAGTGCCCCGCAGAGGCCTCGACCCGGTGGATCCTACTGTAATGCCGCAGGGGACAATCATAGCCACAGGCTCTCCTCGTAGAGTGGGCATGTTGAAGAAGGTGAATCCAGGACTGGTCTTCAAGGGTATAAGGGGGAACCTGGACACTAGGCTGAGGAAGCTGGACGATGGATACGCCGACTACCTTGTGGCAGCGGAGGCGGGGCTGGAGAGGCTGGGCGTGGAGAGGCCCCGTCTAGTGCTTGATGCTAAGAAGTATCTCCCCTCTCCCGGGCAGGGTATAATAGCTGTGGTAGCGTTGAGGGACTCTCCTATAGCGGGGCTGTTGAAACGGGTGAGCCACCGGAGGACTCATGTTGAGATGCTGGCTGAGAGGGAGTTCCTGAAAACCATGGATACCGGGTGCAGCACCCCGATAGCAGGGTACGCCGAGGCTGGTGGTAATAGGATTATCTTCCGGGCGGCCTACTATGGCTCGGAACCCGTCTTTGCAGGGGTAGAGGATGCGGACCCCGTGGAGGCGGGGAGGAGGGCTGCGGAGGCGTTGCGGCGTGGGCTCGAGGGGTAGAGTCTATATCGTAGGGGGAGGAGTGGAGGCGGGCGACATCACCCTAGACGGGTACAGGGCTCTCAGCGAGGCATCCGTCATAGTTTACGACAGGCTTATTGATAGCTCTCTCCTCGACCAGTTCAGGGACAGCGGTGTGAAACTGGTATACGCAGGTAAGAGGCCGGGGAGCCATACGCTGAGCCAGGACGAGATAAACAATCTGCTCCTCCAGTACGCGCTTAAGGGGGAAGTAGTGGCCAGGCTCAAGGGCGGGGATCCCATGCTATACGGGAGGGGCGAGGAGGAGTGTCTCTACCTTAGAGGGAGGGGTATAGAGTGTACTGTAATACCGGGAGTTACTAGTGCTTCTAAGCTGGCGGCGAAGCTGGGTCTACCCTTGGCAGGACGTTGTTCTGGTAGTGTATTATCCATAGCTACCGGAGTAAAGGCGGGTGGCAAGCCTATAGGTGAGAGTGAGGTGAGGCGGCTCATAGAGTATTCTGACACTGTGATTTTCTACATGGCGACAGGTATATACAGGGTGATACTTGAAGCCCTCCAGGCCTCGGGGAGGAGGGATACAGCTGTCCTCATCGTGGAGGATCTAGGAGGGCGGGAGAGGTATGTGTATGGGAGAGCGGGGGAGCTGGCTGGGTCTAGTTATGAGCCTAGTCCTCCAGCCCTGATAGTTGTGGGAGGAGGAGTTGAATGGTGGATGAAGCACAGGAGAGACCTAGGCTACTCTTCCTAGGACCAGACCCGCCTCCCTCTACCCTAGGAGGCTGCAGGACTATATGGATACCCGTAGTCAAAGCCTACAACGTGGAAGGCTCATCAGTCAAAACAATAGAGGAGCTCTCAGAGAAACGCTATGAGACTATAGTCTTCACCAGCCCCCGGGCCCCTCGTATGCTCGCTTTTGATGCAGTCAAACACGGCGTGAAACCTATACTTAGAGAGAAGCTGGAAGGAGTAGACGTGTGGGCTATAGGCCCGGGAACTAGGAAATCGGTAAGAGAACACCTTGGCATTGAGGCGTATGAGTCGAGCATTCATACAGGTATAGGACTGGCTGGGGAGCTAGTATCAAGGGGTTATAAGAGTGTACTAGGCCTGAGATCACCCAATGCATTGCCAGACCTAGCATATAGACTCGCCGGTAATGGTGTATATTATAATGAAATACACGTTTACGAGGTTAGAATCAACAAGAGAAGCCTAGACGAGCTGGCCGAGCTCCTATACCGTATAAGAGGAGGCAGACTATTTGTACCGGTTCTAACTAGTCCCAGCATAGCACGCGTCTTCCTCGATATAGCCGGTAGTCTCGGCTTAAAAGACGCTATGCCACTAATCTCACTGGGGCCTACCACGGCTAGAGCCCTGGAAGAAAGGGGGCAGAAATCTTCATGTATCCCACCAACCTATAGCCTAGAAGGACTTAGAGAATGCTTGGAAACCTTTTGCAACCATCACTCCAGCCTGAGTAATTACACATAATGCAAATGTTTATACGAAATTACTATTTATAACATGCCATATCCCATAGCAGGATCAAGGTGAATAAACCCTGGACGTTGACGTGAGGAGAATCCAGAAGGTTGGTACAAGCAGCCTAGTTGTCACCCTACCCAAGCACTGGCTTAAGAGGATGGGGCTTGACCAGGGTAGCCAGGTTATGCTGGTCGACGAGGGTGATGGCATAAAGATACTTCCAGTAGAAAGGAGAAGCCATAGCAGAGTGGGGCTAGATCTGTCCCGTGAACCCTATATAACAGCGGTCAGCATACCGGTCTGTATGTATCTATCCGGGGTGGAGAAGGCGGGTATTAAGATACCGAGCAAGGATCTCATGACTATTATAAGGCAGAGAGCGCTAAACTTCATGGGCCTCCATGTCATGGAGACCGGGGAGAACGAGTTTGAGGTAGAGGTTCTCCTAGACATGGACAGGGTTGATATTAATCTTCTTATAAAAAGCCTTGGCTCAATATTAAACAACCTTATATCAAGTATAGAGAAGGCCTTACGTGGAGAAGGGTCACAGGGAGAAGTAGGTCTCCTAAGACAGGATTTCATGAGAACACTTTATGTTATACTTAGATACCTGGTGACAAGAAAGTCCCGCTCCGGTAATGTGACGCAGGTCCAGATGGCGTTGTCGGCTAGTTATGTGAGCCTTGCAGTAGAAGTCCTCTATAGTATTATGGATAAGATAAGCAAACACGACGTGCCGGGAGGAGATGTAGCCCTCATAACACTATTGCTAGACCGTCTTCAGAAGGAGGCTAACACGCTCCTATACATACTGGCAAGCCCGAGTATAAAAAGGCTTGAACCGCTTGTAGGTAGTCTTAAGGCATTGCTAGGCAATATAGAGGAGGCCGTCGACAAGGTCGAGGATCCTTCTTCGGCATTTATACTGGGAAAGATACATGACGCTGTATCAATACTTCTCCTCGCAGCTTATGTTATAATATGCATCATCATCAACGAGAAAATTAAGATGGAGAACAGCAAACTCAAAGGCTAACCCGTAAAACCTTCTATTACCTCTCCAGTATTGTATCCAAAAGAGTAACAGGGCCCCTCCAACTAGTAGACAATGGATCACTAGGCGTCCAAGAGTAGGATAATATATCACCCCAGCCCTCCTCCCTGTTAACCAGCTCTACAACTGGGCCTCCAGACGCATGTGCAGCCGAGAGCGTATATGCATAGAAGGCCTCGCTGGGGCTTAGAGCTTCCTCGCTGTTGCATAGAGGTGTATTACACCTAGAATACGAGGCCCAAAGGGTTTCTATGGGATCATACGGGTCAACGGGAGAGTCGGTTGAGAAGGCAATCCTGACACCCTTGGATATCATGTGCCTAAACCGGTAAGCCAGTCTAGTCCTCTCGGAGCCTAGCCTCTTCTCTAGCCACCAGTCGGCAATCCTGAAATAAGGCTGGACTACTACGTATACACCTAGTCTAGCTGCTCTTGATATCTCATGGTCCCCGGCTAGGCTGAAGTGTTCTATCCTCCCCTTATCCTCTATGCCGAGGTTTTCATACGCGTCTAACACCTCTCCAATAGCCTCGTCACCTATCGCGTGGGTTGCAACTCTAAGTCCTCTGG
>CAYVIZ010000033.1:0-13510 GCA_964451715.1 uncultured Desulfurococcales archaeon | reverse complement strand
GGAAAACTATAATTTCGGCTTCCACTAAGCCTAATCCTATAGGTGTCCATTATGCCTGTCGAGAACTCTAGGATATCCGGGTTCTATAAGAAGCCCATCGAAGAGAGGGTTAGACTGGTCAGAGACCTGGTAGGGCTTTCCGAGGACGAAGTGAACACCCTGCTTTCATGGGGGAACCTACCCCGGGAGATAGCTGATGCTATGATAGAAAACGTTATTGGGGCTATGAGCTATCCCTTCGCTGTAGCTACTAACTTCAAGATTAACGGTAAAGACTATCTTGTACCTATGGTAATAGAGGAGTCCTCTGTTGTGGCTGCTGCCAGCAATGCTGCGCGCCTCATGAGGAAGGATGGTGGCATAAAAGCCACCACCACAGGGCCTGTCATGATCAGCCAGATACAGCTGGTCAATGTTAAGGCACCCTTTTATGCGAAGATGAAGATCATAGAGCACAAGGAGGAGATACTCGAGCTCGCAAACAAGCAAGATCCCGTCCTCGTTAAACTGGGCGGTGGTGCCAAGGATCTAGAGGTCAGAGTCATAGATAGCCCCCAGGGACCTATGGTTGTAACCCACCTCATAGTAGACGTGAGGGATGCTATGGGTGCCAACGCTGTTAATACTATGGCCGAGAAGGTGGCTCCGTTTATAGAGGAGATAACAGGAGGCAAGGTATACCTTAGAATACTAAGCAATCTAGCCGACAGGAGGCTTGCACGTGCATGGGTAAAGATTCCTAAAGAAGACCTGGGAGAGGATGTAGTAGACGGCGTGGTCGCCGCCTCCAACTTCGCCTGGGCTGATCCTTACAGGGCAGCCACGCACAACAAGGGTATAATGAACGGGGTTATAGCTGTGGCTTTGGCCACCGGACAGGATCATAGGGCACTCGAGGCGGGCGCGCATGCATATGCTGCACGCGGTGGAAGGTATATGCCCTTATCGATCTGGGAGAAAGACGAGGACGGCAACTTAGTCGGTAGCCTCGAGATGCCCATAGCAGTCGGCCTAGTAGGAGGAGCCGTGAAGGTTCATCCCGTAGCCCGGATAGCTATTAAGATATTGGGTGTTCAGACGGCTCAGGAGCTTGCTGAGGTGATGGCGGCCGTTGGTTTGGCGCAGAACTTTGCCGCCCTCCGCGCATTGGCTACAGAGGGTATACAGAGAGGCCATATGAAGCTTCACGCCAAGAATATTGCTATAATGGCTGGTGCGCCGCCCGAGCTTGCCGATAAGATAGCGGATATCATGGTTTCAGAGGGGAAGGTTAGGTTTGACAGGGCTAAAGAGCTTCTAGACGAGCTAACTGGGGGAAGCCAGTAGGGCGTGGGCCAGTATAAGTATCCCGTCAATAACTTTTTCTTTGTATTCAGTAAACTCTGGCTCCTCTTTGCCTGTGACCACCTTGGCTATATCACGTATTGTAGGGTTTACGGAGAAGAGAAACGGTGATGGAGTCAGACCTGTTGTGTTCAGCTCTATTACTCCATCTTTATATGTGGTTGCATGGGAAATTTCGATGGGATCTACTCCTGTGGCTATTGAATAACTGAACAACAGCTTCCTGTATGAAAACACTGAAACACTATCTACTCCTTTGTATGTGACTACATTGTTTTTCCTGTCAATAACTATATTGGTTGAACCCAGTTTTTTACAGGCATCTTGAATGTACATGTTAAGATCTTCGGATATAAGGGCAAAAGGTATGTATGCTTCTTTAGCCTCTTTATCTGCAAAGTATTTTACGGGACCTACTACATGGACTGGAATTTGAAGTGCGCCTATGATGCCTTTTCTCCTAGTAGGGTCCATGACTTCGTAGTCTATTATAGATGAAGCCAGTGAAGACAATGTTATTCCATGTCTTGATTCTATTATGCCCCGTCTTAATAGTACCTCCAGGTTTCCATTTTCTAGTAGTAGATTGAAGAAACCTTGAAGACCGAGTTTCTTGTATTCCTCGATTAGATCCCCGAGTTTTCTCTTATACAATTATTTCAACCCTCTGAAAAAGCGGAGATCGCTTGATGTTTTAGTATTCAGCTTTTTACCACGGGTCTGAACTTGTACCCGTAATGGATCAATCCCGCCGTCCTATCCTCTCTTATCTTACGCACCACAACCTCTAGTTCCATACCTTCAGTCAGCTCGTCGGGGCTGGCATCGGTTATCTGGGCTATAATCCTCGTCTCTCCTAGGTCGATTAAGCCTATTATTAGAGGGGTCTGGAGCTTGTACCCCTCAGGAGGATTGTATGATACCGTATAAGATAACAGTTTACCTCTTCTAGGTAGTTCTACGGGTTCCACGTTTCTTGACCCGCAGTATGGGCACCGCTTGCTTGGCGGGAAGAATGTTCTACCACAGTCGCTGCACTTGGATCCTATTAGCCTGTAATAGGTTATCCTGTTCCTCCAATATATAGGCACGGAGTACTCCATGCTCAACATTATCACCCTCCTCTACCTAGGAGTATACCATAGGAATTTGATCCTAAACCATTTACACCTAGTACTAAGGCGCTCTTGGCCTCCGGTATTGATACTGGGAAAGTGCCGGATAATACTCCAGCCATCTCTGCTACTTGGTACAGGCCCGTTGCCCCGAAGGGGTGTCCCCTCGCCTTTAATCCGCCTGTAATATTGGCAGGCGTCTCTCCATCCCTATCGTACCTCCCCTCGTTTGCCAAGTCCACGGCCATGCCCCGGGGTGAGATGCCTGTAGCTTCAAGTATAAGGTAGGGGGAGATGGTGAACTGGTCGGTGACTTCTATTATGTCAGGCGTCACAGGCTCTACTGATTCCTCTCTTATTCTTTCATAGACTCTTCTGGCGGAGGGAATATCCAGTATGTCTTCCTTGTGTGTAACCGGCATGACGTCTGTTGAACCACACGAGTAGAGTATCTCTGCTAGGGGCGAGTTGGGGTTTCTAGACAGGTAGAGAGCAGCTGCCCCGTCTACCAGAGGATAACTGTCGAGAAGGGTTATCGGGTCGCTTATAACAGTAGACTTGACAACAGACTCGGGGTCTACTGGGAATCTCAGAGCGGCGTAGGGATTGTCGGCAGCGTTTTTATGCATAAGAGCGGGCCAATAGGCTAGCTCCTCGTGGCTCTTGCCGTATCTTTTCATGTACTCCTTCATGGCTATAGCGTGTAATGAAGCATGGCCTACTCCGAAGTAAGCCTCAAACGCTGAATCGTGAATCTTGCTTATCTCCTTATAAGACTTTGCGGATACGAATTCCGTTATTTTATCCGCTCCTATGACTAGTATATCGTCGAATAAACCAGACGCCAGTAGTTTAAACGCTGTGTATACAGCCGAGTGGCCTGAGGTCTCACCTGTCTCGACTCTTATGGATGGCACGTTCCTGTAGCCTAGCAGCCCCGCGATTTTACTAGACAAGTCCAGTTGGCCGCTTACAGATCCGGAGAATAGGGATGATACTATTATCATGTCAGGCTTTATACCCGGTTTGTCCAACTGGTCTACTGCATCGAATATGAGGTCTTCTAGGCCTTTACCGTAGAGTCTGCCTAGCTTGACTAGCCCGTAGGATTTAACGTATACACCCATATGCTACACCTCCTTTTAGACTGTACGTGTGATTATGTTACGGTATTTGGTATAGAGAGCGTAGTCCACGGTTTTCTTCCTCACAATATAGTCATCCACGGTTGGAGCCCGGTTTCTCTTCTCCTTCACTCCTTCCGCCACAATAATGCTGTAGGCATCACTGCCAGCTCCGCTGCCGAAGGGAGCTACAAGTATCCTGTCACCCGGCTTAGCTTGATCTAGAACCCGGGCTAAGCCTAGGAGAGCGCTCCCATTATAGGTATTCCCTATGAAGGGGGTTACGAGGCCCGGCAGGATTTTTTCCTTGGGGAACCCTAGCATCTTCCCTACTTTCAGAGGGAACCTCCCGTTAGGCTGGTGGAACACCGCGTAGTCGAAGTCCTCGGGTTTAAGGTCGAGTTTATCCATTAGCCTTCTAACAGAGTTCACTATGTGATGGAAGTAAGCCGGTTCACCTGTGAAACCCTCGCCGTGGAGGGGATAAGGCTGCAATGCCCGCCGCCAGAAATCAGGGGTATCGGTTACATAAGTGTATGAACCCTCTATAATAGCGGCTTCACTACCGTCAGGCTTCCCTATGACAAATGCTGCAGCACCGCTGCTAGCAGTGAACTCGAGCACATCTCCTGGGTTGGCTTGAGCCGTATCGCTTCCTATGGCGAGACCGTACTTTACCACTCCTCCTAGGACCATGCCCATTATAGCTCTTAAAGCCTCGCTTCCAGCTCTACAGGCGAACTCGAGGTCAGAGGCCATGGTAGAGGGGGTTATGCCTAGAGCCTCGGCTATAACGGTGGCGCTAGGCTTTACAGCATAGGGTTTTGATTCGCTTCCGAACATCACGACCTCTATATCAGCCGGGTCGACTCCTGCTCTTTCTATAGCGTTATAAGCGGCTTCCAGGCCTATGGTTAGAGAGTCCTCGTCGGGCCCGTCTACGCTTTTCTCCTTGACGTTAAGCCCGGCAGGGACCCCTTCATGCCATCCCCATATCCTGGCTATCTCCGACATAGGGAGGCGGTAGCGGGGTATATATGAGCCCCATCCATGTATGGCTACAGGATCGTGCAACGTAATCACCACTTCTACACTTGGCTTATAATGATTAGACAAGAGGCTAATATAAAAATTGTAACCCGGGCTACTTGCGGGAGTAGAGCCAGCATGAAACCCTTCTACCAGGCTTTACCTCCTCGAACGGTGGTTCATTCCTGGGACATAGATTCTCTAGATACCTGTAGTTATCGTCTTTTGCGGCTCTATTATAGTAGACGCATCTGGGGTGGAATCTGCATCCTGGAGGAATGTTTATAGCGCTAGGTACCTCTCCTATAATGGGTATCTCCCTGATTCTCTTACGATTCTCAGGGTTGGGATCAGGTATAGCTGCAACCAAAGCTTTCGTATACGGGTGAAGAGGATCAGCTATTACCTCACGGGCGTCACCCATCTCAACTATCTTCCCTAGATACATCACAGCTATCCTGTCACAGACATACCTCGCCACCGCTAGGTCGTGTGTTATAAATATGTACGAGAGTCCTATGTCTTTCTTCAGTTCATTGAACAATTCAAGTATCTCGGCTCTAATAGAGACGTCCAACATGGAAACAGGCTCATCCGCTATAACTAAGCGGGGGTTCAGTATTATAGCTCTAGCAATAGCAACACGCTGCCTTTGGCCTCCGCTCAGCTGGTGGGGGAACCTGTCTAGGAAGTCGGCTGCAGGAGTAAGCTTTACTTTCTCTAGAACCCTGCTAACTAGTTCCTCCTTCTCCTCCTTAGTGGAAGCCAAGCCATGGACGTCTAAGGGCTCACCTATAACATCACGTATCCTGTAACGGGGGTCAATACTCCCATATGGATCCTGATATACTATCTGTAGATCACGTCTTAGAGGTTTAAACTTCTTAAGAGGCACGGAGACCAGATCAACAAACCCTTCCTCACTAGACCTTATACCGTTATGGGACAAATCATCTAACACTTCCTTGCTAGGCTTAAAGAGAACAGAACCCGCGGAAACAGGGACTAATCTTAATATGGCTTTACCGGTGGTCGTCTTACCACAGCCACTTTCCCCTACAAGGCAGAATGTTTCTTTTTCACGAACATTAAATGAAACCCCGTCAACAGCATGGACAAAAAGCTTAGCCTTACCTCTTAAATTATCTATGAAGCTCTGTGTTATAGGAAACCACACCTTTAAGTTGTTGACCTCAAGTATCTTCTCTCCTATCTCTACGCCGTACATATAGATCACCCTAGCTGTAAAGATGGCATGCAACATGATGCCCGTTTTCCACTTCTTTCAAGAGAGGCTCCTCCTTAGAACAAGGATCGAAGGCTTTGTTACAGCGTGGAGCAAACCTGCAACCCGGAGGAGGATTACGTAGATCAGGTGGACTACCGGGTATGTATTCAAGCTTGGAAACAGGCCCCGTTAACCTGGGTACTGCTCGTATAAGTGCCTGGGTATAAGGGTGAAGGGGGTTCTCAAAGATTTGTTCAGCTGTACCATATTCAACGATCTTGCCAGCATACATTACAGCTATCTTTTCTGCAAGCTCGGTTACAACACCTAAGTCGTGGCTTATAATTATTATGCTCCGCTTCTTTTTTCTCTGAAGCTCTTTAAGCAAGTTAAGTATCTGAGCCTGTACGACAACGTCTAGTGCTGTTGTGGGCTCATCGGCTATGACTATGTCTGGCTCTAGAACCAATGCCATAGCGATAACTACTCTCTGCTTCATACCCCCCGATAACTCGTGTGGGTAACGCTCCCCTATTTTTGATGAGAGACCCACACTCTCAAGTAGCTCGTTGACTCTGTTATAAGCTTCTTCTTCTGTATACCCATTTAATAATAACGGTTCCGCGACCTGATCTCGGATCTTGTACACAGGATTTAACGCGTTCATAGCGCCTTGAAATATCATGCTCACCTTTTTCCATCGTATATCATGGCGTATATCATTTTCATTCATTTTAGTGATGTCCATGCCGTCTATGATGATAGAGCCACCTACTATTCTACCGGGAGGCGGAACTAGCCCTATAATGCTCCATGCCAATGTCGACTTGCCGCAACCGCTTTCGCCGACGATCCCAAGGGTTTCCCCTTTTTCGAGCGTCAGAGAAACATTGTCGACGGCTTTTACTATACCCCTTATTGTATAGAAGAATGTTTTCAACTCCCGTATTTCTAGTAAGGCCACGGTAAACACCCTAGCTTTCCAGCAACCGGTCTATAATTCGTGGAAGGCAAAATTTAACTTTAAATTATCCTCGCAATAATAGAGTCATGAAAAACACGCGCATATCATTATGGCCTATTATAGTAAATCAACCTACCTAGATCCCGTCATCATAAAATAGGGATGAGACAAAGCAAAAATAGAAAAAGAAAGGTTATAGATTACATAGTTTCTGCTTACTTCTTTGAGTATAAGAGCGCGGCGCCTACCAGTATTATCGCGACGACTATTAGCGCGGCAGCTATAGTGGTTGCGCTAGTTCCTCCTTTAGCTGTAGTCGTGCTTGTTGTCTGAGTAGGTGAAGGCGAAGGCGACTGAGTAGATGTCGTTGTAGTGGTTGTCGTCGACGTTGTCGTGGTTGTCGTCGTTGACTGAGTAGGCGGAGGAGTGCTCGTTGTCGTGGTTGTCGTCGTAGTAGTTGTTTGAATCGGGGCTTGGAGAGTTACTATCTTCTGGTATGTACCTGGGAAGCTGAAGCCGACAGGATACGCTAAGATCACCAGCTGGTACTGGCCCTCAGGCATGTCTGAAGGCAGCACGGCCTTGAACACTCCTGGACTTACCTGTTCGGTCTTCAGGAAGACTGTCTTGTACGTGTTTATATCAACCATTATAGCGTGAAGTACTACATCGCTAGGTGATACTGGTTGTCCATTTATCTTTATATTCATAAGAGCTATTGGTGTTCCCTCGGTATTGTATGCTATGTCTTCGGCCTGTGCTTTCAGGTCTAGGTACCTAGGTGCAAGCTCGTTGGCAACAGCATCGTGGGCTATTGGGAAGTCAGCAAACCTTTCAAGAGTCGCTACATCGTTTACCGCATCATATGAATCAAGATAGAATGGGCCATTTCCTATTACTAAGTGGTGATGAGCATTGTAGAAGTTCTCTAGGTTCGTCACACGCTGCTGCCATTCTTCGGGTGTTAGGAATCCTAGGTCTATTAACTGCTGAACCCAGTCAGGCGGGTTGTTCTTATGCTGGTCTAATGCGTTAACCATAGCGTCGTCCTGGTCTGGTGACAGCAGGTGTATCTGCTCGTTGGAAGTGTATCTTGTAAAGGCGTAGTTGCCTGTCCTGGCTATCTGATCCATTGCCGCATAAAGCTCTAGCGGGAAGCTTGTCCATGGATCGGCGGCCATAGCTATACGTCCGTCATCCACGCTTGTATAATTCGTATAAACTCTAACAGCTGTATCATTAAGTATTTCTATGCCTACGAACGTGGTTAGTGTGGTCCAGTAGAAGTACTGGAGCACTGGCTCGGCCCTTGTGTCCGTAAAGTTATCTGTACTATCGTCGAACGCGTACTCAAATATTATATAATATGGTGCTAGTATATCTGCTATACTCATCTTTGAACCATCATGGAACTTAAACTGTTTTAGCATTGGGTAGTTTATTGTCACTGCAGCTTTTGCAGCTGTTCTACCTACATCGACTGCATGAACCCACTTATGCTGTGCATGATCATATACCAGTGCATCAGAAGGCACCTGCACGGTAGGGTTACCCCTTTCTACCTTCCATATAGCTGTATTTGCAGGACTCCATCCAGTCTTACCATCTGTAGGTCTGCTAGTTATTCCTGCCCATGTAACCGCATCCACTACGGGTCTACTATACATGTCACTCCATCCACCTACAGGGTTCCATGCCCAACCCTCCTTGTAGACGTATCTATTGCTTAGCTTAACGTTGGGGCCGGCATAGTGTAGGTTCATCCATGTATACGTGTTCCAAGGATATACAACGGGGCTTACAACTATCCCTGACAGATCAGGTGAAGCTATATATTGATCAGCAGTTGCTACAACCCATACTCTCACTGCTTCCTGGAATCCTAGATCGAGTAGCTTGTTTATAGCTTCGTAGAAGGAATTTACATCAGTATAGTAGCCACTGTCTAGCTTTGTTGCTATGTCGTCTATGGTGTCATTAGCGTAGTTCCAGTAGCCTGATTCTCCCCATCCAGGCATATTACCCCATATGCTGCTATAGAAGTATACAGCATCATCGTAGTTGAACTGGGTCATACCTGTTATTCCCCATCCTTCGGTATAGAGGCTCCATTCACACTTACCGGGGTCGTCATAGTAGACTATGCTTAGTGCAGCGCTGAAGTCTTTGTACATTCTGTTAACGGTGAGGTTAGCCTCATTCTCTAATACGTCGGCCAGCATGTTTCCTATGTCTTTCCTTTGGTCTTCTACTCTTATTACGAAGTTGACCGTTACGGGCTTGCCGTCCTTATACCACTTACCGTTTTGTAGTACAGCTCCTTCCTCTTCTAGAGCCTGTTTTAGTAACTGTAGACCATACTCCTTGCCCTTAACATCGACTATTGACTTCCATTTTATAGCTGTTCCGGCTATGTAGGGGTAGTCTGGCTGGTAGGGTATGTAGGAGAATACTGCTGGGTATGCTGCTCCTTTGAATATATTGGCTACTATCTGGTCCCTTGGAACTAGGAACTGCAGCGCGAATCTTGCTTTCCTGTTAGCGAATATGTTGAACATTCCATTACTGCAGTTTGAGGCAGGGTTGACTAGGATGTCGTTGAGCCCACTGTATGCTGATATGACCTGGAATCCTCTTTGTTTCAGCTCGTTTGCTGTATCAGGGTTGTTTATAGCAAACACTCTGCCTTGTGTATTACCGTTTTCTAACGACTGAACGGCTGTTGCATCATCTTGTATCCTCTGTATAACCACTCTCTGCACCAGAACACCTTCTTGCGCGTTTGCATGGTAAACTGGTATCAGCGGGATTATCATAAGGAGTATTATAGCTAGTGACAAATACTTCTTCATTATTCAAGCTCACCTCTAACATGGTTGTTGTTTAGGTCATGTATCTAAAATAATGGCACAACCTATATATTTAAACGTATCCCCCTACCATACCACGCGAGGAAGAGAAAAGTATTCTTGTTTGATTAGATGCCCAGAGAGTTATTTTTGAAGTTTTGGCGCAACTATGGGTTCTATTGCCCGTCCTATCAACAGGAATGTTGCAGAGAACACCACTAGTGCTAGTCCGGGGAAGAGATAAGTCCACCACCAACCGTTTATGACAGCCTGTGAGTCATACGCGTTTTGCAACATTTTACCCCAAGTAGGCGCTGTCGGATCGCCAAAGCCTAGAAGGCTTAGTCCCGCCTCTGTAACTATTATACCTGGTATACTTAGTACCGATATGGCTATAGTATAGGGTAAAATCTGTGGGAATATGTGGCGGAAAACTATTCTAGAGGTACCAACACCCGAAGCTTTTGCCGCTTCTATATATAACTGCTCGCTTATTTGAAGGGACATGCTTCGAACAATTATAACTGGCCCAGCCCAGAACAGAACTATCATTAAACCCGCAAGTATTGTAAGATTTATCGTCTGCCTAAACACGAAGGTTAATACTATAAGAATGGGGAGGAAGGGAAGCGAGTTCACTATGTCGGCAACTCTCATCATTGCTTCCCCTTTCAGGTCTTTCCAATAACCAGCAAGTGTTCCATAGAGTGCGCCTATGAAAGTTGATATAAAAGTTACAGTAAATCCTATATAGAACGCGTAAGGTATTCCTAGCAGTAAACCTAGTCCTATAGGTCTAGCAACATTGTCTGTACCGAATAAACCATATGCATTAGGCATCATCTTCCATGCAAACGTTGTTAATGTAACTGAGCCTTCCTTGCTATTGGGGTCGACATTCTTGCTAGGTATGAATAATGCAGTTATAATTATCTTGTATTCCCCTTTTAGAGGTATTATATCCCAGCTACCGTCCTCTCTTTTAACGGGTTTCCCGAATAATAGTTTGTTATAATTAGCCGTATCTGTAACATCTATTGAAGTATTATTGTATATGGATTTTAAACTACTTAACAAGTTTGGGTAAATAATAGATGAGGAGGATAGTTTACGTATACCTAATGGGAGAACAATTGTTTCATTGCCTTTCTTAGTGGTAGACCCATGGATTAGGGTTTCTTTTCCTGTTTGAAGAGTTGAATTATAGAATACTATAATAGACCCATCCGGTCTTTCAAGGAAGTAGAGAAGCCTCACATATGTAACATTGCTACCGGCATATACACCCGTCGCTATTAGTATGTCGCTTGGAAATCCATTTGATGTATAATTAAAGCCATATGTATAATTATGCGTGTAACCGGGGATGTTTTTATAACCGAAGAGTCCAGGGATCTTTATTACAGTTGACACTGCACCCGTATCAGTTAGATCTTTCTTGTACACATATATACCATTAAACTTGTCTTTCACGGCCCAAGACGGAGGGGCATTGAAAGGATAGTTATAAGGCCAATAGGATGCTATTCCTTTACCATACGCGGTCGTAGTGTCAGGATAATATTTGACCATTACTAGAAGAGCTAGAACTATGAATACTACTAGAAGAATTATTCCTATTTTTCCAGACCACGTGCGTAGTATGATGGACATATTATTTGACCATGACTCACGTATTTCTTTTAGTTTCACGCCATCTTCACCTCTTCAAGCCCTCCTTATCCTGGGATCTAGGTAGGTGTAAAGTATATCCAAGAGGAACCTAACTAAGAGATACAGTAAGGTCGTTATGTAAGTCAACTCGACGAGTACGGGTATGTCGTTCTGGGAGATAGCATCCCAGTAGAGTCTGCCCATTCCAAACCAGTTGAAAACTAACTCGGTTATTATGGCTCCATTGACAACGCTGAGTACAAGGCTGAACATGACTATAGTGACTATAGGTGGTGCTGCAGCCCGTAATATGTGTTTCATGAGAACAGTTCTCTCGGGAACGCCTTTAGCACGAGCTACCATAACGAAGTCTTCATTGAATGTATCGAGTAGTATGTTCCTCATACGGAACGCTGAATCCCCTATGCTTAATAGTGTAACCGTGATGACGGGTAGGGCCATACGATCCAGAACCTGTGCCGGGCTTCTCCAGTCTATCTGCGCGGATGGTCCTGCAAATATGTGCCATTTATATGAAAATAGATATATGAATACCATCGCAAGCCACCACCACGGCATACTTACACTGAATACACTCCATGCTACTATAGTGTTATCCAACATCCCCCCTGGCCGTCTAGCTGCGTATAACGCAAGAGGGAGAGCGAAGAGGATCGTTAAAGCAGACGATGTTGTGAAGAGAAGTATGGAAAACGGTATCCTTTCTGCAATAATATAAAGAACCTTTTTGCTACCTTGGTGGAAGTATAATGTGGTCATTGTAGTAGCGTTCAAGTCTTTGAATTTAAGCAGGGTTACTGTATATTTTAGGGCAAGTAAGTACCATGGCTTATCTAACCCCTGAGATCTTATATAAGCTTCAAGTCTCTGGTTAACCCATTCCTGCCTTTCTTCCGGAGTGAGACCTTCCACATGTCTTACCGCCTCCTGTAATGTATGGCGTTGTCTATCTATCTCTAATTGGGCCATAGGACCTGAAGTTATAGCCGCTACTATATAGGTGACCGCTATAAGGACTATAAGCAAGTTGATTACCTTCACTATAAGCCAACGCACTGTCTATCACCTAACCGGCTATATCAAGCCCTGTATTCATCCACACCTGTTAATAGAGAGCATAAAATGTCATTATTAAATCTACATGAACAAAAGATCTTTTATAGCGTCTATAATATGGAAGGGGGCTTGATAATTGAATACAAGTAAAAACATAGCCAGGATATCCCTGCCGTTCTATGTTATTCGTAGCAGTACAAAGAAGGTTTACTATGGTGAAAATCATTTTTCATATTACTATTTAGAATCACCACGCTTCCTTGTCTTTATATATAAGAGAAACCTAGGGTTCACAGTAAATCCTCTACTGGGTTATACGCCTTTTAACCCTATACTTGAGCCAAGTGTTTACATTCAAAAACTAAAGACTTCATTAGATATAATCAAATATCCCGATGATGCAGTGTTTAATCTGCCTGTTAGAAACCTTTTGAAATATATTTTCGGATACCTGATAGGGGTCGGCAAAGACAAGCCCGCTATGAAGGCGAATCCTCATAATATAGAAGTTCGCAACGCTTCATATTATGCGAGAAGGGTTCTCGGACTTGAGCCGGATACTTCTTTCTATATAAGAAGTAATGTATGGCTGAATCTAGATATTAGCATAGATGCTAAGGAGGAGCACATAGAAGCATGGATAAAAGAGAATGGGGAAAATAAGAGACGCTATAAAATTCTAGAGCTTATCCTAGAAGAAAACGGTCAGGCCAGGAGAGAGATAGAAGAATTACTGTGAGGGTCAGAGTGAGTTGGTTGTCTTCATTCTAGGTCACAGGCTGCCCACTTCGTCATCCCCGTAGAGAGGCTTGTTTAAATAGGCTTTTTAAATAGTAGTTGTGTATTGTTGAATCATGGTGTTGTAATGGTGGGTGAAGGGGATTTTAAGCCTCAGGTCCAGATAGAGAATATTGTTGCTACAGTTATATTGGAGCACGAGCTTGACCTGCAGTTTATAGAGTCCAAGATAGAAGATGTAGAATATAATCCTGACAGGTTTCCCGGCCTCATATATAGACTGCAGGTTCCCAAGGTTACAGCTCTCATTTTCAAGTCGGGAAAGATGGTTGTAACTGGGGCCAAGAGTATTAACCAGCTCGTTAATGCAGTAAAGATAATTATGAGGA